>JAEUHP010000072.1 GCA_016795295.1 Planctomycetota bacterium | reverse complement strand
CCGTTTCGGCGCCGCACCGACCCGCAGCACCTGCAGGATCAGCCCATCGCCGCACGCAACGGCCGCAGGGTGGGCCGGCCCGAGTACGGGTCGCGGGCCACTTCGTAGCGCGGCACGGTGCTGTCGATCTCGGCCGACCAGGCGTCGATGCCACCGGCCATCGAGCGCACGTTCACGAAGCCGTGGCCGGCCAGGTAGGAGGCCGCGTCCAGGCTGCGCTGGCCGCTGTGGCAGTAGAGCACGATCGGCGTGCTGGGGGCCCAGGTCATCACTTCCTGGGCCAGGCGTTCGTCGACCAGCTGGGCGCCCGGCAGGCGGGCGATCTGCCATTCGTCGGGCGAACGCACGTCGAGCAGCTTCGGCGGGTTGGGCCCGCGCAACGCCGCCGCCACCTCGGCCACGGTGGTCTGGATGCGGCGGTCGGTCTCGTCGGCGTCCTTGAGGAACGCCACGATCTCGTCGGCATCGGCGATACCGTGCTTGCGCGCCACGTCTTCGAGCACGTCCTCGGGCTGGTAGCCGCAGCTGTTGCAGCCACCGATGTGGTAACGGCGGAACAGGGCGCGCTGGGCGCTTGGGTAGGCCTGCAGCACATCGATCATGGTGCTGCGCTTGGTGATGGCGGGCGTGGACGTCATGGGAGCCCAGCTATGGACGCCGGCGCGGGGAAAGCAAGGGCAAATCCGCTGGGCAAGGGTGCCACTTGGCGACAACGAGCCGTGCGTCGAGTTCCCGTTCGGTGCCGGCAGGGTTACTGGCTACGGCGCTGGCTCCCCTGCCGCACGTCGCTAGAGTCCAGGCCCAGCCTTGCCATGCACAAGCCTCGCCTCGCCCTGTTCTTCGCCGCACTCGTGATCGCCGCCTGCGCTGCCACCGAGCCTACCGCCGAACCAGCAGCGCCAGCCCCCGCTGCCGCGCCGGCGGCCAAGCCGAAGTCGCTGAAGGAAGCCATGAAGGGCCTCGAAGACGACTGGCATGCGATCGAGAAGGCGATCGAGACCGGCGCGCTCGGCGACGGCAAGTCGCTCGCGGCCGCAGCCGAACGCTGCGCCGCGGTGATGCACCTCGCCTACGACCCGTTCGAGGACAAGGAGGTCCCCAACTTCGCCACCTATGCGCGCGAGGCAGAGGCTGCGCTGCGGGCGTTCGCCGCCGAGGCGGCCAAGGGCGCTACCGAGCGGGCCATGGGACTCGGCAAGACGCTGTCGACACAGCACTGCGCCCGCTGCCACGACGCGGTGGAGCAGGTGCACGGCTGAGCGGCCTGCGCCCGCGCTGGCCTGGGCAGCGGGGCGGGAATCCAGCAGACACTTGCCTGACCACACTGGCCGGTGGCCCTGAGCGGCGGTCCGGCGCGTCCCGACCAGCCGCGGGCCGGGCCCGACGCGGCAGAGGCAGGGCAGCTTGGTTCGTCGTTCGTTCGCCAGCCGCCCCCTGCCCAAGCCACCCGCGAATCGCTATCCTATTCGCCCCGCTGGCCGAGCCCCGCTCCTCCCACCCGCTGGCACCCGCACCGACCGCCACCCACACTGCCAAGCCGAGACCCAGACGCCCGTGACCGAAACCCGCCTGATCCGCAACTTCAGCATCATCGCCCACGTGGACCACGGCAAGTCCACGCTCGCCGACCGTCTGGTCGAACTGACCGGCACCGTCGAGAAGCGGCAGATGAAGGAACAGCTGCTCGACGACATGGAGCTCGAGCGCGAACGCGGCATCACGATCAAGGCGCGCGCCGTGGCGATGAACTACCGCGCCCAGGACGGCGTGACCTACCAGCTCAACCTGATCGACACGCCCGGCCACGTCGACTTCAACTACGAAGTGCTCAAGTCGCTGCAGGCGTGCGAGGGCGCGCTGCTGCTGGTCGACGCTTCGCAGGGTGTCGAAGCGCAGACCGTGGTCAACGCACACCTGGCCGAACAGGCCAAGCTCACCGTCATCCCGGTGCTCAACAAGATGGACCTGCCGCACGCGCGGCCGATCCAGGTCGCCACCGAGATCGAGGATGCGATCTGCATCCCCGCCGAGGACGCCATTCCCGTGTCGGCGAAGACCGGGCTGAATGTCGACCAGGTGCTCGAAGCGATCGTGCACAAGATCCCAGCACCGACCGGCGATCCGAAGGGCAAGCTGCAAGCGCTGCTGTTCGACGCGGTCTACAACGACTATCGCGGCGTCGTCATCTACGTGCGCGTGTTCCACGGCCGGGTCGTGAAGGGGGAGATGATCCGCATGATGGGCACCATGTCCCACTACGAGGTCATGGAGGTCGGCAAGCTCAAGCCCGACATGCAGGCGGTCGACGAGCTGGCCGCCGGCGAGGTCGGCTACATCGTCGCCAACATCAAGAAGCTGCAGGACGTGGTGATCGGTGACACGGTCACCCACGAGGACGAGAACCAGCGCTCTGAGCAGTTGCCGGGCTTTCGCCAGCCGAAGCCGATGGTGTTCTGCGGCTTCTACCCGACGGTGCCCAGCGAGTTCGAGAATCTGCGCAAGTCGCTCGAGAAGATGCGACTGAACGACAGCTCGTTCACCTTCGAGCCCGAGACCAGCGATGCGTTGGGCTTCGGCTTCCGCTGCGGCTTCCTCGGCCTCCTGCACATGGAGGTCATCCAGCAGCGCTTGGAGCGCGAGGAAGACATGGATCTGGTGCAGACCGCACCAACCGTGCGCTACCGCGTCAAGATGACCAACGGCGAGATCAAGGAGATCCGTTCGCCGAGCGAATTGCCCGATGGCTCGGTGATCGAGGAGTACCTGGAGCCGATCGCCCACGTCAACGTGGTGGTGCCGGCCGAATACATCGGCGCAGTGATGAAGATCTGCACGGATCGCCGCGGCCAATACGTCAAGACCGACTACTACGGCCGCGAACGCGTGATGATCGGCTTCCGCATCCCGTTCGCCGAGATCATCTTCGACTTCCACGACCATCTGAAGTCGGCGACGCGCGGCTATGGCACCATGGACTACGAAGTCGAAGGCTTCGAAGCCAGCAACCTGGTGAAGGTGCGCATCCTGATCGCCGGCGACGAGGTCGACGCGCTGTCGTTCCTCTGCCACCGCGACCAGGCCGAGAGCCGCGGCCGCAAGATCCTGAAGCAACTGCGCAAGGAGATCCCACGCCACCAGTTCGAAGTGGCGCTGCAGGCGGCGATCGGCGGCAAGTTCATCGCCCGCGAGAACATCGCCCCGATGCGCAAGGACGTCACCGCGAAGTGTTACGGCGGCGACATCTCGCGCAAGCGCAAGCTGCTCGAGAAGCAGAAAGAGGGCAAGAAGCGCATGCGCATGGTCGGCAGCGTCGAGGTGCCACAAGAGGCGTTCCTCTCGGTGCTCCGCACCGGCGAAGAAGACTGAGCGAGGCGCTGGAACGGCAGCAGGCAGCCGACGTGATGGGCATGCTGGCGTGATGGCCAGTCAGGACTGGGTGCACTGCGCCGGCTGAGCACCCGGCTGTTCGGCGGCCCAGGGCAATCGCGGCAGTCGTCGGTAGGGGCTCGCGGGTAGGGCTCGCGGCTGGCCCAGCTCAGCCGAGCGCCTTCAACGCTTCTTGCACCAGCTTGCCGTCGGCCAGGCCCTTGTACTTGCCCTGCCACTCCTTCATGAACCGGCCGGTGTCCTTGCCGCCCTGGTAGCCGATCGCCGCCGCGACTTCGCGCACCTTGGCGGCGACTTCCGCGGCGGACATCTGCTTCGGCAGGTAGGACTGGATCACGTCGATCTCGAACTGCTCCTTGGCGGCGATCTCCGCTCGCCCCGCATTCTTGGCCTGTGCCACCGAATCGGCGCGCGTCTTCACCGCCTTCTGCAACACCCCGACTTCCTCGTCGTCGGGCAGGTTGTCGACCTTGGCGTCGATCGCCTTCTTCTTCAGATCCGAGATCAACATGCGCAGCACTTCGAGGCGCGGCTTGTCGCCGCCCTTCATCGCTGCCTTCATGTCGGTGGTGAGTTTCTCTAGGTAGGTCGCCATTGGCTGTGGTCTCGGGGATCCTCACGCCGCGCGAGGATCGTCGCGAGCGTAAAGCCCCGAACAACCAGCGGCCATGGCCAATTCTCGCAACCGAGGTTCGGTTGCGGCCACGGCCGCGATGGGTCACTGGCGCGGGGCAGCCGCCGCCTCGGTCTCGTCCTTGGGAATGCGGGCCACGGACACCAGCTTGTCGTCGCCGTTCAGCGAGATGCAGCGCACACCCTGAGTGTTGCGGCCGACCACGCTGATGCCGTCGACCTTGGTGCGCACGATCTGGCCGTCCTTGCTGATCAGCATCACTTCGTCGTCGTCGTTGACCGCGAGCAGGTTCACGACCTTGCCGTTCCGGTCACTGGTGCGGATGTCGATGATGCCCTTGCCGCCGCGCGACTGGACGCGGTACTCCTCGACCAGAGTGCGCTTGCCGTAGCCGTTCTCGCAAACGGTCAGCAGCGTGCCGCTGCCGTCGGTGACGACCATGTCGACGACCTCGTCACCTTCTTCGAGGCGAATGCCCCAGACGCCGACGGCGCTGCGGCCCATGGCGCGGGCATCGGCTTCGTCGAAGCGGATCGACATGCCGTCGCGGGTGCCGAGCACGATGCTCTGGCCGGCCCGGCACAGATCGACCCCGACCAACGAATCGCCTTCTTCGAGGCCGACCGCGATGATGCCGCCAGCGCGCGGCCGGCTGTACTGTTCGAGGGCGGTCTTCTTGATCAGGCCCTTCTTGGTCGCCGTCATCAGGAACCGGTCGTCGAACTCCTCGACGCGCAGCACCGCAGTGATCTTCTCCTCGGGCTGCAGCTCGACCACGTTGGCCAGGGCGCGGCCCTTGGCCGTACGGCCGTAGCTCGGCAACTCGTAGACCTTGCGCCAGTAGACGCGGCCCTTGTCGGTGAAGAACAGCAGGTGGTCGTGGGTGCTGGCGACGAACAGGTTCCACAGGAAGTCGCCTTCCTTGGTCTCCGCGCCACTCACGCCCTTGCCGCCGCGACCCTGGGTGCGGTACTGGTCGAGCGCGGTGCGCTTGATGTAGCGCTCGTGGGTGACGGTGACGACCATCATCTCTTCGGGGATCAGGTCCTCGGCGACGAAGTTGCCGACCTCCTCGTCGCTGACCACGGTCCGGCGCGCATCGCCATACTGCTCGACCATCTCGGCGAGGTCCTGCTTCATCAGGCCGATCAGCACCTGGCGGTCCGAGAGGATCGTCTTGTAGTAGGCGATCTTGTCGGTGACTTCCTTGTGCTCCTGCTCGAGCTTCTCGATCTCGAGCCCGGTGAGCCGCGCCAGGCGCATGTCGAGGATCGCGCGCGCCTGCACGTCCGACAAGGCGAAGCGAGCGATCAGCCGCTGCCGCGCATCGTCGGTGTTCGCCGAGCGTTTGATGATCTCGACCACTTCGTCGATGTTCTGCACCGCGAGGCGCAGGCCGTCGATCAGGTGCAGGCGCTCCTCGGCCTTGCGCAGCAGGAAGCGCGTGCGCCGCTTGATCACCTCGATGCGGTGGTCGCGGTGGCACTCGAGCATCTGCTTGAACGACAGCGTGCGCGGCCGGCCGTCGAGGATCGCCAGATTGATGATCGAGAACGTGCTCTGCAGCGGCGACAGCTTGAACAGCTGGTTCACCGTGACGGTCTCGTCCTCGACCCCCTTCTTGAGTTCGACCACCAGCCGCAAGCCGACGCGGTCGTTGCTCTCGTCGTTGGCGTCCGAGATCGAGTCGATCTGGTCGCTCTTCACCAGATGGTCGATGCGCTCCAGGATCGTGGTGGTCTTGATCTGGTACGGCACCTGGGTGAACACCAGGAGCTTGCGGCCCTTCTTCTCCTCGACGTGGTACTTGGCGCGCACCACGACGTTGCCGCGACCGCTGGCGTAGGCGTTGCGGATGCCGCCCTTGCCCATGATCGTGCCCCCGGTCGGGAAGTCCGGGCCGGGCACCACTTCGAGCAGTTCGTCGAGCGTGACCTCGGGGTTGTCGAGCAGCTTCTCGATGGCCTTGGCCACCTCGCGCAGGTTGTGCGGGGGCAGGCTGGCGGCCATGCCGACGGCGATCCCGGTCGAACCGTTGCAGATCAGGTTCGGGAAGCGCGCCGGCAGCACCACCGGCTGCATCAGCGAGCCGTCGTAGTTGGGCACCTCGTCGACGGTCTGCTTGTCGAGGTCCTCGAGCAGGTGCATCGCCGGATAACCGAGGCGGGCCTCGGTGTAGCGCATCGCCGCCGGCGGGCTGCCGTCGATCGCGCCGAAGTTGCCTTGGCTGTCGACCAGCGGGTAGCGGGTCGAGAACGGCTGCGCCATGCCGACCAGCGTCGGGTAGACGACCGACTCGCCGTGCGGGTGGTAGTTGCCGGAGGTGTCGCCGCAGATCTTGGCGCACTTGCGGTGGCTGCTGCGCGGCCCCAGGTTGAGGTCGTTCATGGCGACCAACACCCGGCGCTGGCTCGGCTTCAGGCCGTCTCGGGCATCGGGCAGAGCGCGACTCAGGATCACGCTCATCGAGTAGTTCAGATAGCTCTCCCGCATCTCCCGTTCGAGCAGGAGATCGGTGATGCGGCCGCCAGCGGGCGGAGTCGGGTCGGTCATGAGCGCAGGGGTCGGACGGAGTGAGTCGGCGCCGAAAAGAGCATTCTTCCGGGGCCGGGCTCGTGCTTCAACATCGCTGCGGATCGGCTAGCATCCTTCCTTTCGGTCGTCGCCGCCGCGGCGGCCCAGCCCCCGACCCGAGTCGGGCACGGAGCCGAACTTGTTCGACAAGAGCGTCATCATCCTGGTCGTTTCCCGCGAGATCCTCGAGGGCTCGGTCGTCGACCGCAACGCCGCCTTCATCGCCAACCGCATCGACGACATCGGCTACCGGGTGCGCACCATCCAGGTGGTCGACCGGGTGCAGTCGGAGATGGTAGCTGCCTTCTCCTGGGCCCTCGAGCAGAAGCCGACGTTCGTGCTGGTCACCGGGGGCCTGGGCCCCAACTGGGACGACGACACCCGCGGTTGCCTGGCCAAGGCCACCGGCCAGCCGTTGGCCGAGGACCCGCAGGCCCTGCAGATGATCGAGCGGGCCTATGCGCGCCTGTTCGCCAAGGAAGCCGTGCCGAACCCGGGGCTCACGGCGGCGCGGCGCGGCATGGCCAAGGTGCCCAAAGGCTCGGTCTGTTACGAGAACACCGTGGGCACCGCCCCGGCCGTGCAACTGCGGGTCGGTCCGACCACCGTCTTCCTGCTGCCCGGTGTGCCCGCCGAGATGCAGCGCTTCTTCACCACCCACGTGATGCCGGTGATGAGCGCCGAGGGCCCGGACACGGTGCGCGGCGAACGGCACGTCGACTACCACGGCCACGACGAATCTTCGATCGCCGGGGCCCTTGCCGAAGTGGCCAAGCAGCATCCGCACATCAGCCTGCGCACCAGGGTGCAAGGCACCGAAGCCACCCGGACCATTCGCATCGTCCTGGTCGCCGAACACGCGGATGCCGTCCACCTCAACGACCTGCTCGACCGTGCCGAACAGGACCTGCGCCACCGCATGGGCCTCGAGCTGAGCGGCCGCCCCACCGACGCCAGCGTGCTCGGCGATTGAGCCAGCCCCCACCCATTCGCTGACCCCGTGGCCACTCGTCGTCGCACGGCTGCCACGTCGGGGCCCAGAGCCGACCAGGGCGAACCCGCGTTCGCCGCCCGGCTGCTGGGCTGGTTCCAAACGAGCGCCCGGGACCTGCCGTGGCGTCGCACCCGCGACCCCTGGGCGATCTGGGTCAGTGAAGTGATGCTGCAGCAGACCCGCGTGGCTGCGGTGCGCGAGCCGTTCGCCGCGTTCGTGGCCCGTTTCCCCACGCCGGCGGCCTTCGCCAAGGCCAGCGACGACGAACTGTTCGCCGCTTGGCGCGGACTCGGCTACTACCGCCGCGCTCGGCTGCTGCGCGAAGGCGCCAAGGCGGTGGTGCGCGAGCACGGCGGCCAGGTGCCGCACACCGCCGATCAGCTCGCCGAGCTGCCGGGAATCGGCACCTACACCCGCGGCGCCATCGCCTCGATCGCCTTCGGCTGCGCCGAGCCGGCCATCGACGGCAACGTCGAACGGGTGGTCGCCCGCCACCGTGGCATCCGCGAACCGGTCGACACCGCGGCGGTGCGGCGGCGCATCCATGCCCAGGTGGTTGCCTGGCTGCCCACGGCAGCTCCCGGCGACTTCAACCAAGCCCTGATGGAGCTGGGCGCCACGGTGTGCACCCCGCAAGCGCCAGCCTGCGAACGCTGCCCGGTCGCCGCCGACTGTCTGGGCCGGGCAGCCGGCATCGCCAGCGAACTGCCCCGCCGCAAGCCCCGGCGCGCCAGCGTCGAAGTCACCGCCCGCGCGGTCCTGGTGTTCGACCGCGGCCGAGCCCTCGGCGCCCGCGTGCCCGCGGGCGAGCCGAACGCCGGCCAGATCGAACTGCCCAGCGGCGGCGCGCTGTGTTCGCTCGACCCAACCGACCTGCCGGCCACCCTGCACGAACGCTACGGCGCGCACCTCGACTGCGGCCCGGTCCTGGCCAGCATCCGGCACGCCATCACCCACCACCGCATCACCGTGCACGGCCACGCCGGCACGGCGAACAACGTGGGCCGCCTGAACTGGCTGCCGCTGGACGCCACGACGCCTTGGACGACCATCGCTCGCAAGCTGTTCGCCGCGGTGCTCGGCAGCGACTCCCTCCGGCAATCGGCCACCGGCGCGTCGTAGGCCAGCGGATGCGTGACCTGCGCCGGGCCGCCGCTATGGTTCGGCCTTTTTCCAGAACCGCGCACGATCGAGGCAGAACAATGGGTTTGATGACCGGCAAGAACGTGGTGATCTTCGGTATCGCCAACAAGCGCTCCATCGCCTGGGGCATCGCCCAGGCGCTGCACCGCGAGGGCGCCCGCCTGGCGCTCAACTACCAGAACGAGCGCATGGAAGAACCCGTGCGCAAACTCGCCGCCGAACTGCCCGGGAACACGTTCCTGGCCCCGTGCGACGTCACCGTGCCCGGCGACATCGACCGTTTCTTCGACCGGCTGGGCAAGGAGTTCGGCCCGCTGGACGGCCTGGTGCACTCGATCGCCTTCGCCAAGCGCGAGGAGCTCGGCGGCAACTTCGTCGACACCAGCTGGGACGGCTACGCACTCGCCCAGCAGGTCAGCGCCTGGTCGCTGATCGCCCTGTGCAAAGGTGCCGCCCCGCTGATGGCCGGCCGCGACGCCAGCGTGGTCTGCCTCAGCTACTACGGCGCCGAGAAGGTGGTCACGAACTACAACGTGATGGGCGTGGCCAAAGCCGCGCTCGAAGCCAACACGCGCTACCTGGCCAACGACCTTGGCCCCAAGGGCGTGCGCGTGAACGCCATCTCCGCCGGTCCGATCAAGACCGTCTCGGCGATGGGCGTCGCCGACTTCGGCTCGCTGCTCGACACCATGGCACAGAAGTCGCCGTTGCGCCGCAACGTCGACCAAGCGGACGTCGGCAACGCAGCCCTGTTCCTGCTCTCGGGACTCGCGCACGGGGTCACCGGCCAAACGCTCTACGTCGACGCCGGCTACAGCATCATGGGCGTGTGAGCAGCGGCTTCGCCCCGTGAGGGGCTCACCGCACGGTGAGGTTGCGCAGGCGTTCCGCGAT
>JAEUHP010000012.1 GCA_016795295.1 Planctomycetota bacterium | reverse complement strand
TCACGGCCCGAACGGGTCCGCGCCGCCACCCTCCGGACTGCCCGTGAACGGCAAGCTGGCCAAAAACCGCCGCCCGTAGCCCTTGGTGCGCACCCGCGGGTCGAGGATCACCACCGTGCCCCGATCCTGCTGGCTGCGGATCAACCGCCCGAAGCCCTGCCGGAACTTCAGGATCGCCTCGGGCAGCGAATGCTCGGCGAACGGATCGCGCCCCTGCGCGCGCAGGGCGGCCAAGCGCGCCTGCACCAGCGGGTGGCCCGGACTCTGGAACGGCAGCTTGGTGAGCACCAGCAACGTCAGGGCGTCGCCGCGCACGTCGATGCCCTCCCACAGACTGTCGGTGCCGAGCAGCACCGAGGTCGGCTCGCTGCGCTTGCGTTCGAGCAGACGCGCCAGCGGCGCTTCGCCCTGCACCAGCAGTTCGATGCCGCGCTCGCTGAGCGGGGGGCGCAGTTGTGCGGCCAGGTTGCGCACGAAGTCCCACGACGTGCACAGCACCAGCGCGCGCCCGCCGTTCTCCAGCACGTGGGCCAGCGTACGTTCGCCGGCTTCGCGCAAGAACGCACTGGCGGCGGCGCTCGGATCGGGCAGTCCCTCCTCGAGCACCAGGCGCACACTGCGGTCGTAGTCGAACGGCGAACCCTGCCGCAGCGCCTTGGCGCGGTCGATGCCGAGTTTCTGCTTCAGCCAGGTGAACTCGGCGTCGTCGCTGGTGCCGAGCGTGGCGCTGGTGAGGATGCAGGTCGGACCGTTGCTGAACAGATGCTGGCGCAGCGCCTGGCTCACGTCGAGCGGCGCACCGCAGAGCAGCGCGCCGTGGCGGGAGGGCTCGAGCCAGCGCACCATCGCCACCGGGGCTTCCGGATTCGGCACGCAGAGCGCGCGTAGGGTGGCGCACAGCGCTTCGAGGCCGTTGGCGCGCGCGGCCAGCTCCATGCGCACGTCGACTTCGGTGGTGCGCGCCGCGCACTCCGCGACTTCGCGGGCCAGCGCCCGCAGCGAAGGGGACACCGACTCTTCGAGCTGCTGGTCGTGCAGGGCCAGACCCTCGCCGCGCCCGCCTTGCTGCAGGCGGTGGTCGAGCTCGGCGAAGAACGCATCGGCGTGCTGGTGCGCCTCTTCCCAGAGCAACCGGGCGACCGGGCCGCACTGGCGCGCCAGCAGGCTCTTCTCGCTGCGCCGGTGGTGCAGCCGCCGCAGGTGCCAACCGATGGTGCGCGGGCCAAGGCGCAGGCCGAGGCTCTCGGTGGCGACGCGTTCGAGATGGTGCGCTTCGTCGAACACCACCACCCGGTGCGGCGGCAGGTAGGCGGCGCCAGCCATGCGCAGGGCGAGGTCGGCGCAGTAGAGCGCGTGGTTGACCACCAGCACCTGTGCCGACTGCATGCGCCGCCGCGCCCTCTGCCAGTGGCAGTGGTCGAAGTGTGGGCAGGCGCGCTGCAGGCAGTTGCCGTGTTCGGCCTGCACTTCCTCCCAGACTTCGGGTTGCACCTGGAACGGCAGATCCTGGCGGGTGCCGTCCTTGGTGTGCAGCGACCACTTGGCCAGTTGTGCGAGCTGGGCCTGCTGGTCCGGGTCGGCGAACAGGCCCGCATCGCGCTGGGCAGCGTGCAGACGGCGCAGGCACACGTAGTTGTTGCGGCCGATCGCGGTCACCGACGACCACTCGAACGGCAGCACTGCGTGCAGGAACGGCAGGTCTTTCTGTTCGAGCTGTTCCTGCAGCGCGATGGTGCGCGTCGACACCACCACGGGGCCTTCGCCCTGATGCCGGTCGGCGTACACGGCGGCCGGCAGCAGATAGGCGAACGATTTGCCGGTGCCGGTGCCGGCTTCGGCGAGCAGGTGGTGGCGGGTTTCGAGCGCCCGCTCGATCGCCTGCGCCAACGCGAGCTGCTGCGGGCGCACTTCGAAGTCGGGCAGCCGGCGCGCGATCGGGCCGTGGCGGCCGAGCAGGGCCGCCACCGCCAAGGCCTCTTGGCCGCCGGACTCCGGCGGCAGGGGGTCGGGCGGCAGGGGTTCGGGGTCGGTCACGGTTGCGCGCTCGGGTTCGCGACCGGCGCTGCGCGGGCGAACGCTTCGGGCAGGGCCAGACGGTGCCATTGCGGGAAGCGGCGGTCGTGCAGCAGCGGCAAACGCAGGCCCTGGCCCTGGCACGGTGCGGCGCGCAGGCGCTGGCCGAGGCTGCCGTGCAGGCGCACCCAATGGCGCCCGCGGCACAGGCGCGCGCGATGGTCGCGGAACACGAACCGCACCTCGAGCATCTCCGGCACGAGCCACCGCACCGGCCGCACGCCGAGCACGGTGGCCACCGTGGCATCGCCGTGCATCAGCACGGTGCGCAGCTGGAACGCGCTGGCGAGCCAACCGAGCAGCACCAGGGCGCCCGGCACCACCGTGGCGACCAGCCACGGCGCGGGCTGCAGCCAGGGGCGTTCGAGGTAGAGCAAGGTGCCGAGCAGCCGGTTGCGGTTCGGTTCGTTGGGCAACAGCTCGACGGTGGCCGGTTCGCCCACCGCATGCTTGCCGAGCGGCGCGAACGAACTGCCGGGGAACGTCTGGTCGCGGTAGCCAAACGTGTAGTGCACCGCGCTGCGCGCCACACCGTCGGGCCACGGCACGGGTTGGCCGGCAGCGTGCATGGGCGGGTCGACGGCGACCACCGTGGCCAGTGCGGTGACCGTCGGGCCGGTGTCCAGGCGACGCTGGTCGCTGGCGAAGGCCCCGCGGGCCAGGAACAGCAGCCAGGACCAGAGCCCGCCGCTGACCACCAACAACAACCCCAGTGCCAGCACTGGCCAGCGGTGCGCCGCCAGGGAAGCGCAGCGCACCGGGCGCGGGGCAGGTGGGATGTAGCGGAGTTCGAGGACCAAGGGCGTGGCGAGCGGGTGGCTCCAGGATAGCGGTTCCGCCCTTCGGGTTCAGGTTGGCGAGAATTCCGGCACGGCTTGGTGACGGCGGCGGCTGGGTTACCCTTCTGGCGATGGACGCCCCGTGCGTTCGCGCCATGGCCGACCCAACCTTCGCATCCCAACCCAATGCCGAGCCGGAAGGGCCGGACCGCCCGGCACCCAGCGCCTGGCTCGAGGACTTGGTGGCCTTGGCCCTGGAGGCCCTCGATCGCGGCGGCGATGCCGGTCTCGAGCAGTTCCTCGGCCAACACCCAGCGCACCGCGTCGAAGTGCTGGCCCTGATCAAGCGGTTCCGGCAGACCGGCTTGTTGCGGCGCGACGCGCCCAGTGAGTTTCCCGAACGACTGGGGGAGTTCCGGCTCGGCGAACGGCTCGGGGCGGGCGGCATGGGCGTGGTGTTCCTGGCCGAGCAAGAGAGCCTCGGCCGGCGGGTGGCGCTCAAGGTGATTCGGCCCGACCTGCTGTTCTTCGAGGGCGCGCGCGAACGGTTCCGCCGCGAGATCGAAGTGGTGGCTCGGCTGTCGCATCCCGGCATCGTGCCGATCGTCGCCACCGGCGAGCACCAAGGCGTGCCGTGGTATGCGATGCCGATCGTCGAGGGCGCGTCGATCGACGTGGTGGTGCAGCGACTCGGCGACCGCATGCCGGCGGGCCGGTCCGGGGTGGATCTGTGGCGCGCGCTCGGCGGGACGCCCACCGCGGCGGGTGAGGCGTTGCCCGAGGTGTTCGCCGGCACCTTCTGGGGCGCGGCGGTGCAGCTGCTGCGCCAGGCAGCCGTGGCCCTGCACCATGCTCACCAGCGGGGCATCGTGCACCGCGACCTGAAACCGTCGAACGTGATGCTGTCGGTCGACGGCCGGGCCCAGTTGCTCGACTTCGGTCTGGCGCTGGTGGCCGGCGACCCGCGGCTGACGCGCACCGGCGCCGAGCCCGGCTCGCCGGCCTACATGGCTCCCGAGCAACTGCGTGGGCTCGGCGCCGACGAACGTTCCGACGTGTACGCACTCGCCGCCACGCTCTACCAGCTCCTGGAGTTGGCGCCGCCGTTCTCCGGCGCCGACGCGGCGAGCCTGCGCGCCCACATCGCCCTGGGGCAGCGGCGGCCGGTGCAGAATCGCTCGCTGCCGCGGGAGCTGCACCTGGTGCTCGACGCGGCGATGGACCTCGACCGCGAACGGCGCTACGCCACCGCCGCGGCGTTCGCCGCCGACCTCGCGGCGGTGCTGGCGCAGCGCCCGATCCAGGCCCGCAGGTTGCCCCTGTGGCTGCGGCTGTGGCGCGCCGCGCAGCGGCACCGCACGCTCGCGGCGCTGTTGGCGGTGGTGCTCACGGCGGTGGTGGTGTGGCCGGTGGCGTTCGCCTGGCAGGCGCAGCGCTCGCTCGCGATCGAGGCTGCGGCCAAGCGGCGCGCCGAAGCCGGACGCGACACGGCGCTCGCCGCGGTGCGCGAGTTCCTGATCGGCCTGTCGCGCAGCGAACTGATCGCACTGCCGACCGGGCGCCGCCTCGCCAGCCCACTGCTGGACCGGGCGCTGGCCACGCTCGAACAGCTCGCCGAGGAAGCCCCGCCGGGTGCACTCGACGTGGAACGTCTGCAGGCCGAACAGCGCTTGGTGACGCTGCTGCGCCGCGCGGGCCGCCAGGCCGAGGCCATGGCCCGCGCCCGCGCCCTGCTGGCGGCGTGGCCTCTGGACGGCGCAACGGCGCCGGCCGTGGCGTTGGCGCGCGCGCTCCTGGCGCAGGACCTGCTCAACCTCGAGGCCGAGGGCTGGCCCGTCGCCGAAGCCGAGACGCTGCGGGGGAACGTCACCGCGGACCTGGAACGGGCCGCCGTGGATCCCGGGCTGCGCGGCGCCGCCGCGGCCTGCCGCGCGGACGTGCTGGGCCTGCAGGCCTTGGCGGCCGAGCGGCGCGGTGCCTTCGCCGAGGCCGACCAGTGGTGGCAGCAGGCTTTGGCTGCGGAGGGCACCGCGGATGCCGCGAACACCGCGCGGGCCTCCCAGCAGAATCGCTACGCGCAGGCTCTGGCCGGGCGTGGCGAGCACGAGCGGGCGCTGGCCTTGTTCCGGCAGGTCGCCGCGGACCTCTCGCCCGCGACGGACCGCGTGTTGGTGCGGCCGCAGGACCTGCACGTGCGTGGCCACGCCGTCTGGGGCATCGCCCAGACCCTGGTGCGCCAAGGCCAAATCCAGGCCGCGCGGCCGTTCTACGCCGAGGCCGAACCGATCCTGGAGGCCAGCGCCATGGCTTACCCGGACCAGCCGAGCTACGTCGAGGCCTTCGCCAGTTGCCTCACCGAGTCTGGGCAGGTGCTCCTGCAGCAGGGGGCGCAGGCCCAAGGCCTCGAACGTCTGGAACGCGGGCGGGCGCTGTTCCGCGCCGCCGCGGCTTTGGCGACCGCGGACCGCGATGGTGTGCAGCACCGCCGCACCAACCTGCGTGTGTTGTGCGCCGAGTACGGACGGACCGGGGCTCGCCAGCCACTGCTGGCAGTGGCGCGGGAACTCGTGAGCCTGCCGCCGGACGCCGAGCAGTTCGCCACCGCGGCCTGGAACCTGCTGCGGGTGGCGGCCCTGGCCGAGCGGGACGGGGACGCGGCCGGCGCCGAGCAGGCGGCCGAGGAAGCGCTCACCGCATTGGAGGCTTGCGACCGCGCCGGTTGGTTTCCTCCGATCGACCTGGACGACCCGCCTTGCCAGCGCCTCGCCGGCTCGCCGCGGTTCGCCGCCTTGCGCGCGCGGCATCCTCCGGAACTGGCGCGGCGCCGGCGGCGCTGAGGTCAGCCAGCGCTGCCCGGCTCGGGACCGAGCTGCAGCGCCAGACGCGACAGGCCGCGGTAGACCAAGTTGCGCACCGCGCCTTCGCTGCGCCCCATGCGTTCGGCGATCTCGGGGTAGTCGAGGCCGCACAGCCGATACAGCGAGATCGCTTCCTGGTAGTCCTCGGGCAAGGCGTCGAAAGCGGCTTCGATGCGCCGCAGGGCCTCTGCCGAGGCGACGTCCCGGCTCGGCGTGCACAGGTGCGCGTAGCAGTCGAGCAGGTTGCGGCTGTCGGCGGCGGACGGCGCCACTTCGCGCGCCGGATCCCGCATCTTGGCGCCGTGGTAACGCAGGCGGTCCTGCAGCTTGTGTTGGGCGCGGGTGTAGAGCCAGTGGCGGAACGCCGCTTCGCCGCGCCACTCGAAGGTCGCGAGTTCGCCGAGGGCCTCGCGCGCGACCGACTGCACCAGGTCTTCCGGGGTCTCGCGGGCGCGCAGCATGGCCCCCATGCGCAAGCGCAGCCAACCCTGCAACTGCGGCAGGTGGCGCACCAGCAGGTGTTCGAGGGCCTGCGGGTCGTGGCTGGCGGCGCGGACGAGATCCTGGGTGGAGCCCGACATGCAGGCACCATAGCCAAAACCTGGGTTCGGCGGGACCTGGACTCGATCCGAGCGGGGGATTCTGCCGATGCCATGGCCATGCCGTCCCTGCTCGGCCACGCCGCGGCTTGGCTCCGCGCGCCCGGCAACCAGCTCGACTACGTGTTGCGCAGCCACCTGGGCCGGCGGCGCAGCCGCGTCACCCTGCCCGTGGAGTCGCTCGCCCAGCTGTTCGAGGGCTTGCCCGCAGCGGCGGCAACGGCGGCACTGGCGGCCGAGGCCCGGCTGCGGCGCGACTTCGACCTCACCACGCTGGCGGGCCATTCGACCCGGCTGGTGTATGCCGAGAACCTGGCCCTGCTCGAGCGCCTGGAAGCGCTGCGCACGGCGGCCGGCGCGGCGGGTTGGCCGGCGGCCGGCGCGGACGTGGCCGCGGTCGACGTGGGCTCTGGGGTGTTCCAGTACGCCACCGCCCTGCAGCGGTGGCTCGAACGCGCCGGCAGCGCGGTGCCCCGCGCCGTGGCCCTGCTCGGCGTCGAGATCGACGGCTACCGCCGCTACCGCGGGGGCGGTACGCGCGCCGACCATGCCACGGCGCATGCGGCACTGGCCGGCACCGGCACCCGGTTCCTGGTGGCGGACTTCCAGACCCTCGCCTTGCCCGTCCAGGACGTGGTGACAATGTTCTATCCGTTCCTGTCGGCGTATCCGCTGCTGCGGTGGGGCTCGCCCTTGCACCATCTGCGGCCCAGGGCCCTGCTGGCGCGGGCGGTGGCGTGCCTGCGGCCCGGGGGGGTGCTGGTGGTCGCCAACCAGACGCGGGCCGAGCACCAGCGGCTGGCGCGGCTCTTGGCCGAGCAGCCGGTGCAGTGCCGGGCCGTGGTGTCGTTCGCCAGCGCTTGGCTGCCCTATGCCGAACGGACCCGCGATCGGGTCGGTTCGTGGTGGCAGAAGCAGTCGATGCCTTGAGCGCGGCAACTGGTATGCTGGCGCGGCCCCTTACCGCCGCGGCCCGTCCCGCTGTCCGACCGCATGCTCACCCTGCAAGTCCTCGATCGAGGACGCACTTTCTTGTTTCCGCTGACGGAGCCGCGGGTTGCGGTGGGTTCGGCGACTTCGGCGGCGCTGCGCCTCGAAGCCGAAGGGGTCGCCCCGATCCACGGGCAGTTCTTGGTCGTGGGCGGCGGGGTGCAGCTCGAGGCCCGGGCCCCGGTGGTGCTGAACGGCAAGCGGCTCACGCCGCTCGACCAGCGTCCGGCTGCGGCGACGATCGAACTCGGCGACCGGCTCGAACTCGGGGCCGCGGTGTTGATCCTGGGCCGTTCCGTGGTGCGCCCGGCCGAGCCCGCAGAAGTGTTGCCCACCCCGCCGGCACGGCCGCCGAGCGTGCGGCGCGCCGCACCGCGGCGTTCGGGGCCGACTCTCGCCGGCATCGCGGTGGCAGTCGTGGTGGTGGCCGCGATGGTGGTCCTGCCGTGGCTCGCGGGCGACGGCTCTCGCGCCCAGGAAGAACTCGCGGTGCTGCAGCGCCAGATCGAAGCCGGCTCGTGGCCGAAAGCCGAGAGCAGCCTCGCGCGACTGCGCACGGCCTGGGCGGCAGAGAGCGATGGCCGGCTCGAACGGCTGGAGGCGGCCGCGCAGTTGCTGGCGGCGGCCCAGGCCGCGACCCGGCAGTTCACCGACGAAGTCCGCGATCCCGCGGTCGACCGCAGTTACGCGCAGTGGCTCGCCGAGCTGCAGCAACGCGAAGTCCAGGGCGCGCCCGCCGAACGCATCGCCGCGCGGGCGGTGCGCAGCGTCCTGCGCGCCACGCTGGAACAGCGGCCCAAGGCGGCCGCGGCCGCGCCGGCGGAACCCCCGGTGGCCGTGGCGGCGCCGCCTGCCGCCGCCGAGCCGAGCTTGCCCGGCGCGGCGCTGGCGGCACGGCTCGCCGACCAGGGGCTGTTCGCCCAGGCTCTGCAGCAACTCCAGGAACTGCTCGGCGACGCAGCGGATCCGACTCTCGTCGCCGCCTTGACGGCACAGCGCCAGGGCATCGTCGAACGGGCCCTGCGCGGGGCCGAGCAAGTGCTCGCAGCGGCGCAGCGGTTGGCGGCGGCCGGGCAGTACCGCGAGGCGCTGGCCGAAGTGGCCGCGGTCCGGCTGCGGTATCCCGAGGGTGGTGCGTTCGCCGCGCTCGACCAGTTCACCGCCACGCACGCGCCGCTGCTGCTCAGCACCGCCGCGGCGCGGCCGCGCACGGCCGCGCCGGCGAGTGCGGCACCCGCCGCGGCGGTTGGCAGCCAGTCAGGTGCTGCTCCGGTGCGTTCCGAGCCACTGCCTGCGAGCCCGGCCGGCTCCCAGGTGGCGGGTCCGAATCCGGCGCCGGCTGCGGCCCCGCTGCTGCGGGTGCGCGAACTGCTCGATCAGGTGCGCGCCGCCGAGCAGCAGGCGGCCTTCGCGGGCATGGTGCCGCTGTTGCGCGAGGCCGCGGCGGCGATGCAAGCCGAGGACCCGGCCTATGGCGAGCGCTTGCGCCAACGCGCCGACACCGCCGAACTGAAAGCGGCGTTCCAGGCCGCGTTCCTGGACGTGCTGCGCCAAGGCAAGAGCCTGGACGTGACCCTCGATTCGGGCCGCCCGTGCACGCTGAAGGGGGTGGACGGGCAAACCTTGCTCGGCCACGGACCCGATGGCGAGGTGCGCTGCAGCTTTGGCGATCTCGCGCCGGCGGGGTTCGTGTTGCTGGTGGAGCAAGTGCGGCCGACCGGCAGTGCGGCCCTCGGCGCGGCGTGCCTGCTCTACGACGCCGAAGAGCCGGCCGCCGCCGAGGGGCTGTTGGCGCGGCTGCTGCGGGCCGAGCCGCAGCTGAAGGAGGCGATCGATCGCCGCCTCGCCGCCGGCCGCGGCGAGCCGTTCGATCCGCGCGGTTACATCCTGGCCAAGGATGGCTTCCAGAGTGCGCGCGCGGTGGACGTGCAGAAGGATGCGCTGAAGCTCGCCAACCGCTTGGCCAGCGCGCTGAAGAGCCGCGACGCCAGCCTGCGCGAAGCGCTGCTGCAGGAAGCTCGAGGCCAGGGCGGTGACAGCTTGCTGGCGTTCGCTGCGGCCTGCCAGCGCGAACTCGACCAGCAGTTGGCCCGCCTGCAGAGCAGCACCTTGCGCAAGCAGGTCGGCAAGCTGCTGGCCCAGCGCGAAGAACTCGACAAGGCGCGGCAGCACGCCAAGGACCTGATCTACGACGAGGTCGCGTACTTCTATCCGTACAAGCCTCCGGCGGTGAGTTCGGATCGGTATGCCGAGTACAGCCGCGTGCAAGCCGAGGTGGATCGGCGCATCGATGCCGTGCGCAAACAGTGGCACGACGACCGGATCAAGGTCGCGGTGCCGGCCAGTCTGGCCGACGACTTGGCTCGGGCCGAATGGTTGGCCCAGACGCTGGCCGAGCTCGGCCACGGCGACCGCGACCACCTCGAAGTGCTGGATTGGGCGCGCGCCCTGCCACCGGGTGCCACGGTCGGCATCGCCGACTTCGCCCGCACCGGAGAGGAGCGCGAAGAACAGAAGGTGTGGCGGCAAGTGCTCGCCTACAACGAAGCGCTGTGGCAGCAGAAGCGCATCACCGCCCCGGTGCGTGAGCAGCTGCGGGTCACCAACGAGTACCGGGTGATGTTCGGCCATCGGCCGCTGGCGCTGGTGCCGAGTTTGGCGGCGGCGTCGCAAGGCCACGCCGAGGAGATGTCGAAGCTCGGCTACTTCGCGCACCAGTCACCGACGCCGGGCCGCGAGTCGCCGGGGCAACGCATGCGCCTCGCCGGCTACCACTCGGGCGTCAGCGAGAACATCGCCCTCAACGATTCGGCGCCGGCGGCCCACGACGCCTGGTGCCACTCGTCCGGACACCACCGCAACCTGCTGCACCCGCGCCACACCGAGATGGGGGTGGGCGTGGACGGCCGCAACTGGGTGCAGAACTTCGGCACCGGCCGGGTGCACGAAGAGGACGAGACGTTCGTCAAAGCGCGCAACCGCGGCAAGTGACGAGCGGCGCGGGCGGCTGCTGGAGACGCCCGCCGGAAGGTGCAGGCGCCCCTCGCCAGTGCGCCGCGAACCGAGCCGCGGCACGAGGAACCTGCAGGCGCTCAGACTTTGGGGCCGGCGTTGCGGATCGCGTCGCTGGCGCGGTCGGCGTACTTGCCGAAGTTCTTCTGGAACAGACCCGCCAGGTGCTTCGCCTTCTGGTCGTACGCGGCCTTGTCCGCCCAGGTGTTCTTCGGATTCAGGATCTCGGCCGGCACGTTGCCACAGCTCTGCGGCACGTGCAGGCCGAAGATCGGATCGACCTGGGTCGGGGCCTTGGCCAGCGAGCCGTCGTGGATCGCGTCCAGGATGGCGCGCGTGTACTTGAGGCTCATGCGCTTGCCCACGCCGTGGCCGCCGCCGCTCCAGCCGGTGTTGACCAGCCAAGCCTGCGAGCCGTGCTTGGCGATCTGGCTGGCGAGCAGTTCGGCGTACTTGGTCGGGTGCCAGACCATGAACGCGGCGCCGAAGCACGCCGAGAACGTCGCTTCCGGATCCTTCACGCCCATCTCCGTGCCAGCGACCTTGGCCGTGTAGCCCGAGATGAAGTGGTACATCGCCTGCTCCGGAGTCAGCTTGCTGACCGGGGGCAGCACGCCGAACGCGTCACAGGTGAGGAAGATCACGTTCTTCGGGTGCTTGCCGACACACGGGATCTTCGCGTTCGGGATGTACTCGACCGGGTAGCTGCAGCGGGTGTTCTCGGTGATCGACTGGTTGGTGTAGTCGACCACGCGCGTCTGCTTGTCGTAGACGACGTTCTCCAACACCGAGCCGTAGCGGATCGCCGCATAGATCTCCGGCTCGCTCTCCTGGCTCAGGTTGATGCACTTGGCGTAGCAACCACCTTCGATGTTGAACACGCCTTCCGAGCTCCAGCAGTGCTCGTCGTCGCCGATCAGGGCGCGGCGCGGGTCGGCCGACAGGGTGGTCTTGCCGGTGCCCGAAAGGCCGAAGAACAGCGACACGTCGCCGTCCTTGCCTTCGTTCGCCGAGCAGTGCATCGACATGACGCCCTGCTTGGGCATCAGGTAGTTCATGATCGTGAACACACCCTTCTTCATCTCACCGGCGTACTGCGTGCCCAGGATCACGAACTCGCCGCGCTCGAACGACAGGTCGACCGAGGTCGGGCTGCTCATCTCGTTGGTCAGCGGGTTGGCCGGGAACAGGCCCGCGTTGAAGATCACGTAGTCGGGGTTGCCGAACTGCGCGAGCTGGGCCGCGGTGGGGCGGATCAGCATGTTGTGCATGAACAGCGCGTGGTAGGCGTTCAGGCAGACGATGCGGACCTTGATCTGGTACTTCGGATCCCAGCCGGCGAAGCCGTCGACCACGTAGAGCTGGTCGCGGGTGTTCAGGAAGTCGATCGCGCGCTGGCGGTTGATCTGGAAGGTCTTGTCCTGCAGCCGGATGTTGACGTCGCCCCACCAGACGTCCTTGGTCGAAGGCTCGGCGTCGACGATGCGCTTGTCCTTGGGCGAGCGGCCGGTCTTCTGGCCGGAGCGGGCGGCCAGGGCGCCGCTGGCGACGATCTCGCCCTCGCCGCGCTTGAGGGCCTGCTCGTAGAGGATCGAGGGCTCCGCGTTGCGGAGCACGTTTGTGACCTTGATGCCGTACTTGGACAGATCGAACGTGGACATGGGGGGGAATCTGTGGCCGGCGGGGGGCCGGCTGCGGTTGGAAGGGCGAACAGGGTAGCGGTGGCTTGCCGAAGGGTCAAACGCTGGCGAGGTCGCGCGGAAAAGCCCTTGCGTTCGGGCGTGGGGGTGGGTAGGTTGCCCGCCCCAAACTTGCGCCCGTAGCTCAATTGGATAGAGCGCCAGACTACGGATCTGGAGGTTGGAGGTTCAATTCCTCCCGGGCGTACCAGTTT
>JAEUHP010000299.1 GCA_016795295.1 Planctomycetota bacterium | reverse complement strand
AGATGGGCGAGCTGACCCCGGAACTGGCGCGTCATCGGGACGAGATCCGCGAGATCGCCGCGGGCTACGGCCTCGATTTCTACAACGTCGTCTTCGAGCTCGTCGACCACGACGAACTCAACATGATCGCCGCCTACGGCGGCTTCCCGACGCGTTACCCGCACTGGCGCTTCGGCATGGAGTACGAGCAGCTCAGCAAGAGCTACAGCTACGGACTCTCCAAGATCTACGAGTTGGTCATCAACAACGACCCTTGCTACGCCTACCTGATGCGCAGCAACTCCATCACCGAGCAGAAGCTGGTGATGGCGCACGTCTACGGCCACTGCGACTTCTTCAAGAACAACGCCTGGTTCGCCCACACCTCGCGCAAGATGCTCGACGTGCTCGCCAACCATGGCGCCCGCATCCGGCGCTACATGGACCGCCATGGCCAGGGGCCGGTCGAAGACTTCATCGACGTGGTGCACTCGCTCGACAACCTGATCGATCCGTACGCCCCGTACATCGACCGAGGCACCACGCCCAAGCCTCCCGCCGGCGACCAGGGAACCCAGGAGGTGCGCAAGATCGCGGCCAAGGACTACATGGACCGCTACATCAATCCGCCCGAGTTCCTGCGGCGGGAACGGCAGCGTATGCAGCAGGAGGAAGCCCGCCAGCAGCGGTTCCCGGCGCGTCCGCAGCGCGACGTGCTGAAGTTCCTGCTCGACCACGCCCCGTTGCAGACCTGGCAGCAGGACGTGCTGGCGATGCTGCGCGACGAGGCCTACTACTTCGCGCCCCAGGGCATGACCAAGATCATGAACGAGGGCTGGGCGGTGTACTGGCACAGCACCCTGATGACGCGGCACCTGTGCGAAGCCAGCGAAGTGGTGCAGTACTGCGACACGCACAGCGGCACGCTGGCGACCCGCCCGGGGCAGCTCAATCCGTACAAGCTCGGCGTCGAGCTGTTCCGCGACATCGAGGAGCGCTGGAACCACGGCCGCTTCGGTCCCGAGTACCAGGCCTGCGACGAACCCGACCTGCGCCGGCGCTGGCATCGCCCGACCCATCAGGGGCGCGCCAAGGTGTTCGAAGTGCGGCGCATCTACAACGATGTCACCTTCATCGACGAGTTCGTGACGCCCGAGTTCGCCGAGGACCAGAAGATGTACGTCTACGGCCAGGACCCGCAGACCGGCCAAGTGGTGGTGCTCGACCGCGACTACCGCAAGGTCAAGGAGCAGCTGCTGACGGCACTGACCAACTTCGGCAACCCGATCGTCAAGGTGGTCGACGGCAACCACCAGAACCGCGGCGAGCTCTACCTGGTGCACGAGTGGGTGGGCAGTGAACTGCAGCTCGAGCAGGCGCAACTGACCCTGCGCGGCTTGCACCGGCTGTGGCAGCGTCCGGTGCACCTCGAAACCATGGCCCAGGGCAAGGGGCGGCTGCTCAGCTTCGACGGCACCGAAACGACCAGCACCGAGATCACCTTGAGCCACCCGGCAGGACCGCGGCTGGGAGTTGCCAAGGGCCGCTGAGTCGCAGCCGTCACGGCACCGCCCAGGCCGTCGTGCCGCGTTGCGTGCGGTGGCTTTCCCTAGGCCCACTCGTGCCGCACGCCGTCGCGCGACTGCAGCAGTGGGTCGGTGCTCAGCAGGGTGGCGAGCGCTGCCGCATACTCGGTCAGTTCCGGGTGGGCCGCGAGCAGATCGGCCGCCGAAACCGGCTGGCCCGCCGCGCGCACCAAGCGCCGCAGGCTGCGTTGCAGCAGCCGCGTGGTGCCGGCCCGGCACAAGACCCCCCCGGGCAGGACTTCGAACTCACCATGCCGTCGCAGCAGGTCGCCGAGCAGCACTGGGCCCAGCCAGCCACCGCCCAGTTCCCTGCCGTCGAGCTCCTGCTTGAGGTCGGACAAGGCCCCATGGCCGCCGCGCTGCACCAGCCACGCCGTGGTGTGATCCAGCAGCCGACGCAGCCGCTGCGGATTGAACGGGTAGTTGCTCAACACGTCGACACGATCCGGTTCCGGCATCACGAACCAACGATTCGCCTGCAGCAGGCGGCCGACCAGGCGCCGCCGCTCGGGTGGCTGGTTGGCCAGGAACCGACTCATCACCACTTCGCCACCAGCGCGCCGGAAGTCGAGCAGCAGTTGTTCGAGCACTTGCGAGCGGCCATGGGTGGCTGGACAGGCTTCGCCGCGGCCGAGGAACCGCACTCTGGGATCACGGCGCAGATGGTCGGCGACCAGCCAGGCGTCGGCCTCGTCGCCGCCGAACTCCACGACCAAACTGGCGAGGTGCTGCTTGCCACCGCGTGCAGCCAGGGCGCGCGCCACCTGCTCGGCCAGCGGCGCCGTCGCCTGCAGCGCCGCGGCGTGGCGCTCACGCAAGCTCCACAGGCCGCGCCCGACCTGTAGGAAGCGCGGCTCCGCGCCGAGTCGCCGCTGCAAGGCGAGTCGACTGCACCGACGGTGCTGTTCGCGGTAGGCGAACGCCAAGTCGTCGAACGACATCGGGGCTGCGGCAGCGGTCAGGATCGCCAACAGCCTGGCCGTCGGCGAACGCGGGTCGGCGATCGCCAATTCCCCCTGGTGCGGATCGACCACCACGGCGAGCTGCAGATCGTGCCGCAGACAGTGCTGCACGACCCCCATGGGGGCCGGGCAGCCCACCGCGGCGAGGTGCGCGGCGATCGCCGCCACCGGCTGCGGCAAGCCCACGGCGTCCAGGTGCCGCCGCAGCTGCTTGCCACAAGCCCGCAGCTGGCGCGCTGGCATGCCGAACAAGCGGCCGTCCTGGGTGCAGAACTGCTGAGGCATGGCGAACGCCACCAGTTCGAACATGGCGCGGGGCGGCTCTGCGGTGGCGACCAGGCTGTGCAGGAGGCTTCCGGCGGCCAGATGTTCGGCCAGTACCATGCCGTCGAACGCGTAGAGCTCGGCGCCCAGCTCACGGCACAGCTGGTCGAACAGCGGGGCGGCGACCGCGAGCAGGCGCGCGCGCAGCGCCGCACGGGCGAGTGGCCCGTCACTGGTCACGGGTGCCGGTTCCGACGTCGGCACCTGCAGGAGTTGGCAGAGTGCGGCGAAGTGCACCGGCCCCAGAGCCGGGGCGAGTTCGCGCAGCAGACCTGGGAAGTCGCTCGGCAGCGCGTCGAGTGGCCGCCCCGGGCTCGCACTCGGCTGCCAGTGCTGGGTCAGCACCTGACGCACCTGGTCGGCCCATTCGGGACCGAACCAGCCATTCGCCGCCAGGGCCTCGGGTTCGACGGCCAGCAGATCACCGAGCGTGTGGATCTGCCGCGTGCCGCAGGCCAGACGTGCCGCGGCCGGCAGCCCCAGATCCGCCAAGTCGAGGTCGAGCAGGGCGCGCGGCAGCAAGTTCGCCGCCACGCACGGCCGCAGGGTTGCGAGCGCCTGGCTCATCGGCGGTCGACCACCAGGTTGCGCAGGTGCGGCGGCGCCGCCCGGCGGCGTTGGGCGAGCGCCAGGACCGGTGCCGGCAAGTCGTAGCGAAGGCTGGCCGGGGCCGTGCCGAAGGCGAGCAACGCCTCGGCGGCAGCGAGCTGCACCCTGGGGTGGCGGTTCCGCTGCAACAGCGAACGCAAACCTGCGGTGCCCTCGTAGGCCGGCAACTCGGCACACAACTCGGCACAGCGCAGCCCCGGCTGTTCGTCGACCCGCAGTTGCCCCGACAGGCGCGCGAGCAGCGTCTCGGGCGGCAGGCGCCGCAGGCCGGCGCGCAGCAACCGGGCCCGATCCTCGCGCGGTTCCTCCAGGTAGCGCGACAGCAGCTCGTCGAGCGCGACGGTGTCCAACCGCGGCAACAGCACTTCGAGCAGGCTCGGCGCCATGGCCGAACCGGCCGCGTGGGCCGAGGCGAACGCCGCGTGCGCCGCTTGCAGGTGGCGCGACGACAGCGGCAGCTCGGGCCGGGTCGCCAAGGTGTGGGCAGCGTCCGCTGCGATCCGCGGTTCTTCGGCCGACAGGCCAGCGGCCAGCACCGTCGCCAGGCTCGCCGGGGTGGTGACCGCGAGCAGGGCCCGCACGTGTGCCAGCAGCTCCGGGCTGTCCTCCAGGACGAAGCGCGAACCACCGAACGGATGCAAAGCCGCCCCGGTGCGTTGCAAGAACAGCAGGTGGGTGGTGCCAGGCACCAGGCCCAGCAGAGCACGCCCACAGCAGGCCGAAGCCGGCTCCAGCAGGGCGAACCCGGCCGGCAGTGCGCCGCGCAGGACTTCCTCGCTGCGGAACTCGATCCGCAACCACTCCGGGTGTTGGTCGTCGACGGACACGACCGTGGCCCTGGCCACCACCGCAGCCTGCTGGCAGCCGGCCCACAGTGTGGTGGCCTGCTCCTGCGCAGGCAAAGCACCGAGGCCTGCGGTGACAAGCCAACCGCAGGCACCGAGCCAGCGACCGAAACGGCAAAGCAGGTTGGTTCTCATCGCATGAGCACCCGTTGGCGCAAGTACGCCAGATCGATGTCGCGGAACGCGTAGTCGAGCGTGGCCATCGCTTCGTAGCCGACGGCCGCAGCCATCACTTCGGTGGCCGTGGCCAGATTGTTGTGCAGCGAACGATCGCCGAACAAGCCCCGCGGCGCAGGGCCGGTCGCCACCAAGCCGACGGCATGGCCGACTTCGTGCGCCAGGATCACTCCCACCACGTTGGCCCAGTCGTCGGCCGCCTGCAGGATGGTCAGCCACCGGGCCCGCTGGGGGCCACTGGCCGTGGCGAAGTCGAACCCGGGCGCCAGCACCACGCCGTCGAGCGCATGGGCCCCGGCCGGGGTGCCGCCCATCGCCGGACACAGTGGCCGGAAGCGCTGCGCGAACATGGTCTGGAATGCCGGCCACACCTGCTGGTGGATGCGCGTCTGGTACAACCACATCTCGCCAGGAAACACGCCGAGACCGGGCGAAGTGGCGATGTTGCGATCGCCCATGTTGGCATTGCGATGGTCGTAATAGGCGCGGCCGAGCACGCCGGTCGTGTCGTCGCCGTAGCCGCGCGAACGACGCCCTTCCGGATCGTAGCCGCCCAGCGCCATCTGCATGTGGGTGGCGCCGACCGGCAGCCGCCGGCTCAGGCGCAGGCTCACGGAGTCGCCGCCGAGCGGCTCGCCGCGGGCACCGCGCCCGTACAGGCGGTTGGCCTTGGCCAGGATGCCGTCGAGCAGCAGATCGCGCAGCCGCGCGTTGCCGCCGACCGGATCGCCTTCGACCGCGAACCCGAGGCGCAGCAAGTCGTCGTCGAAGTCGGGGACCCCGTTGCGATCCCGGTCGAGGTCGGTGCGTACCCACACCACCTGGGTGCGTTCGAACGGCTGCATCGGCGCGGTCGGCACCGCCACGGTGAACGGCAGCTCCGCGGCACTGCCCTGGTTGCCGGACAGGTCGCGGACGCGCACCTGCAGCCGCCAGCTGCCCGCGGCCAGCCGCATGGCTTCGGGCAGGCGCACCTGCCAAGAGCCGAACTCCACCGTGGCGATGCGCCGCAGGGCCGCCGGTTCGGGGGGGACCCCAGAACCCTCCAGCAGCACCTCGACACTGGCCAGGTCCGCAGCATGGTCGACGGGATCCAGGATCCCCAGATCGATGGTGAAGCCGTACGGCGGCAGCACCAGGCCGGTGCTGCGGCTGGCGTCGATGCCGTTCACCTTCGCCACCACTTGCGGTGGCGTCTGGTCGAAGCCGGTCCCGGTGCGGAACCGGGCCGTGCGATCGGCGGCGAACCAGTTGCCACTGGCGGTGCGCACGCCGGCGCTGCCGCCGCGGACCGCGATGCGATGGTAGGTGAGTGCCGCGAGCGGCTCCGCCGGCACGAAATGGACGCTGCGGTCGTCCGCACCATACGAGTATTCGCCGGCCAGTGGCGCCCCGGCGTCGTCCAGCACGGCGACGGCACCGGGCAGCGTGGTGGGATCCATCGGCACGTCGAACCAGACCGCCACGCCGGCGGCGCGCGGCACGGCACCGGCACCGTCCGCCGGCATCGTCATCACGTTCGGCAGCCGCCCGTCGCTGCTGGTGGTGCAGTCGACGAGCAAGTCCTCGGCCAGCACGTTGCCCGCCACGTCGCGCAGACCGGCGTGACCACCGACCAACACCAATTGGCACTGGGTGGCCGTGGGCAGCAGCAGGACCGGAGTCGCGCGGATGCGATCCGGCGCCACCAGTTCGACCACCACCGCCAGGTCTTCGCCCGCCGCGCGCAGCGCGACGTTGCCTTCGTGCACGAAGGCTGGATCGAGCGCCTCGCTCCACTGCACCTCGAACACCGCATTGGTGGAGACGCGACTCTGGCCCGGCTGTGGACTGCTGGCCAGCACACTCGGTGCCACCACGTCGCTACCGGTGGTGAACTCCAGCACCTGGGTGCCCGCGAGCGGATTGCCGCTCACGTCGGTGGCACCCGCGGCCCCGCTGACGAAGGTCATGGTGTAACGCCGCCCCGTCTGCAACGGCGCCTGCGGCGCGACCCGCAGCGTGCGCTGGTCCGGGCTGCTGAACACGGCGAACGCGACCATGCCGCCGAACTGGTCTTCGAAGCGCAGCGACGCCGGCTCGACCGACGCCGGATCCATCGCCTTGTCGAAGGTGTAGGTCGGCTGCACCAGCGGCGACACCCCGGTGCGCCCCGGCAGCGGCCACATGCTCAGCACGTGCGGCTGGTCCGGGTCCGCGACGGTGCGGAACGAGTGGCTGCCAGGATTCGCCAGGGCATTGCCCGAGCGATCGCGCAGGCCCGCGGTCGCCGTCACGGTGAACGCGCGATCCCCGGGCAGGTCGGCGAACGGCCGCAGCACCACCTGCTGGCCCTCGCTGCGCCGTTCGCTGGCATAAACGGCACCGAAACCGTCGACCAGCGTCAGGTTTGCAGCCTGCAAGCTCTCGGCGGCGATGGCTTCCGAGAACTGCAGTACCAGCGGCGCGGTGCGGCTGCGCGCCTCGGCATGCTGCCCGGCGTCGAACGCCACCAAGGTCGGTGGCGTGGTGTCGACCGTGCGAAACTGGATGCGCACTTCGGCGTCGAGCAGGCGGCCGTAGACGTCGCAGGTCAAGCCACTCAGCTGCAGCACATGGTCTTGTTCCAAGGCCAACGGCGCAGTCGGCCGGAACGTCACCCGCCGCCCGCCTTCGCCGAGGGTCCACGTGATCGGCAAGTTGGTGTCGCCCGAGGCCTGCCGCAGCCAGGTGTCGGCGTCGCCCAGGCTGTCGCTGGCGATCGGCGTGTCGAACCACACTTCGAGGGGAGCTTGGGCTTGGACCCCGACGGCCCCGTCGGCTGGGATCGCGGCCAGGACGCGCACCACGCCGAACGTCTCCGCCGACGGATGGCTGGCGCCAGCCGTGCTGCCGCCGCCGCCGCAACCCGCCGCCAGCGCGAGCCACGGCAGCAGACTCGAGATCCGCATACCCATTCCCTGGTGTGAAGCCTTGGTGTGGGCACGTTTTCGACCGGAGCAGCGCGCGGATTGAAGTCCCGAGACGAGCCACCGCGAGCCGGCACTGGCAACGGCGTTTCCGCCGCTCGAGATCGGCGGCATACCGGCAGCGGGCAGGCCGCGCCCAGCGTCAGCCGAACTGCACGACGAGCCTCAGGTCGCGCACGTTGGTGCCGGTGGGGCCGGGCACCAAGGCATCCCCGAGCGCGGCGAACAGCGGCGCGCTGTCCCGGCGCTGCAGCGCCTGCGCCGGATCCAGTCCGAGGCGCCGCGCGCGCCTCCACGTGCTGCCGTCGACCACGGCACCCGCCGCGCGGCTGTTGCCGTCCACGCCGTCCGTGCCGGCACTCAGTGCGGCGATCGGCCGACCGCGCGCCTGCCGCGCCAGCTCCAACGCGAACTGCTGGTTGCGGCCGCCGGTGCCCGCCTCAGCCGGCACCCGCACCGCCACTTCGCCGACCGCCGCCACCGCCACGGCGCGGCCCGGATGGCGCCGCTGCAACCGTTCGAGCTGCTGCACACAGCGCGCCGCGGCGAGGTCGTAGGGCACTTCGTCGACACCTTGCGCGGCAGCCACGCGCAGGCCGAGTCGTTCGGCACGCCGACACAATGCCTGCAGCGCCCGTTCGCCGTCGAGCGCCACGATCAAGCGGTCGCTGCCGGGCGTGGCGACGGCAGGGGCGCTCCAGGCCGCAGGGCCACGCGGTCCACCCAACTGCGGCACCAGCGCCGTGGGCACCACCGACCACAGCGCCGTGCGGTCGAGCACCGCACGCGCCAACGGCCGTGGATCGGGCGACGCAACCGTGGGGCCGGAGGCGAGCGCCGGCAGAGCCAGCGCCGGCACGTCGCTGATGGCGATCGTGATCCGGGCTCGGGCTGCGGCCGCCGCCGCGGCAAGCTGCCCGCCCTTCACTTGGGAACAGGCGCTGCGCACCGCGTTGATGCCCTGGATGTCCGCGCCACTGACGACCAATGCCTGGTACAGGTGCCGCAGTTCCGCCAGCGGCACCGCGGCGGCGGGCAATTCGAGCTGAGCCGAGCCACCGCCCGACACCAAGAACAGCACCGTGTCGGCGCTGCCGGCGCCGCGCACCAGCTCGAGCGCTGCGGTCGCCGCGGCCAGACTGCCGGCAGTGGGCAGCGGATGTCCACCCGGTTGCACGGCGAACGGCGGCAGCGGCGCCGCATCGGGTTCGGGCGGCACCACCAGACCGCGCAGACTCCGCCAGGGGCCGTGGTCGAGCACCGCGCGGGCCATCGGCCGCGCCGCCTTGCCGAAGGCGACCACCACGAGGTCGGTGGCCGTCGGTTCCAGCCCCAGCTCGCCGAGTGCGCGAGCCGTCGCCCGACGGGCATCGAGATCCAAGAGCACGTCGGCGTAGAGCTGCGCCAGGCGAGCCCGCCATGGCGTCACGCGAACACCTCGGGATTCACCAGATGCTGCGGCCGTTCGCCGCGCAGCACCGCGGCACAGTCGCGGGCCGCCAGGGCGCACATCAGGCTGCGCACGCTGGTCACGGCACTGCCGATGTGCGGCAACAACACCACGTTCGGCAGGCGCCGCAGAGCTTCGGGCACCTGCGGCTCCTGTTCGAACACGTCGAGTCCGGCGCCGGCCAAGAGCCCCTCCTCCAGCGCCGCGATCAGCGCCGCTTCGTCGACCACCGAGCCGCGGGCGGTGTTGATCAGGAACGCCGTGCGCTTCATGCGGCACACTTGCTCGACGCCGATCAGGTGCCGAGTGGCCGCACCACCCGGCACGTGCACGGACACGAAGTCGCTCTGCGCCAGCAGCAGATCGAGCGGCACGTGCTGGGCCCGCAGTTCGGCCTCCAGAGCCGGCTCGGCGCGGTTGCGGCTGCTGTACAGCACGCGCATGCCGAAACCCTGGGCGCGGCGGGCCACGGCCTGGCCGATGCGGCCGAAGCCGACCAAGCCCAACGTCCGCCCGTGCACGTCGGCACCGCACCACAGGTCGATGTCCCAGCGCTGCCATGCGCCGCTGTGCAGGAACCGCTCGGCGGCCGGCAGGCGCCGGGCCGTGGCCAGCAGCAAGGCGAAGGTCAGATCGGCCGTGGCCTCGGTGAGCACCCCTGGGGTATTGGTCACGGCGATGCGCCGCGCCGTGGCCGCGGCCACGTCGATGTTGTCGTAGCCGACGGCGATCTGGGCGATCGCCCGCAGATTGGGCGCCGCAGCAAGGGCTGCGGCGTCGAGGCGGTCGGTCAGCTGGCAGACGACGCCGTGGGCATGCTGGAGTTTGCGCTGCAGGCGCTCGGGGGACAGCACCTCGTAGGCGTCGTGGTAGTCGACCACGCAGTCCTCTTGCAGGATCGCGAGGGCAGCGGGGTAGACCTTGCGGGTGACCAGCACACGCGGCTTCATGGCCGAAGGCTACGGCGGCACTGGCCGGCCGTCACGGTCCGCCTGCGGGTGGCCCCGGTGCACCCAGCCGGCCTACCGATCACCACCCCTTGCAGTTCGGTGTTGGACCGGCGAACCTAGGTGCCTGCGAACACCACCGCGCTGGGTCTGCCAGGGTCGCGGTGCGTTCGCCGTACTGCTCGCCAAGTCCATCCTCATGAACCAGCTCCTGCGTTGCGTTGCCACTGGCCTGTTGGCCCTGCCGGCGTTCGCCCAGAACACCGGCATCACCATGTCCAATCTGGTGCAAGGCTACCTCGACGTCGCCTATGCGCCGGAGCTGGTGCCGCAGAGCGGCATCACCGTCGAAGCCTGGGTCACCTACGACGACAGCACGATTCCCAGCGGCTGGCGCTTCCCCACCCTGCTGCGCCAGGGGCACACCACCGGCGGCAGCGAGGACTACTTCTTGCGCGTCGAAGCGGGCAACAACAACACCAAGTCGCTGCGCTGGAAGGTGGTCACCAACACCGGTGGCTCGGTGACCGTGAACTGGCCGTTCGCCGCGGGGCAGTTGCGCACCTGGACGCATGTCGCCGGCACCTACGACGGCAGCCAGGCCGTGCTCTACGTGAACGGGGTGCAGGTGGCTGCGGCGGCCGGCAACGGCGCGCCGATCCGCGACCTCAACGCCGAATCGCTGCGCATCGGCACCGGTTCGGACGTCGGCGCACCCATGGAAGTCTGGAACGGCGAGATCGACGAAGTGCGGCTGTGGCCATTCGCCCGCACGGCCGCCGAGATTCTGGCCGCCAAGGACCTGCAGCTCGACTCGATCCCGGGCCGCGTGTCGACCTGGAACCTCGATGGGCATGCGTTGGACACCTCCGGCGGGCAGCACGGCACGGTGTCCGGCGCGGTGGCGTTCACGGCCAACACGCTGAGCCTGCAAGCCCTGGCGACGCCCTATCTGGTGCCGGTCGGCACCAGCACCGCCGGCTGCCTCAGCACGCCGCTGGCCACGGTCGGCAGCGCGCCGACCGTGGGCAATGCGGCGTTTGCGGCCGTGGCGACCCGGTTCGCCCCCAATGCCGCCGGGTTCGCGGCGATCGCCCTCGGCGGCGCCTCGGCGCCACTGCGCCTGGGCGGCATCGACTACTGGCTCGATCCGAGCAGCACGGTGCTGGTGTTCACCACCGCCAGCCCACTCGGCGTGATGCGGTTGGGGCTCGGCCTGCCGGCTTGGGTGGCGCCGGGCATGCTGCTGGGCTTCCAGTTCGCGGCGTTCGACGCATGCGGGCCGCAGGGCATCGCCGCCAGCCAGGGTTTGCTGGCGATCACGCGCTGAGCGCAGAACCGCCCACCACAG
>JAEUHP010000296.1 GCA_016795295.1 Planctomycetota bacterium | reverse complement strand
GCTGGGGCACCAGGAGTCCGCACCCGTTCAGCAGGGATGGTGGGCGGAGTGTGGCTTCGACATGGGACCGGAATGCGCGCTACCGAAAGTCGGCAAGGTACGCCTCTGCGTGAGCATGGAGCGTGCCACGCAAAGCAGCAGTTTGGCGTGATGGCGATGGCGTGGCTGGCTTGGTACCGCGCTACCACACCCACTCTCCCGCGCCGGGAAAGTCCGGTATCCTCCCCGGGCCCCGCATTCCATCGGTTCCCCACGCCTCCGCATGCGTCCCAACCTCTCTCCCGCCACCCTCTGGACCACCGCTGCACTCTTGCTGCTCGGCGCCAACCACCTACCGACCATGTTCGCGGTGGCCACCGAACTGCAGATGCCCGGCACCCAACCTGGCCAGGCGTTCCTGCTCGGCAATCCCTCGACGTGTTCGGGCTGCCATGGTTTCTACAACCAGGCGGTCGAACCCCACGAGAACTGGCAAGGCAGCATGATGGCCCACAGTGGCCGGGACCCGGTGTTCTGGGCCGCGCTCGCGGTCGCCGAAGGGGACTTCCCCGGCGCCGGTGACTTCTGCCTGCGCTGCCACACGCCGCGCGCTTGGCACGAAGGCCGCGTCTCGCCGAGCGACGGCTCGTTCCTGAACACCGCCACCGACGCCCACGGCATCGAGTGCGGCTTCTGTCACAACATGGTGAACCCGAACACCCAGGAACACAACGGGCAGCAGTTCGCGCCGTTCCTGGCGCACGACGGCGGCACGCCGCGCACGGGATTCTACGGCAGCGGCATGACCGTGCTCGCGGGCAACGCCGTGCGCTACGGCCCCTACGCCTCGACGACCGCCGGCCACGCCTTTGCGCAGTCGCTGTTCCACCGCTCGTCGGATTTGTGCGGCACCTGCCACGACGTGAGCAACCCGGTGGTCGGCGACCTCGCGCCCGGCAACGGTGCGCAGCAGCCACTGCCGAGCGGCAAGTTCAGCGGCGTGCCGAACACGCCGGTCACCACCAAGGCCGCGTTCCTCAACTTCCCGTTCCAATACGGCATCGTCGAACGCACCCACAGCGAGCACAAGTCGAGCGCATTCGCGACCCTGCCGGTGTCGGCCTACAACACGCTGCCGAACGACCTGAAGCGCGGCGCACTGAAGCGCGCCCGTGACCAGGCGCTGCTGGCCAACCAGGGCGGCAACTACGAAGACGGCACCACGCGCCTGTTCTCGTGCCAGAGCTGCCACATCGAACCGGTGATCGGCGAGGGCGCGGCGTTCGGTGTCGCGCCGCTGCGCTACGACCAACCGCTGCACGACCTGACCGGCGGCAACACCTGGGTGCCCAATGCGATCCAGTGGCTCGACGGCCAGAACCGGCTGCGGCTCGGCGGTGGCCTCACCCCGAGCATGATCGGCTCGATGAACCGCGGGGTGCTGCGCGCTCGCGCGACCTTGCAGCGCGCCGCAGCGCTCGACGTGACCGGCAACCAGGTGCGCGTGACCAACCTCACCGGCCACAAGCTGATCACGGGTTACCCCGAAGGCCGGCGCATGTGGCTGCGCACCACGTGGAAGGACGAACAAGGCAACGTACTGCGCCAAGACGGCAGCTACGGCAGCTTCACCAGCAACGTCGCGGGCACCAACCACACGGTGTCCTCGATCACCGACCCGAACGCGCGCATCTACGAGGCCAAGCTGGCGATCTCGCAGGACTGGGCGCTGCAGTTGCTCGGCCTCGGCGTCGACCCGAACCTGCCGCTGTCGTTCGACCGCGTCACCGGGCAACCGAACATGACGCTGATCCAGCTCGCGTCGGCGGCGCCGGGCACCACGCACGAGACGTTCCACTTCGTGCTCAACAACAAGCTGGTCTCCGACAACCGCATCCCGCCGTACGGCTTCCGCTACAACGATGCGCAGACGCGCAACGCCTTGCCGGTGCCAGCGACCCAGTTCGGCAATCCGGGCCCGAACGGCGTCTACAACTACTACGACGACGTGCCGCTGAACCCGCCGTCGGGCGCCACGCGCGCCGAAGTGGAACTGCTCTACCAGACCTCGAGCTGGGAGTACATCCAGTTCCTGCGCCTCGCCAACCCCGGCACCAGCACGTTCCTGGCCAACACCGGCATCGACCTGTTCGACGCTTGGCGCAACACCGGCCAATCCGCGCCAGAGCGGATGGCGATGGCGCGCTGGTGCAACCTGCCGGGCACCGGTGAAGACCTGGTGCTGGAGAGCGGCGTGAACGGTGCCGCGACCGACACCACCTGCGCCAAGCGGGTCGAGGGCGGCGACACGGTGACCTTCCGCGTGCGCTCGCCGAACCAGACGTTCGCAGCGAACCTGGGCGCGCTGATGTACCAGTTGCACGACGCATCGGCTCCGCCGGCGCCGTTCCTGCCCGGTATCCGCCTGGACCGCGCCGACGCCGTGGTCACGGTGATCGGCCCGAACAACACCGGCACCACCGCCAACCTGTCGATCCCGACCTGGTTGCCGCCGCTGATGATCCGCGCGCAGGCGGTGATGCTCGGCGCCCCCGCGGCGAACGGCACCTACGCGGCCAGCAACGCGCTCGACGTCTGGCTGTGACGCCGGGCGCGAGGTTGTGCCGCGCGACCGCGCTGGCGGCTGCGCGGCGCAAAGTGCTCTGCGTGGGCGCGCGGCAGGCGGCCATGGCCAGCCAGCCGCGCTCGGCCGCGCTCACAGGATGTCGAGCACGCCGGTCGCGCCGTTGGTCAGCGTGTCGACGGCCGCGGCGTAGTTGCTGCCGAGGCTGAGCGGCACGTTCCAGCGCAGTGGGTCCTTGTCGCAGATGGCGCCGAGCGCCGCTGCGACGAATGCCCGCGCCAGCTTGGTGAGTTCGGCATCGCCGGCCATCTGCACCAACGGCACGATCGCGCGGCGATCGCCGACCCGACCCAGCGCCGAGGCCACGGCAGCGAGCACCGCCGTGCTCTCGCCCGCGCGCAGCGCCTCGACCAGCACTTCGGCGGCGCGGCGATCGCCGAGGCGACCGAGCGCCAGCGCCGTCTGCTGCATCAGGAACGGCCGCCGCGCCGACCGCGCGAGCACCTCGGTGAGCGGGTCGACGGCAGTGCGGTCGCCGAGCAGACCAAGGCCTACCGCGAAGTAGCCGGCGAGCCGCTCCTGCCCCTCGTGCTCCCGCAACTGCTCGACCAGCGCCGGCAGCGCCTTCGGGTGTCGTGTCATGCCGAGGCCAATGGCCACCGCCGCGCGCGTCTCGGGATTGCGCAGTTCGACCAGGTCTTCGAGCAGCAGCCCGGCCACGGTGTCGTCCGGCGCGGCCGCCGGCGCCGCGGCCAACGCCCCACTGGCGCACTGGCCGAGCGCCAGCGCCAGCCATGGCCGCTCGATGGCCTTGTTCGACTTCGGATACGCCTGCAGCAGCCACGTCCGATTCGCTGCGCCACCGATGCGACCGAGCGCGACCAGCGCGAAGTTGCGGGCCAACCGGTCCACGCCGCGCTCGGCGAACTGCCGCAGGGCCAGGCTCACTTCGGCATCGGCGGGAGCCTCGGCCTCGGCCAGCTCCCCGAGCGCCAACGCCGCGGACTGCAGCAGGGGGTTGCCGACCCGTTCCCGGCCGTTCAGCAAGCCGACGAACTGCGCCTTGCTGCGCTGGTGCAGTTCCGAGCTGCCGCGACCGAGCAAGCGCGCCACGGCCACCGGCCCGTGCGCCTGGACGAACTCTTCGCTGCGGCCCAGGTCCAGTGCGAGCCAGTTCAGCAGCTCGTCGACCGACTGCCAGATCAACCGCTGCACGGGCCTGGCTCCGGGTGGCCGCAGCAAGCCCAGCGCCCCGACCGCAGCGGTGCGGAGGTCGCGAGTCTTGGCGTCACGGTCCTGGGCAGCAGCCCACAGCAAGTCGTGAACCTGCTGGCGCAGTTCGAGGGATTCGCTGCGGCGTGCCACCAAGCCCAGCCCATAGGCAGCGAAGGCGCGCGTGCGCTCGTCGACGTCCGCTCGCTGCACCATGGCTTTGCCTTCGGCAGTGCCGAGCAGCAGCGCACGGAGCATCGTGACGGCGCGCGGGCGGCCCGCGATGCCGAGGGCCAGAACCGCCGTTTCGCGCACTTCCTGGTCGTCGCGCGACAGCAGCCCGGCCAAGGTCGTTTCGAGATCCACCCCTGGCGCGTCGCGGCCGATCTTGCCCAAAGCGACGAGGCACGCGGTGGCGATGTCGCGATTGCGCTCTTTGGTCAACAACCCGGCCAGGGCTGGCACCACCCGGTCGGTGAAGTCCTGCTCGGTCGGTCGCAGCAGATCGACCGGCCCCCCACGGCGCGACTGGCCTAGGAAGTAGTCGTCCGACCCGGTCGCCGGTCCGTCGTCGACGCGCTGCCGTTCGAGCCAAGGCTCTTTGTTGAACTCCCACCACACGTCCCAGGTGGTGCCATCCGGAAGCGCCCCGGGCCCGCCACCGGGAGTCGCCGGGCCCACCCCAGGCAACGGCATGCTCGGCAAGTCCGGCCGCCCGGTGCCCGGCCCAGCGGGCGACCTCGGGGTCGGCACAGCTGGGTTGGCAGGCGGTCCGAGATACTGGCCGCCATGGGCGTTCGCCGTGCCTGCGCACACCGACCACAAGAGAACGAAGGTGATGCGCAGCATGGGCGGATTGGCAGTGGAGCGGCGATCCAGTCTAGTCGGGAGGGCCTGCCAGGGTAACTGGCACCCCGCCCTAGCGCCGGCTCCCGCTGCGCAGTTGCTCGGCGAGTCCGTGGCAGCAAGTCACCACCAGCACCAGCACCACGCACGGGAACAGCCACAGGTGCCACAGGCCGAGGTGCGCGTTGGCGACCCCCTGGCGCAGCAAGCTGCCGAACGAGCAGGCTTCCTGGCCCGGCCCGATGCCGAGGAACGACAGGGTCGATTCGGCCACCGCGGCGCTGGCCATGCAGAAGGCCGCAGTCACGCCGAGCGGGCTCCACAACTGCGGCAGCAGGTGGCGGGTGAACACGCGCCATTCGGGCACGCCCAGCCCACGCGCCACCGCGGCGAACTCGCGTTCGCGCAGCGAGCGCAGCTCGCCCCGGACGATCCGGGCGAAACTCGGCCAGAACACGATCGCCAGCACCGCCACCACACCGAGCTGCGAGGCGCCGAGGAACGAGGCGCCGAACAACAGGAACAACAGCAGCGGGAAGCACATGGTCACCTCGATCAAGCGCAGCACGAGTGCCTCCCAGCCCCCCCCGCGCAGGGCCGCCAACCCGCCGAGCAGGGTGCCGCTGGCCCCGGCGATCAGGACCGCCGGCACGCCGATCGCCACCACCGAACCGAGTGCATGCACGAGGCGCGCCAGCACATCGCGGCCGACGTCGTCGTTGCCGAGAGGGTGCGCGAGCGACGGCAGCGCGCCGAGCAACTGGGCGTTGGTCTCCTGGGGTCCATACGGCCACGGCGGAAGCCACGCGAAGTCACGGCTGTCGGACGGCAGCGCCGCACACCACTGCTTCCAGGTGCCGTCGCCAGGACCCGGCACGCTGCGGCCACACCATTCGGCGAACGCAGGAAAGTGCCAAACCCCGTCGACCCGGGCCCACAACGGCACGTCGTTCGCCAGCAGCGGCGCGAGTGCCCCGAGCAGGATTCCCACCGCGGCGCCCCAGCTCGCGGGCGTGCGCCGACCAGTCGGTGCCGGCTGTGCATTCATGGGCGCTGCACCCGTGGATCGAGCCACTGCTGCAACAGGTCGGCGGCCAGGAGCGCCAGCAGGGTCACCACCGAAGTGACCAACACCACGGCCATCACCATGGGCTGGTCCAGTTCGCGCGCCGCCCGGTAGGCGAGTTGCCCCATGCCGTCGAGATGGAACAGACTCTCGACCACGATCGAGCCACCGACCAGCATCGGCAGCAGGCCGCCGGTGAGCGGCAGCAGCGCCAGCAAGCCGTGGCGGAGCAAGCGGCGCCGCAGGAGCGCCGGCTCGGCACCGAAGCCGCGCAACGCGGCAGCGAACGGCTGCTGCGCCGCCCTTGCCACCGCGTCGCGCACGAACCGCGTCACCAACACGAACGGCCCCGTGGCGAGCACGCCGACCGGCAACACCAGATGCCAGAGACCGTCCAGCCAACGCGCCCACCACACCAACGCCTCGCTACCCTGGCGATGCAGCCCCCCCCCGGGCAGCCAGCCGAGTCCGCCACTGGCGAGCAGCAGCGTCAGCAGAGCCGCCAGCACGAACTCCGGCACACCAGCCAACGTGAACAGCACGGGGCTGGCGAGCCGGTCGGCAAGCCCGCCGGTGCGGCAGCCGAGGCGCACGCCCAGCCACACACCGACGCAGGTGCCCAGCGCCAGCGCCAGGCCCCCGACCATGCCGGTCACCGGCACGGCCCGGGCGAGCCGCTCCCAGAACTGCCGCGGTTCGTCGGCCGGACCGTGCCAGCGCAGAGTCACGGCGTGCCAGAGCCAGCGGCCGAAGCGCCGCGGCAGGGGTTCGGGCTCCAGAGTGTGCTCGTCGAGCAATCCGTAGCGGACCCGCAGCCGCACCAAGGCCCGCTCCCGCGCATCGAGGTCGGCGAAGGCCACGTTCTGTTGGGCCCGCGCCACCGCGAGCTGCGCGCGATCGACCGGCGCCAGTTCGAGCATCGCAAAGGTGACGAACAGCACCCCCAGCAGTGTGGCCGCCATGCCCAGGAGCCGCCGCCACCACCAGGAAGCGCTCGGCATCAGTCCCCCACCACGGCGCCGAGCAGCGCCGCCTTGGTCTCGAACCAGGCCGCCCACGCTTCGCGGCCGCGCTGGAACTCGAGCGTCAGGATCGGCACACCGAGCGTGCCGCCGACCCACGAGCCGAGCGAACCAGGGGTCGGAGCGATGTCGTCGGACGCTTTGACGCGGTAGCCGGACCGGCGCGCGAACGCCGCCGCGATCGCAGCACCCGGCCCGTCGAAGTTGATGAAGTGGTCGCCGCGCCAACTGTGCACGACGATCACCAGCTCGGGACGTTCGCGCAGGATCAGGTCGTGCAGCAGCCGCGCTTCGGGCTGGTCGAGCGGGCGCCGACCGCGGTCGGCCGCGGGGGTGAAGTTCGCCGCGGGGTAGTTGCGGTTGAGGTCGACCCGGCGCGCGTTGTGCCGCACGCCGCGCGCCGTGCCATCCGGGTTGGCGTCCTCGAGCACCGTGAGAGTGACGCGCGCCGCAGCACCCGGAGTCGCGAGCAGCGCCCCGGGCAGTTCTTGGGCCACCAGGCGGCCTTCGCGTTCGTCGCCGTGGATGCCGCCGACCAGCAGCACACGCCGCGGGCCGTGGCCGAACTGCGCCACGCGCAGCGGCCGCCCTTCGACCGAAGTTCCGAGCGTTCGCCAATTGCCGCGCTCACGGCTCGCACGAGTGGTGGCGCAGGCACCCAGCAGCAGCGCGAGCACCGACCACACCATGGGCTTCACAGGCCGTGCACGCACGGATCCTCCGGATCGAGCACGAAGTTCGGAAAGCCGGTGATCCAGGCCGAACCTTCGACTTCGGGCACGATCGCCGTGAACTGCCCGACCTTGGTCTCCCGGACCACACGGGCGCGGAAGCGCGTGCCGAGCACGCTCTCGGACTGGAACCACTCCCCGACGCCGAGCGCGCCCTTGGCGTGCAGCACCGCCAACTTCGCCGAAGTGCCCGTGCCGCACGGCGAACGATCGTAGGCCACGCCCGGACACAGGGTCAGCGCCCGCGAACCACACTCGTCCTCGAGATCGGCGAACAGTTTGACGTGGTCGACGAGCTCCGGACTGTCGTGGTCGGGATGCACCCCGCGCACGCCTTCGCGCACCAGCGCTTCACGCACCGCGGTCGCCGCCTGCAGCAACACCGGCAGGTGCGCCTTGCCGACCTCCAGGCCGAGTTGCTGCGCTTCGACGAAGGCGAACCAGTTGCCGCCGTAGGCGATGTCCGCAGCGACCTTGCCGAAGCCGTGCACCGGCACCACCACGCGCTGTCGAAACAAGAACGATGGCACGTTGGTGATCGTGACACTGCGCGGGCGACCCGCGTGCACCGCCACCTTGCAACTCACCAGCCCAGCAGGCGTGTCGAGCAGCACTTCCGTGACCGGCTCGAGCGCTTTCACCATGCCCATCGCCACGGCCACCGTCGCCACCCCGATCGCACCGTGGCCGCACATGCCGAGGTAGCCGGCGTCGTTGGCGAACACCACACCGAGGTGCGCATCGGGATGGCACGGCGGCAGCAGGTAGGCGAGCACGATCGCGTCGTGGCCACGAGGTTCGAGCACCAGAGCACGGCGCAGATGGTCGTGGGCGTGCTGCAGGTGGGCGCGCTTCTGCGCCATGGTCACACCCGGGATCGGCGGCAACCCGCCCGTGACGATGCGCGTCGGCTCCCCCGCGGTGTGCGAGTCGACGGCCTGGACGAACTGGGCGAAGTGCAGCATGCCGGCATCATGCCAGCCGCGCTGCCGAGGCCCAAGTCAGCGACCCTGGCCGCCGACGCCGGGCAGCACCCGGATCACCCCCGAAAACAGCCACGGCTGGCCGTCGAGGGTGTGCACTTCGACGCGGTAGAAACCCGGCGCCGGATCGCGCACCTCGAGCTGCGCGGCCGTGCGCTCGACGCAGAGTTCGCCATCGCGCCACAGGGTGACGACTCCGGGACGCGGCACAGCCACCCGCAGGACGAGTTCCGGGGACGGCGCCACGGCATCGCCCGGCAGATGCACTGCATGGCCGCGCACCGCGCGGAAGTCGAAGCCACTGCCCTCACCGAACCCGTCGAACGCCACGTAACTGCGGCCGGCGCGCAGCGCCTCGACCAGGGACGCTTCGTCGAGCCGTTCGGCCAGCACGTGGGTGCTGAGCATGGCGAACACTTCGCGGTAGTCGCCGATGGTGCCACCGAGCGGTCCGAACGCGCGCACATTGGCATGCGCATCGTTGCCGCCGACCGGCGGCAGCCGCCGCCCCCGCAGCAGTTCGGCGTCCCAGCGCCGGAACACCTCGGGGTTGCGCTGGCAGAATCGTTCGAGCAACGCGCGCACCGGCAAGAACAACGCCGTGCCGACCGTGCCAGCCGCCCCAGCCGCCTTGGCCCCGGCGTGCAGATTGACGATCTCGACGCCATCGAGCCCCGGCGTGTCCCAGCCGTCGTCCCAGCGCTCGGCATGGCACAAGAACACCAACGCACCCTGTTGGTGGGCTTCCGCGACCAACAGAGCCGGATGCTGGAAGCGCCGCAGCGGCTTCTGCAGCGGGAACGCCAGCAACGACGAGTTTCGGCAGCCGACTTCGGCACCGACCACGAACAGCACGCCGCCGACCCTGCCGCGCACCCCGTCGCGCACCGACGCTTCGGTCTGGTGGTCGGTCATCACGACGAAGTCGATGCCGTGAGCCTGCGCGGCGGCCACGATCGTCTCGAGCTTGCCGTCGCTGTCGTGCGAGAAGTGGCTGTGGCAGTGCACCACGCCCTTCCAGTCGAACAGCTCGGTGCCCGGCACACGCTGCGCACCAGGCGCACCTGCGACGCCAGGAATCGAAGTGAACGCCGAGCAGGCCGTCAGCACCAGCGCGGCGACCGCCAGTGCCCTGCGCTGCCGAGCGCGGCTCACTGCCGGCGGTAGGTGGCGCGGAAGTTCACGTAGGGCGCCGCCGCACCGTAGAGCGCGTGCGCTGCCGCCGCCGTCGGCCGCCCTTCGGCGTCCAGGTCGAACACGGCGCGCTGCACCATGTTCTGGCCGTCGAACAGCGTTGCCATCGTGCTGACCAGCGACTTGCCGTCGGCGGTGTAGCGGGCTTCTTGGCAGCCGACTTCACCCATGTTGCTGACGAACACTCCGACCAGACAGCCGCGCTTGGCATCGTGCGCGAAGAACGCTTCGCTCGCGTACTTGCCGGACATGCCCTCGGCCTGGCCGTCGGTGTGGCAGTGCAGCAGCACACCCCCGAACAGCGTGCGGTATTCGTCCACGCCCTCGATCTTCGTCTCGGGCATGCCGGGCAGCGGCACCATCGAGCCCACCACCGAATACTTGCCGGCCCACGCACCGACCCGACGCATCGGTTCGGCGACCGCAGCCCCCGAGAACGCAACTTCGGGCAGCGGGAGCTCCTTCGCTTCCTTCTGCCGCTGGAAGCTGCCCTCGACCATCTGCATGGACGCGCCGAACGGCATCAGCAGGTCGACGGTCTGGCTCAGCTTGTCGCCATCGACCTTGAACGTCGACCGCTCCGTGTAGTCCATGCCGTTCTGGTGCGCCGCCGCCATCTGCACCACCGATCCGTCGGCCTGGACGGCGAGCTCGTGCACACCGGCGGTGCCGGTGTTGTCGACAGCCATGCTGACCATGCGCTTCTGCTCGGCGTCCCACCCGAGATACATGCGCCGGAACATCGGCGTGTCGATGCCGTCGAAGGTGATCGAGAAGTCCCCCTGCAGCCAGAAGCCATCGAGCACCCAGCGGTAGTTGCCGGTCGCCTGCCACTTCGAGGTCTTGCCGGACTCGTGGCAGCTGCCCGCGCCCTGCCACTGGCCGACCAGCGGCGCCAGCTTCTGCAGTTCGGGGGCGGGTTTCGGGGCATCCTGGGCGAACAACGGTCCAACCACGAGCAAGGAGCGGACCAGGAGCACGCCGCAGCGCAACGCGTGTTTCATGCGCTCGCCATGGAACCGTTCGCGCGGTCACCTGCCAAGGGTCGGGTGGCATCTCGAACCTCCTGGAGCTTCACCACCCCGGGAAGCGGACGCGACATTGAGCCCAACTGGACCACCGAGGATACTCCACCCCCCCCCCATGCCGCCCGCCCCTGACCTCTGGACCTGGCTCACCCTCCCAGCGATCGGCGCCCTGATCGGCTGGGGCACCAACTGGCTGGCCGTGAAGATGATCTTCCGGCCGATCCGGCCCGTGCGCTTCCTGGGCCTGCGCATCCAGGGCCTGGTCGGCCGCCGCCAACCCGACTTGGCCAAGGCGATCGGCCGAGTGGTCGGCAACCACCTGGTCGAGCACAAAGACGTCGTGAAGAGCCTCAACAAGCTCGACTTCAGCGGCGTCCTGAACGGCGTGCTCGACCGCGGTCTCGGCCCCAAGATCCAGGAGCTACGTGGTTTACCGCTGATCGGCGGCTTCCTCACCGAAGCCCGGGTCGCCGAGATCCGCAGCTCGATCGTGGCCGGCATCATGGACCACAAGGAGGTGGTCCTGGACGAGGTCGAGAAGGGCCTCGCCAAGGGCCTCGACGTGCCAACCCTGGTCGAGCGCAAGGTGGCGGCGTTCGCCATCGAGAAGCTGGAGAAGATCATCCTCGAAGTGGCCAGCCGCGAACTGCGCGCCATCGAGGTCCTGGGCGGGGTGCTGGGGGCCCTGATCGGCCTGCTCCAAGTCGGTTTCGTCTGGTGGCGCAGCTGATGCGTTCCGTGGCACGGCCAGGCCTGACCACCCCGGACCGAGCGGGGGCGTGCCACGGAAGGAATCAGCTCCCTCACTCGTTACGGCACCTGCCAACCACGGCTAATTGACCCCCATGCCCGCTGCCAAGCCGCACCTGTTCTCCTGGCTGCCGACCGTTCTGCCTCTGCTGGTCGCCGCCACCCTGGCCGAGCCGCTGGCCGCCCAGGCCACCCAGATCGTCGGCTACCCCGAACGGGACCTTCTTTCGCCGTTCCGCAATCCGACCGAGGTGTATGCGCCCCCGGACCGACTGTTCGCTCTGCTGCGGCGCATGCGTTCGCTGGCGGAGAGCGGCCAGCACCCGGTCGCTTTCGATGCAGAGGGACGGCAAACCGTCGACCACGACGGCTGGCGCGATGCGCGCACCCAGGTCGACGAACTCGGCATCGACGCGGCGACCCTGGCGGTGATCGTGCGCACCAGCAAGAACGCTGACGATCGGGCCACGGCCTTCTACGCCGCGCCGTTCTGCAAGCAGCCCAACTACGTGATCGACCTGCTGTGCCACATCCCAGGCGAGCCCGAACGGCGCATCCGCGAACGCGCGATGCCGCTGGCGATCGCCTGGCTGCAGCAGAACCTGGGCAAGAAGTTCGGCGACCTCGACGCCGAGCACCAGAAGGCCCTGGTGCTGGCGATGCCCCAACCCGGCAGTCCCGCTGCCCGGGCCGCCGGCATCACGCGGCTGCCACGCGCCGACGACCTGCTCTACGTCGATTCGCTGCGGCTCTACCCGTTCTTCCAACTGCTCGACCTGGACCCGCCGATCGATCAGGCCCAGGGCCTGTGGTTCTTGAAGGAGATGTTCCTGATCCGCCCGGATCTGGCGCTGCGCTACTGCGAACCGGCGCTGCCCCGCATCCGGCAGCTGTTGGTCGGTGACGACCGCAGTGTGCGCGAGCAGGCGATCGGGCTGCTTGCAGCGATCGGGCCCAAGGATCTGCGCGAGGCCCGTGCCGACGAGCCCGCGCCCAACTTGCTGGACTGGTCGGAGAAGGCGGCGCGCAACCTGTTCCCGCCGATCCGCAACCTCAACGATGCGGTGGTGCAACTGCACCCGAGCCCCGAACGCGACGCGCTGTTGGCAGCGCTGCAGCAGGCGCTCTCCGGCGACACGGTCGGCGAAGCGAGCCACGGCCGCACCAAGGACGGGGCCAACTACCGCGGCTTCCTGCTGCGCAATGTGCCCGAGCCATTGCGGGCGCTGGCGATCCCGGTGGGTGCCGTGATCACCACGGTGAACGGGGTCGGCGTGAGCGACGCGCGCAGTGTGCTGCGGGTCGGCGAGCAGCAGTTGCGCGCGCAAGGGCATCCGCGACAGCTGTTCGTCGAGTATGTGCTCGACGGAGCCGCGCGCGCGATCGAGTACCGGATCATGTAGGGTTGGCCGTAGGGACCCAAGTGCGCCCGGGCCTCGCACTGGCCATCAACCCGGCGGCGGCTCGGTGGGCAGGCCGCCGCTGCCAGGCACTCGTCGTATCGCAAGCCTCGCCCCACGCATCCGCAACGCGATCATCCAACTCGCCGAGCGCCTCGAGGGGTGACATCACCCATGTGCCCGGACAAGAGCGCTCCCCATGTCCCCGGTTGCACACCCATCCCACCGGTCATTTCCAGGTCGTGGTCGTTTCCCCGAGCCGTTCGGCCAGGCCACGCAAGGCCCGCGTCAGCAAACTGCGCACCGAAGCCTCGGTTCGGCCGAGTCGCCGCGCAATCTCCGAGCGCGGCAATTCCTGGATGCGCGCAAGCTCCAGCACCCGGCGCTGGTCGTCGGGCAAGGATTGGATCGCCGCCATCAAACGCTGTTGCCGCTCCACAGCAGCCAGCTGCTGAGGCGGTGTAGGCTCGGCCGCCGGCGGCTGTGCCGCACCGAGTGCAGAATCGATCGCTCGCTCGCGCCGTGGATCGCGGCGCGCCGCACGCAAGTCGCGCTCGTGCTTCTGCAGCTTGTGCAACACGGCGGTGAACAACCAACCGCGGAACTCGTCGACACCACAGAACTGCAAGCCGTCGAGCGCCGCGAGCAGCTCCCGACAACTCGATTGCAACAGATCTGCGCTGCTCTCACGCGCCCGCAACAGACGACTCATCCGCTGGCGCAGAAACTGGCGCAGCTGTGGCAGCCAAACCAACAGCAGTTGCGCCTTGGCCCCGCGATCCCCCGCGCGGGCGGCTGCAATGAGTCGCTCGGTCTCGTCGTCTTGCCGTGGAGGTTCCGATCCAGCCATGGGCGTCAGCTTACCGGGACCCGGGTGGCTGGGCTTGCGGATTGCCCTTGTGGCAGGTTCGATGTTGCGCCATGGACTCTGCTGCGCCCGACCCATTCGAGGCGGTGCTGTGGGAGGCGTTGGATCGACCCGCCGACGAACGGGTGTCCGCCCTGCGCCGACTGGCGGAGCTGTTCCCAGGCGAGGCAGCGGCGCTGCAAGCCTTGTTGCCAGAGGAAGGTGCAGCAGACCTTGGCCTGCCAGCAAGCATCGGCCCCTACCGCATCCTCGGCTTGCTCGGTGCGGGTGGCATGGGCCAGGTGCTGCTCGCCGAACAACGCACGCCAGTGCGCCGACGGGTTGCGCTGAAGGTCATCAAGCTCGGCATGGACAGCGAACGCCTGCTGCAGCGCTTTGCGCTCGAACGCGAGGCGCTGGCCCGCATGGAACATCCCGGCATCGCCAGGATCCTCGATGCAGGCCTCGACGCGACCGGGCGGCCGTTCTTTGCGATGGAGTACGTGCCAGGACTGCCGCTGGTGCGGTATTGCGACGAGCACCAACTGCCCCTGCCGGCGCGCCTGGATCTGTTCTGCGGCGTTTGCGCTGCCGTGCAGCACGCACACCAACGCGGCGTGCTGCACCGCGACCTGAAGCCGTCGAACGTGCTGGTCACGGAGCTCGACGGCACGCCGGTGCCCAAGGTGATCGATTTCGGCCTGGCCCGGCTGCTCGATCCCGGCGCGGAGCCCAGGTCGGCCCTGACCGCCGCCGACGACCTCGTCGGTACCCTGGAATACATGTCGCCAGAGCAGATCGAGGCCGATCCCCGCGGCGTGGACACCCGCACCGACGTGTGGTCGCTCGGCGTCATGCTGCACGAACTGCTGGTCGGCGAATTGCCGTTTGCGCGCCGCGGCCTGCGGCAGGCCGACCGCGCCGAGGTGCGGGCGGCGATCCGCGCCGAGGATCCGCGGCCGCCCAGCACGCGGATCACCCAGTTGGGCCCGGCCGCGGCAGCGGCGGCGGCGGCGCGCCGCCTCGACGTCGCCGGGCTGCGCCGGCGGCTGCGCGGTGACCTCGACTGGATCGTGCTGAAGGCACTCGAGAAGGACCGCGAACGCCGTTACGGCTCGCCGGCCGAGTTTGCCGCCGACCTGCAGCGCCATCTCACGCACCAGCCGGTCCTGGCGACGCCGCCGAGCCTGTGGTACCGGACCCGCAAGTTCGTTCTTCGCCACCGTTTGGCACTCGCGGTCACCACGGCCCTCGCCGGAACCGGGGCGCTTGGCCTGGTGACGACCTTGCAGCAGGCTGCGGCTCGCGCCGAGGCGCTGGATCGCTTCTTGTTGCTGGCCCGCGGCATCGCCCTCGACGATTTGCGCCGCAGGGAGGCCGAACTGTATCCGGCCCTGCCCGAACGGGTGCCTGCCCTGCGCGCCTGGCTGGCACAGGCCGAAGCCCTGCAGGCGCAGCTACCGGCCTGGATTGCCGCCGCCGAGTCCCTCGCCGCGCGCGGCCAGCCGCTGCCGGCGGCTGCGGCAGCACAGCGCCGCGCCGCCCATGCGCGTGGCACCGAGCTGCAGAACCTGCGCGACGAACTCGAGTCCAAACGCCGCTGGCTCGCCGTCGCCGCCGGCACCGAGCCGTGCCCGGAGTTCGCGCTCGACGAAGCGACCCGGCAGCTGCCGGCAAACCAACTCGATGCCGCCGTGTGGCGGCTGGTCAGCGCCACCGACCCGGTCTGGAACCGGGAGCCCGAAGCGCTGGCGCTGGCGCGCCTCGCACTGGCAAAAGTCGAGGCGGGTGACCCGTCGTTGCCGCGCCACGAAGCCCTGCGCAGCCTCGGCCAGGCATGCCTGCGCTGCGGCCTGTTCGACGAAAGCCTGCAGCATGGCGAGGCGCTGCTGGCGCTGCTGACCGGGCCGGCGCGCGACCGCTACGCGGCGGAACTGGAGAGCCGTCGGCGCACGATGGCCGCGGCGCGGCGGCCCGACGCTGCCGAACGGCTGCAGCCGTTGGCGCTGCGCATCGCCGTGCTCGCCCGCGAAGTCGAAGGCCCGGGTATCACCTTCGCCGACGACGCCGAACGCTTCCTGCACGAACAACTGCTGCGGCGCATCGACGACCTGCGTGGCCTGCTGTCGACTGGCGGGATGCTCGATGGGGTGCGGCAGCGATTGGCCCTCGCCGAGTCCATGACGGCGCGATCGATCGAAGCCCACCGCGAAAGGTGGACCCAACGTCTGGCTGCCATCGCCACCTCGCCACACTACGGGGGCCTCCCACTGGCACCGATCGTCGGTTTGGTGCCACTCGGACCAGACCCGGACAGCGGTCTGGAGGAGTTCGTACATCTGGCCTCCGGCCAAGGCGACCGCGCGATCCCGACGCGCGACGCCAACGGTCGCCTGCAGTTGGAGCCCGGGAACGGCATCGTCCTGGTGCTGATCCCCGGCGGCACCACCGTGCTCGGCGGCCAGACCGAGCGCGCCGACGCACCCCGCTTCGACCCGCTGGTGGGACCGGCCGAGAAGCTCCGCGAAGTGACGCTGCTGCCGTTCCTGATCGGCAAGCATGAGGTCACGCAAGCGCAATGGACACGGCTGCTGTCGGGCTCGGACCTGCGCCGTCGACCAAGCCTCTACCAGGCAGGCCGCACCTACACGGGCATCCCGGGCCTCGTGACGGAGCTGCACCCGGTGGAGAACGTCGACCAGGTGGAGGCCGCACTGTGGCTTGGGCGCGCCGGACTTGCGCTGCCCGACGAGGACCAATGGGAGTACGCTGCCCGCGGCGGCTCGGCGAGCCGCTGGTGGCCTGGTGACGATCCGGCGGTTCTCGCGGGCACCGCCAACCTGCTGGACGCCACGGCCGCCGGGAGTGGCGGTTTGGCCAACGTCACCAACCCGGAGCCGTTCGCCGATGGTTACGGCGGCACCGCGCCGGTCGGCACGTTCCGGGCGAACGCATTCGGCCTGCACGACGTGCATGGCAATGTCGCCGAATGGGCGGCCGAGCGCTTCGCAAACGGCACCGCCGGACTCGAACGCACGCCGGCCCGGCCCGGCCAGGAGCATTCGTTCGGCGTCACCCGTGGCGGCTCTCACTTGAGCCCCTCCGGCAAGGCACGCAGCAGCGCTCGGATTGTCGAGTCTGCGACCCTGCGCGCTTCCTACAACGGACTACGGGCAGCCATGCCACTGCCCGGCCGCTGAACCTCGTGCTGCACCGGAGGCAGCCCGGCGCCGCGAGAAAAAATCCTGCCGGGTCGCGCGACTTTGGGGCCGTAAGCGGACTGGAGACAGTGCCTCGCGCCGTGACCACCGATCCGGTGGCGCCACCTGGCCATTCCCTCCCACCGCAAGCCATGCCTCCAACCCCCCTGCTGCAGGCCACCCTCGGCCTGACGTTCTTCCTTGCACCAGCGATCAGCCAACAACCGCTGCCCCTGGCGCCAGTCGCCCCCGCGTCCCTGCCCACGGTGGTGCTCGGCGACGGGCGCCCTGGGGTGACAGAAGCCTGGATGGAGTTCCAACGGCAGAACCCAGGCCCATGGCGCGCACTTTGGTGCACCGCTACCGGCACGCCCCATGCGATCTACGGCACCGGGCTGCCGCTGGCTGACTGGCGCGGCAACTCGTTGGAAGAAGCCCGCCGCCACGCCCTGCTGCTGCTGCAGGACCGCGCCGACCTGCTCGGCCTTGGCACCTCGGACTTCCGCGAGTCGATCGGCGCCCGGATGGGGCGCACTTGGTCGTTCAAGTTCGACCAGTACTTCCGCGGCCTGCCGGTGATCGACGGTCGCGCCGACGTACGGGTCAACATGGCCGGCCGCATCGCGATGTTCGGCAGCCGGGCGTGGCCGATCCCGGCGGACTTCGTCACGGTGCCAACCCTCGGCGAAGAAGCGGCAACGCTGATTGCCTGGCGTGCGGTCGACACGACGGTCGCCGCACAGGCACTGCCATCCACGCCGAGAAAACCGCGGTTGGTGATCTTTGGCAACGTCATGGCAGCGCAGCGCACCACGCCAGTGCTGGCGTGGGAGATTGCGATCCATGCGGTCGCGCAGGACGGCACCGGTCCGGCCGGCCGATACTACGTCGATGCCGCGAACGGTCGCGTGCTGGAGTTCCGCAGCGATCGCCACGAATGCGGGGTGCCGGGCTGCACGGCCGGGTCCTGCGAGGCGGCGGCGGCGGCCCTGACCACCGGGACCCCACCGGCGGCAGCTCCGGCAGTGCCCGAGCCAGTGGCCATCCCGAACTCGGATTCCGCTCTGCCCATCACCCGGGTGCGGGTCATGGCCTACACCCAGGTCGACACCAGCGCTGCGGCAGCACCACAGTTGGTGCCAATGCCGTTCATGGATGTCGACATCGGCGGCTTCCCCCACGTGACCGACGCCAACGGCGAGATCTTCCCCCTCGTCAATCAGTCCATGCCGGTCACCGCCCGGTTCGACGGCCCCTTCCTCGGTGGCGTGAGCGGGCCCAATGGTGGCACCGTCACGGGCACGATCGATCCCAACACCACCCTGACGCTGACCTTCTTCTCCCCCAACGCCAGCAGCCAGCAGTTGGCCCACTCGAACACCTTCTACTGGATGAACAGGTCCAACAGGTTTCTGCACGACGTGCTCGGCAACACCCCGCAGCTCACATGGTTGAATTCGCTGCCGGGGATAGTCAATTCCCTAGGCTCTTGCAATGCGAGGTTCACGGGCACGGACATTGAGTTCTACCTGTCCAACCCGACTTGTCGCAATACGGCGTTCTCGTCGGTCATCGCGCATGAGTGGGGTCACGCGGTGGATTATGCCTACGGCACGATCCACGGCTGGAACGGTCTCGGCGAGGCTTACGCCGACATCGTCGCGAACTACCTGCTCGACGATCCAGTCCTCGGGCGGGACTTCTTGACGGTGGCGCCTTTCAACGTCCGCAGTTCCGTGAACTCGTTGCAGTACCCCAACGGTGCATCGCAACACGAACAGGCACAGTCGTTCGCCGGCTTCGCCTGGCGGTTTCGCGACTTGCTGGAAAGCTATTATTGGCCCTTGAGCCGGTCCTATGCCATCAGCCTGTCCAACTCGATCGTGCTCGGCAGCCTGGCAGCCGATGCCATGACGCAGCCCGAGGCCGTGCTGGAGGTCTGCATCGCCGACGACAACGACGGCAACCTCGCCAATGGCACGCCGCATACCTATGTCCTCCAATTGGCAGCAGCTGCGCATTCGCTGCCGATGCCCTGGGACCTGCCGCCCAACGACACGTGTGCCACGGCCTCGACGCTCGTCGAAGGCATCAATGGTCCGTTCCACAACCAGTACGCCTCGGTGGAACAGACCTGGTACGTCCCCAGAATCGATCCGAATCAGCCGCGGACGGGAGTGGCGGACCTGTGGTTCCGCTACACCACCGGAGTGGCCGGCACCTTGACGGTGAGCCTGTGTGGGCGGGCCGGCTTCGACACGGTGATGGCCCTCTACAGTGGTGCCAACTGCAACTCGATGACGGAGATTGCCCTGGACGACAACTTCTGCGGCTCTGCCTCCAGGATCTCACACTCCGTGAACCCGGGGACCTACTGGATCCGGGTCGCCAGTGGCTCGACATGGAACGGCTGGACCTACCC
>JAEUHP010000033.1 GCA_016795295.1 Planctomycetota bacterium | reverse complement strand
CCCCGGTGGCAGACGCGGCAACCGTGCTGCGCCTGAGCGCGGCTACGCGGCGCTCGATGCTGGCTTCCAGACCGACGTCCCCGATCATCCGTTCGACATCGTGTTGGCGAACCCGACCACGAGCTCGATCACCGCCAGCGTCGTCTCCCACCGGCATGGTGACGGCTGCATCGAGTTCGCACCGGTGGGCAGCACGCGCTTTGCGCGGACGCAGCCGCAGCACCTGCACGAGGGGATGCCGGGGCGCTTTGCCCTGGTCGGGTTGCGCCAGGACACCCAGTATCTCTATCGCTTCCTGTTCCGCCCCGAGGAGGCGAAGGAGTTCGTCCCGAGCGACACCTTCACCTTCCACACGCCACGGTCTGCGAACGCGACCTTCACGTTCACCATCCAGGCGGATTCGCATCTCGACAGCAACATGTCGCCCGAGGTCTATGCGCAGACCCTGCGGAACGCGCTGGCCGATCGCCCGGACTTCCATGTCGACCTGGGCGACACGTTCATGACGGACAAGCGCCGCGACTTCCGCGAAGCCTTGCCCAGCTACGAGGCGCAGCGCTACTGGCTCGGGTTGCTGTGCCACTCGGCACCGCTGTTCCAGGCGCTGGGCAACCACGATGGCGAGAACGGATACGCCGCGCGTGGCGAGGGCAACATCGCACACTGGGCGTTCGCGCAGCGCACGCAGCGTTTCCCGCCACCCGACATCGCCGACGGGCCCGGCGCGATGTACAGCGGGCGCACCGCCTGGCGCGACGACGGCGGCGCCAACTACTTCGCGTTCCGTTGGGGAGTTGCGTTGTGCATCGTGCTGGACCCGTTCTGGGCCACCACGACCCGGGCGCGCGGCCGCGGCTCGGAAGTCGAGCTCACCGACGAGAGTTGGCGGTGGTCGCTCGGGCGCGCGCAGTACGATTGGCTCGCGACCACCCTGTCGGGCAGCGATGCGCCGTTCGTATTCGTCTTCTTGCACCACCTCGTCGGGGGCCGCGGCAGCGTCGCACGCGGTGGCGCCGAAGCCGCGCCCTACTTCGAATGGGGCGGGAACAACGCAGACGGCAGTGCTGGCTTTGCCGCGCACCGCCCTGGTTGGCCGCTGCCGATCCACCAGTTGCTCGTGCAGCACGGCGTCACTGCAGTCTTCCATGGTCACGACCACCTGTACGTGCGCGGCGAGCGCGATGGGCTCGTCTACCAATGCGTGCCACAACCCGGCAATGCCCGCGGCGGCACGCGCTCGGCCGCGGAGTATGGTTACCAGTCGGGGACGGTGCTGGGGAGTCCAGGGCACCTGCGTGTCACGGTCGGTCCGAAGGCCGGGACGGTAGCGCTGGTTCGCAGCGTCGCCGCCGGCGCGGACGGCGACCGCCGCGAACGCGAAGGCAATGGCACCGTCGCACACCAGTATCAGATCCTCCCCCGCAGCAGGAAGTAGGCACGCCGCCATGACGACACACTCCGGATCCAGCGTCCTGCTGCTCGTGGCCCTGCTCGCGGTGCAGGCACTCGCTGCGCAGACCGCGGCAGTCCCGTCCACCCGGGCTCCCAACTTCGTCGTGCTGGTCCTGGAGGGAACCGGCGCCGGCTGGGCCAGCACCTCCGTGGCGATGGACGACCATCGCCCCAACGCGCGGGCATTCGCCGCACAGACCCCGAGCCTGCAACGGCTGGCCAAGACCGGCATGAGGTTCTCGGACTTCTATGTGTCGGCGCCTCGCTGCACACCGTCGCGGGCGTCCCTGCTGACCGGCATGAGTGCCGCGAAGCTTGGCATGACTTACGTCAACGACGGGGGCAGCGAACGGCGCGGCGCCGGCGCGGGCGGGCGCAGTTCCGAGAACGACGATGCCTCCCCCGTGGTGCACAAGCTGAGCCCGGCGACGAGCCGCACCGAGTTGCCACAGGAAGTCACGACCATCGCGGAACTGCTGCATGGAAATGGCTATGCAACGGCCCATTTCGGCAAGTGGCATGTCGGCCGCGCGCGGCCATCGGCCCATGGCTTCGACGAGGACGACGGCGCCAATACCAACCGCGGTCCTGGCAACAACGACCGGCCGAATCCGGAAGAAGGGCTGGCCATCACCGAACGCGGCATCGCGTTCGCGCGCGCCCAGGTGGCAGCGCGGCAGCCCTTCTACTTGCAGCTGTCGCACTACGGCGGCGGTAGCGCCGAAGAAGC
>JAEUHP010000277.1 GCA_016795295.1 Planctomycetota bacterium | reverse complement strand
TTGAGTCGCTGCACGGCTCTGGTGCACGCCTCGCGCTACGAGGGCTTCGGTCTGCCGGTGCTCGAAGCCATGGCCCACGGTGCCCCGGTGGTGTGCAGCGACCTGCCACCGCATCGCGAAATCGCTGCCGAACAGGCGCTGTTCGTCGCCGCCGATGCCACCGATGCGTTGGCTCTGGCCATGCAGCGGGTCGCCACCGACCCCGACCTGCGCGCGGCGCTGGCCACGGGCGGTTTCGCCCGGGCCGCGGCCTTCGCGCCCGAACGCCTGGCCGCACGCTGGCACGCCCTGCACGAGGCGGTGCGGCGATGAGCTGCTGGGCACGGAGCGGCTCGTGAGCCTGCACGTCGCCGTTGCCGGTTGGCTGCTCGGCGCGCCGTCGGGCGCCAACCGGCGCCTGCTCGGCCTGCTCGGCCATCTGGGTCCCCTGCTGCGCCCCGACGAACAGGTGACCCTGCTGCATCGGGCCGACACCCAATCGCCAGTGCTGCCCGGCATCCGCTGCGTGCCCGTGGCCATTCCAGGAGCCAGCACCTGGTCGCGGCTCCGCGCCGAGCGGCGCGTGTTGCCGAGCCTGCTGCGAGCCCTCGACGCCGGGGTGTTCGACCATGGCTTCCTGCTGCCACCGCCCGTGCCGATGCCCACGTGCCTCACGTTGCACGACGTGCGGGCAGCCGACGGCCAGACTCGCTGGCCACGCTGGCTCGGTCGCGCCCTGGTGCGGCACGCCGCCGCGCGCGCGGCGGCCATCGTGGTGCCGAGCGAGTTCACCGCCGGCCGGGTGCGGGCCCTGGTCGGCCCGCGCGCCCGGGTGCACGTGGTGCCGAACGGCGTCGACTTGCCACCCCTGGCCCAGCCAACCCGAGAGCCTGGCCAGCACCTCCTGCACGTGGGCCACCTCGAGCCGCGCAAGCACCTCGAACTGCTGCTCCACGCGCTGGCACTGCTGCCGGCCGATGCACGCCCGTCGCTCGTGCTGGTCGGGCAGGACGCGGGCAGCTGGCGCCCGCTGGCGCGCACGGCGGCTCGGCTCGGCGTGGCAGTCGACTGGCGTGGTCCGCTCGCCGACGCCGCAGTGGCGCCGCTGCTGGCGACCGCCCGCGCGGTGGTCGTGCCGTCGCGCTACGAGGGGTTTGGCCTGCTGGCACTCGAAGGGCTGGCGCACGGTCGGCCGGTGCTGGTGGCCTCTGCCGGGGCCCTGCCCGAAGTGGTCGGCAACGCCGGGGTGGTGCTGCCCGACGAACCCAAGGCCTGGGCCCAGGCGATCGCCGCGACCGCCACACTCGCGTGCCCGAGTGCCAGTGCGGCACGACGCCGACGCGCCGCAGCGTTTGCCTGGCCGGCGGCGGCGGAGAGCCTGCTGCAGGTGTGGCGAAGACTCGGGCGATCCTGAGCCGATCGATTCGCGAATTCCGCGAGCGCCGCGAACGACCGACGGCCGACCGCCGCTGTCCATGGCAAGAACCGCCATGAACAAGACCTTGATTCTCTCCCTGCTGGCCTCCGCCACCGCGCTCACTGCGCAGACCACCACCATTTTCCCCGACGAGTACGTCGCGGTGAACGAAGGGCCATTCAACTCGCCGAACCTGCCCCTGGCGCTTGGTACTTCGCGTGTCCAAGTAGTCTACGAAGCCATCGACTTGGCAATCCCAAGCGGCCGGCAGATCACCCAGATCGGCTTTCGCCAGGACCGCACCCTGACCACCATGGACACGGGCCGCACGCTGCAGCTCGAGATTCGCATGGCCTACACGGCACACACGGCCGCCTCTCTGACCAGCAACTTCGCCAACAACCTGGCGGTGGCACCGGTGACCGTGTTCGGTCCGACCACGTTCACGCTGCCCAACCTGCGCGAAGCGGCCAATCCGCTGACCAACAACCGCTTCTTCATCCCGCTGACCACCCCGTTCGTCTACCAGCCGGCGAACGGCAACCTGGTCGTCGAGTACCTGATCTACGGCAACAGCGGCGGCGGCTCGAGCTTCAACTACCGCCTCGACCGCGGTGACTACTACTCCCCGGTCACCTACGGGCCCGCTGGGTGCCCGCACTCGGGCAACGGCACACCGAACTTGACGGCGAACGGCACGCGCCCTGGCCTCACCTACTCCACGACCTGCAGCTCCTCCCCGGCCAACAGCTTCGGCGTGCTGCTGGTGGTGCCAGGACAGCCATTGCAGACCCCGTTCAGCCTGCAATCGTTCGTGCCCGCCATCAACCCGAACTGCCGGGGACAAGTCCTGGTCGCGAACGCAGCGCAGCTCACCGGCACCACGAACGGCAGCGGCAATGCCACGTGGTCGTTCACCATCCCGAACAACCCGGCGTACGCCGACTTCCTGTGGTCCAGCCAAGCCGTGTTCTACGACTTCTTCGCCCAAGGCAGTGTGGTGGTGTCCAACGGCGCCCAGGTCCAGACCGGCGCGGCCCCCCGCACGTCGATCCTCTCCGCAACCGGCGCCCCGCTCACACCCGTGACCGGTACCGTGACTCGCAACTACAACCCGATCACGTTCTTCGTGCACCAGTGATGGATCGGGGGGCCCCGGAACGGCACCCGCGATCAGCCGACGAAGCCCCATTCGGCAGCCGAACCGGGCCCCAACGCCAGCACCGCCGCGGCAGCGGCGTCGACGGCGGCGCGTTCGCTGCCGACCACGGTGGCGTGACCCACCTTGCGCCCCGCGCGACCGGCCTTGCCGTACGCGTGCACGTGCACGCCCGGCAACGCGAGCAGGGCGCGCCGCGACGGCAACTCGCCGATCAGATTGACCATGGTCGCCGCCGGTTGCGCCATCGCCGTGCTGCCCAGCGGCAACCCGGCCACGGCCCGCACGTGGTTCTCGAACTGCGAACACACCGAGCCCTCGATCGTCCAGTGGCCCGAGTTGTGCACACGCGGCGCCATCTCGTTGGCCAGCAGGCGGCCCTGGCACTCGAACAGCTCGACGGCGAGCACGCCGCGGTAGTCGAGGTGTTCGAGCAACGCCGTGGCGAACTGCACCGCATCGCGCTGCAGCCCGGGCGCGAGCCCGGGTGCCGGAGCGTGGGACCGCCGCAGGATGCCGCCTTCGTGGTGGTTCTCGACCAGCGGATAGACCGCGACCGCGCCGGCTGCGCCGCGCACCGCAATCACCGACAGTTCGCGCGTGAACGGCACGAAGGCTTCGACGATCAGGCCGCCGTGGCGGGGATCGTCGAGTTCGGCGAACGCCGCGTCGATGCGCGCCGGCAGGTCCGGTCCGGAATGCAAGCGCACCTGACCCTTGCCGTCGTAGCCGAGGCGCCGGGTCTTGACCACGCAGGGCGCCCCCACCGCGGCCACGGCCGCGTGCAGTTCGGCGCACGTCGAAGCCGCGCGGAACTCGGGCACCAGCATGCCCAGGTGGCGAAACAACGTCTTCTCGGCGATGCGATCCTGGCCCACCGCGAGGGCGCGCGGCGGCGGCGCCACGGGCACGTGCTGCTGCAGCCAATCGGTGGCCTGCGCCGGCACGTTCTCGAACTCGAAGGTGACCACGTCGAGGCCCTTGGCGAAGGTCTGCAGGGCGGCAGGGTCGGCATAGTCGCCGACCACCAGTTCGGCCACGTGCCCGGCCACGGCCAAGGGACTGGGCTCCAGCACCCGGCACCGCACGCCGAGCGGTGCCGCGGCGAGCGCCAGCATGCGCGCCAACTGACCGCCACCCAGGATGCCGAGCGTGGTCACGGCTGGCCTTGCCGCGGGTCCCGGTTGGCGAGCACTTCGGCGGTGATGCGCTGGCGCCGCGCGTGCAAGCGGGTGGCCAAGGCCGCATCGGCACGGGCCAAGATCGCCGCGGCGAACAGCGCCGCATTGATCGCGCCGGGCTTGCCCACCGCCAGGGTGCCCACCGGCACGCCACCCGGCATCTGCACGATCGACAGCAACGCGTCCATGCCGCGCATGGCCCCCACTTCGATCGGCACGCCCAGCACCGGCAGCACCGTCTTGCTCGCCGCCATGCCCGGCAAGTGCGCGGCTCCCCCGGCACCGGCGATCAGCACCTGCAAGCCGCGCGCTTCGGCGGTGCCAGCGTATTCCATCAGCCAGTCGGGCGTGCGGTGGGCGGAGACCACCAGGCACTCGTGCGGTACCGCCAACTCGTCGAGCGTGCGGCTGCAGTGCTGCATGGTCTCCCAATCGGAGCGCGAACCCATCACGACACCGACCAAAGGCCGGCCGGCGGCGGGTGCGGGGGAAGGCGTTGCGGTCATGCTGCGGCGAAGGTCGCGCTTCCCCTGGCCGAACGCAAGCTCCGGCCGAGGATCCCCGGCAGCCACGGGCCGCCTTGGAGGACTCGCGGCCAACCTGGTGGCAGCAGCGCCCGCCGCCAACACCCCGACCATGGCGCCACGGCCAAACCTTCATCGCGGCTGCGCAGAGTACTGACCGTCGCCCGGCATGGTCCCTGCCGATCGCAGTTCGCGACCACCCGAAAGCATGCAACACCTACGCCTTCTCGCTGCCGCGGCCCTTGCCGCCAGCCTTTCCAGCCAATCGCCTTTCACCGTCGGCAACCTGGTCGTGGTCACCGTGAACACCGGGGCCATCGCCTCCGCCGTGACCCTCGACGAGTACACGACGACCGGAACCCTGGTGCAGTCGATCCCGCTGCCCACCCTGCCGAGCGGCACCCAGCACGGTCTCACCATCCGCGGCAACGCCGCCTCCGAAGGTTACCTCAACGTGTCCGCCGACGGCCGCTACCTGGTGCTCGGCGGTTACGAAGCGCCGGTGGGCACACCGGGAGCGACTCTCGAAGCCGCCGCCGCGGCGACCTTCCCGCGGGTGATCGCCCGAGTCGACCTGCAGGGCAACATCGACACCTCGACCGCGCTGCTCGACGCCTACGACGGAGGCACGGGCACCGCCGGCAACTTCCGCTCGGTGGCGAGCGTGGACGGCAGTTCGTTCTGGACGGCCGGCACGGGCGTCAGCCCCTCGGCCGGTGTCCGCCACGTGCCGAACCTCGGCGACTCCACCAGCACCTTCCTGAACGGCAGCTCGCCGACGAATTGCCGAGTGGTCGGCATCTACGACAGCCTGCTCTACACCACCAGTGCTTCGACGGTGTACCTGGGCGTCTGCTCGGTGGGCAGCGGCCTGCCGACCACACCCGGCCAACAGATCTCCTTGCTGCCAGGCTTTCCCACCTCAGGTGGCACCTCGGCCAGCTCCACTTACGACTTCTTCTGGGCCGACCCGAACACCGTCTACGTGGCCGACGACAACGTGCCGGCTTCGACGGTCGGCGGCATCAGCAAGTGGACCTTCAACGGCACTACCTGGAGCCGCGCCTACCGTTTGACCGTGCAGCCCACGCCGACCAGCAACTGGGGCGCACGCGGCCTGACCGGCCACACCCGGAACGGCGTGACCACGCTGTGGGCGACCATGGTCACCGGCAGCGGCACCAGCACGGTGCTGTGCTCCGTCACCGACACCGGCCCCAACTCGGTGGTCACTCCGCTGCTGACGTCTCCGGCAGGCACGGCCTTCCGCGGCGTGCGCCATCTGGCCAAGCCGAGTTCGATCCTCCGGTTCGCGGCATCCTGTGGTGGCAGCGCCGACATCAAGATCCAGGGCAACGCCGAGATCGGCACCGACGTGCGCACCACGATCACCAACCCGGTCGGCCTGCCGGCGATCGTCTACGGCTTGAGCGGCGCCAACCTCCAAATCAGCCCGGGCTGCAGTTGCTTCTTCGGCACGAGCCTCGACGTGCTGGTGTTCGGCGCCACCGCCACCCTGTCGCTGCCGAACGCTCCTTCGCTGGTCGGCCTCGCGATCTTCTCGCAAGGCGCCGACCTGTTGGCGCCGGGCGGTTGCAGCAGCCCGCTGGCCATCACGGTGACCGACTTCTTCGCGATCCTCGTGCAGTGAGCGAGTGAGTGCTTGCGGCCGGTCAGCGGCGGCTCGAGCCCGCGGGCCGCGCGGTGGCTTCTGCCGACACCGGCCTGCTCAACCAGCCCTGCATGCGCAGCGCCAGAGCTGCCGCGGGCCGGTTGGTGGTGACGAAGTCGCAGCCCAGCCGAGCCGCCCCCACCATGCCGAGTTCGGCGTCGAC
>JAEUHP010000267.1 GCA_016795295.1 Planctomycetota bacterium | reverse complement strand
CTGGCTGCGGCTGCGGGGCGCGGTGGGTCGGTGCGTTCGCGGGCGGCTTCGGCCGCGGCCGCGTCGAACACCGCGCGGCCCGGCAGCGCTTCGGCGCGGAACAGGCCCGCGGTGCGGTCGTCGGTGGTGCCGCGCCAGAGGTGGCCGGTGTAGGTGGCGATCTGGCGCTGTTGTCCCGGCGGCACTTCGCCGTAGGCCTGTGGGCGGCCCTCGCGGTCGAGCCAGTGCAGTTGCACCGGGGCCGCGGTCTGGTTGTCGAAGGTGATGGTGGTCGGTCCGCCGCCGTCCCGGCTGCGGCGCTCGCCGCGGCCGCTGGCGCGGCGCGGTGGCAGGCGGTCGGCATCGGGCGGCAGTTCGAGGGCGGTGAGGGTGGGGCCGTCGCGGCGCTGCAGTTCGGCGCCGAAGGTGAGGCGCACGAACTGGCTCGAGCCGTCGGTCTGGCGCTGCTGCCACCACAGGCCATCGGCGAGCCAGCGCACTTCGGGGCGCCGTGGCTGGTAGAGGCTCTGCCAGCGGCCGGGCAGGGTGCGGGCGCGTTCGTAGTCGGCGGCGCTGCCCTGGGCGGGGAGGGTGTGCGCGAGCAGCAGGGCCAGGGGCAGAAGGTGCCAGCGAGCAGAGGGCATGGGCACATCTGAGCCGAACGAGAGGGCTGTGGCCACGGCCTCCATGGTGGTGGTGCAGAGCGGAGCTGGCATGATGCTCCAGCCGAGCCGTTCGCCCATGACCGACGCCACCCGCCAGCTCCGCGCCCTGTTCGATCGCGCCGTCGAACTGCCACCGGCCGAGCGCGAGCGGTTCGTTGCGCACCAATGCGGCACCGACACCAACCTGCGCGAACGCCTGCTGGCGATGCTGCGCGCCGTCGACGACGAGCAGTTTCTCGTCGCTCCCACGCGCAGCGACTTCCCACGCGCCTCGGTGCCCATCGCCGCCGCGGACGAAGGTGTGGGCGCGCAGATCGGCCCGTACCGCCTGCTGCAGCAGATCGGCGAAGGCGGGTTCGGACTGGTGTTCCTGGCCCAGCAGGATCAGCCGGTCGAACGCCAGGTCGCGCTGAAGATCGTCAAGGTCGGCATGGACACGCGGCAGGTGGTCGCGCGCTTCGAGCAGGAGCGGCAGGCGCTGGCGCTGATGGACCATCCGCACATCGCGCGCGTGCTCGACGCCGGCGCCACGGCTGCGGGCCGGCCGTACTTCGTGATGGACCTGGTGCGCGGCCGGCCGCTCGCCGAGTACTGCGACCAGGAGCGCCTGTCGATCGCCGACCGGCTGGCGCTGTTCGTGCAGGTCTGCGACGCGGTGCAGCACGCGCACGGCAAGGGCGTGATCCACCGCGACCTCAAGCCCAGCAACGTGCTGGTCACGACTCAGGACGGCCGTCCAGTGGCGAAGGTCATCGACTTCGGCGTGGCGAAGGCCACCTCGCAGCGGCTGACCGACAAAACCCTGTTCACCGAGCAGTGGCAGGTCATCGGCACGCTGCGCTACATGAGCCCTGAGCAGGCGGAGGGCTCGCTCGACATCGACGTGCGCACCGACGTGTATGCGCTCGGCGTGTTGCTCTACGAAATGCTCACGGGCAGCACGCCGTTCGTCGATGCGGATTCGTCGGTGGGGCTCGGCGAGCTGCAGCGGCGGATTCGCGAGTTGGAAGCGCCGCGGCCGTCGCGCCGTGTGGAGCAGGCTGCCGAGCACCTCGACGCCGTCGCTGCGCGGCGGCGCTGCGAACCGCGGCAACTGGTTGCCGCGCTGCGCGGCGATCTCGATTGGATCGTCACGAAGGCGATCGAGAAGGTGCGCGCGCAGCGCTACGAGACGGCCAACGCTCTCGCGCTCGACGTGCGGGCCTACCTCGCCGGGCAGGCGATCGTCGCGGCACCGCCGAGTGCCACGTACCGGCTGCGCAAGTTCGTACGGCGGAACCGGGGGCTGGTGGCTGCGGGCACCGGCATCGTGCTGGCGCTGGTGCTCGGCGTCCTGGGCACGACGAAGGCCATGTTCGAAGCGATCTCCGAGCGCGAGCGCGCCGACCTCGCGACGGCTGCGGAAGCACGGGCGAAGCAGGCGGCGGAGGCCCACGCGCGAGAGGCTCTGGCCCAGGCCGAGCTGGCGAAGCAGGCAGAGGCGAAGGAGGTGCAGGCCCGCGAGCGCGCCGAAACGATCCGCGACTTCATGATCGCGGCGCTGCAGACCAGCGATGCCGTGTTGGGCGGCCGCGAAGACATGACGGTCCTCGAAGCGATGCAGAAGGCCGGCGCCGATCTGGACGCGGACCGCTTCCGCGACGACCCGGAGACCGCCGCCGCTCTCGATGCGAGCATCGCGAGCATCCTGCGCAACCACGGCAAGTTCGCCGCTTCGCTGGCCCGGGCCAGCCACGGGCTCGCACTGCTGCAGCAACTGCATCCAGGCGACCATGCCAGCGTCGCCTCGGCCCTCAACGACGTCGCGAGTGCGCACCAACAGCTGCACCACCTCGACGAAGCCGAGCACTTCGGTCGTCTCGCGCTCGGCATGTACGACCGTTTGCATCCCGGCGACGACCAGCACAACGCGTCGATGCGCAACAACCTCGGCACCACGTTGCTGGGCCTGGGGCGCAACGAAGAGGCGGAGCGTCTCTTGCTGGAAGCGACCGCGATGCAGCGGCGCCTGCAGCGCGGGGAAGGCTCCGTCATGGCGTCCATGCTCGACAACCTCGGCAAGGCCGAGGCGGCGCTCGGCAAGATGGCAGCCGCGGGGGAGCACTTCGCCGAGGCGCTGGCGATGCGCCGGCGCATCTTCACCGGCGACCATCCGGCCCTCGCCACCGGCATCGGCAATCTCGCAGTGTTCCGGGCCCAACTGGGCGACAACGAAGTGGCCGAACGGTTGCTCACCGAGGCCCTGGCGATGCAGCAGCGACTGCACCGCGGCGACCATCCGACGCTCGTCAAAGCCCTGAGCAATCTGGCGTTCCTGCGCAGCCGGCTCGGGCGGCCCACCGAAGCGGTGCCGCTGCTCGAGCAGGCGATCGCCATGGGCAACCGGTTGTTCGACGGCGCGCACCCCCTCGTGGCGCACTGCCAATACACGCTGGCCAGCACCAATCTGGCGCTGGGTGACGCGGCGGCGGCGAAGCAGGTCGCAGAGCGTTCGCTGGCCATGCACCAGGAACTGTTCCCCGGCGACCACTTGGGC
>JAEUHP010000266.1 GCA_016795295.1 Planctomycetota bacterium | reverse complement strand
CCGGGCGGTGCGGCGGACGAGCTGGGCCCGCCGCCGCCGGCACGGCGGCCCGCGCGGTCGACGGGGCCAGTGGATCCGAACGAGATCCCGTTCTGAGCCGTCCCGCCCGCGGTTGCGGGCGGCACGGCTCAGGATCTCGCGGGAGCCGCTGCAACGCGGGGAACGGCTGGGGGCGAAACGGGCATCCAGCCCGCTGCAGCGTCTCTTCGACGGAGGCCTTTGGAGCCCAGCTCACCAGCCGGCGGCCGAGGCGAGCTCGCCGACGAACGCATCGAGCGCGGCCAGCGCCGTGGCATCGCTGCAGGTGTGGTTCTCGACCACGACCGAGAACGCCCACGGCGCGGCCCCGTTCGGCCGCAGCACGTAGCCCGACAAGGCTTGCACCCGGGCCAGCGTGCCGGTCTTGGCCAGCACCTGGCCAGTCGCCGGCCCCTGGGCAAAGCGCGCGCGCAACGTGCCCGTGCGGCCGGCGATCGGCAGCCCGGCCAGGAACGCCGGGCTCTGGGGCGACTGCTGCATGGCCACGAGCAGCTGCACGAGCTGGGCTGGCTGCACCAAGTTGCGCCGGCTCAGACCCGAGCCGTCGGCCAACACCAAGCCGTCGACCGCCACACCGAGCCGCGCCAGCACCGCCCGGCTGTGCAGTTCGGCGGTCGCCGAGCTGCCGTTGCCGCGCAGGGTGCGGGCCGCGACCCGCCACAGCTGTTCGGCCGCGAGATTGTCGCTGTCGCGCAGCATCGCCGCGACCAGGGCGCCGAGCGGCGGCGACTCGTGCACCGCCACCTGCCACGATTCGCCAGCCGACAGCACGCCGCCGCGCACCGCGATGCCCTCGCGCCGCAGGACCGCGAGCAGCACCTGGGCGGCGAAGGCCGCCGGGTCGGCGACGGGCACCCGGAGAACCTGTTCGGGGGCGTCGGCCGCCAGGGTGCCACGCACTTCGAGGCTGCCGCCCCAGATCGGCCGGGTGGCGACCAGCTCGGTCGGGGCACCCGGCGCGGCCATGGCCACGCGCAGGATCGGCAGCTCGTCGGCGACCGGCACCACCTGCATGGCCGGGCCTGCCGGCGTGGGCCGCAGCCGCACTTCGAGCACGTTGCCGGCACAGCACAGACCGCCGAACGGGGCCGCAAAGTCGTCGCCGAGGTGGTCCCACTGCCAACCGCGGCCGAGCCGTTCGTCCCCGAGCCAACTGCCATCGCCGCGCACCCGCCCGGCGATCTCGCGCACCCCGCGCGCCCGCAGGGCCGCGGCGAACGCCGCGAGCACCGCGTCGCCACTGGCGCCGACGCCGAACGATGGATCGCCATGGCCGCGCAGAACCAGATCGCCTTCGAGCACGCCGTCGCGCACCGGCCCGGTGGCGAGCAGTTCGGTCGGCAGCGTCGCTTCGCCACCGAGGGTCTCGAGCGCCACCGCGGCGGTGATCAGTTTCTGGTTGGACGCGGGCAGCAAACCGCGATGGGCCTCGGCCGCGGCGAGTTCGCGCCGGGTGCCCGTGTCGACCACCAGAAACGCCACCCTGGCGCCAGCCAGCTCGGGCGCGGCGGCGAGCACCTGCCCCGCCGAGCGCAACCGCGCGGCTTCGGGCGCCTGTGTCTGGCAGGCGGTGACGCAGGCTGCGACTGCCAGCCACGGGAGACGGCGCACCGTCGCGAACCCGCTCACGACTGCACAGTCGAAGCCAGCAGCACACTGCTGGCGTAACCAGCCGGCGAAGTCGAGCACGTCCAGCGCGGTGCGCTGACCCACAGCGACTGCACGTACACCGTGAGGCCGACCAAGCCGCTGTTGGCGGGCACTGGCTCCGGATGCACTGCCCGCCCGAGCGGGTCGCTGACCACCAGCCGACTGGACAAGACCCCCGGCGACAGGTGCAGGCGCAGGCCCAGGCCGAACGGATCGCTGCCGCCGAAATCCGGCGGCCCGCCCTGCAGCAGCACCCCGACGGCGCTGGGCGGAGCATTGGTGGTGAGGTAGGCGTAGCCAGCGTTGCCGACGCGCGGCGCACCGTTGGCCCACATGCCGATGCGGCCGCGGCAGTCCGCCGTCCCCTCACCGAAGTTGGCCACACCGGCTGGCGCTCGCTGCGGGTTGCGCAGCACCCCGACGCGGTCGCTGCCCGACAGGTAGACCAAGTCGACCCGGCCATCGCCATCCAGGTCGGCTGCGGCCAGCGCACCTACGCCGCGCGGATCCCGGTGCAACGCCGTGAACGGGCCGAACTCGATGCCGGCGGCGCCATAACAGATCCCGACACTGGTGTTGGTCGCCACCACCACGTCCAGCCGGCCATCGCCATCGAGGTCGTGCACGGCCAAGTGGTGCGCCACGGCGCCCAAGGCACGCTCCCCGGCGAGCACGAAACTGCCAGTACCCGTGCCACGCAGGACCATCAGCCGCTGGCGGGACGCATCGAGGGCCAGCACGTCGGCATTGCCGTCGCGATCCATGTCGCCGACGGCCATCGCGCTGGACAGAGCGGGCGTCAAGCTGGTCCGCAAGGCGCGGAAACCGCCGGTGCCGTTGTTGGCCAGCAGGTCCAAGCGCGCCGCGCCGAACGCGGCCACCAGCAGGTCCGGTCGCTGGTCCCCGTCGGCGTCGAACACCTCCAGCGCGTTCGCCAGGTACGGCAATGCCGCCATGGTCGGCGCGTTGAACCCACCGCTGCCGTTGCCGCGCAGCAATGCAGCGTCGGGCACCGTGGCGCTCACCGCCACCAGATCGAGTGCGCCATCGGCGTCCCAATCGACGAGTTCCATGGCCTGCACCGGCCACGGCAGCGCCACCGACGCCGTCGCCAAGGTGGCGGCTCCAGGTGCCAGCGCCAGCCGCGCGCTGGCCGCAGAAGGGCCCGCCACCATGAGGTCGAGGCGACGATCGGCATCGATGTGTCCGACCGCCAGCGCGTGCGACAAGAGCGGCGCGTCGGCCACCACGCCGTTGTCGAGAGTTCGGTCGCTGCGCCCGCGCAGCCAGGCGAACTTCGCGCTGACGTCGTGCACCACCATCACGTCTTGGATGCCATCGCGATCGAAATCCGCGACGCGCAGGTCCCGTGCACCAGCCGCCCCGGTGCTGGCCGTGACCGCCGGGCCGAAGTCGAGTCGGGGTGCCGCGCCGCTGCCGCCGCCGCCACCCGAACAACCGACCGCACCCACGGCGCACAATGCCGTACCGAGCCCAACTGGGGAGAATCGCATGCACCGATCAAAGCAGATCGCGCCATGGATTCCCAGGGACTGGTGCCCACCGCCGCGGCCAAACCACCCAGGTGCTGGGCCACCCGGGCGCCGACGCCGCACACCGAACGGCAGGCGCTTGCTCAGCGATGGCAGTTCGTGCAGTTGTCGCCGTTGTCGGCGTGCCGCAACTGCTGCCCGACACCGTGGCACTGGCGGCAGTTCATGCCCGGGAAGTGCCCCACCGGCAGCGGCGTGGCCGTCGCGTGGCTCGGCGCATCCTTGTGGCAGGTGGCGCAATCGCTGTCGCGCAGCGGCAGGTGGCAGCCCACACAGTGGGCGCTGCGTTCGCCGCCGAACTGCCCGGTGTGGCTGATCGGCTTGGTGGTCTGGTGGCAGGCGTCGCACGAATCGCTGCGGTGGCAGGCGACACAGCTCTGCCGGTCCATGCGCGCCAGGAGGCCGTGGCCCCGCGTGCGGAAGAACAGCGAGTGACTGTCCGGTTGCTGGGCCTGGTGGCAGTTGGTGCAGCTCGATTCGGTGTGGCACAGGCGGCAGTCGTCGCCCGTCGCCTGAGACTGGGCGCGCACCGTCGGGCCGTGCATCTTGGCCCACTGGAAGCGGTGCGACGGTGGTTGCACGTCCGCGCGGATCTCACGGTGGCAGGTGGCGCAGTCGTTGGCCACCTTGCGTTCGGCATGGCACTGCGAACAGTCGGCCATGCGCTGCCCCAGCGAAGCGTCGACCACCTGGTTGGTGTCGATGCCGCGGTGGCAAGTGGCGCATTCGAGCCCCTGCACCGTGGCGTGCCGCTGGTGCGAGAACACCACTTCGGCGGCGAGCGCCGTGGCGCGAGCCGCCTTGTAGTTCTCGCCGTCGTAGAGCCGCTCGACGCGTCGTGCCTCGGGCTTCTTGGCGTCGATCTCCTCGTGGCACAACTTGCAGCCGCCGATCCCCGGCATGCCGGGTCGGTCGCTGCTGTCCCACGTGGCGTGGCAGGTGGCGCACTCGAGGCCTTCCTTCTGGTGCACGGCGTGGTCGAAGGCGTACGGCCGCTCGCCGCCGAACACCGACAGGATGCCACAACCGGCCGCCACCATCAGGACGGCGGCCAGGGCCACACGACCCAGGGCCGAGCGCCCCCCGAACGACAACTTCAGAATCGCCATGTGACCCCCAGACGGATGCGGTGGTTGCGGATCAGGCTCGTGTCCTCGAATTCGTAGTCGGCATCGACCGAAGTCGCCGCGTCGAACTTGTGGCGCACCCGCACGTAGTAGGTGCGCACGCTGGTGCGTTCGACGTTCATGATGACGTCGTATTTGTAGAGCGAATAGTAGCTGCCGAGCGCCACGGTCGACTTGTCGAACTCGTAGGCGAGGTCGCCGCCCCAGGTCTTGGTGGTCTGCGCACTCGCATCCCACAAATCGATGCTGCCCGACAGCGTCAGGCCCTTCACGCCGAGATCGAGCAGCGTGGCGGTGCCGGCGTAGTGGTCGTAGTCGCGGTTGAAGAAGCCCACGTCGTCCTGGTCGTCGACGCGCCGCAGGTCGGCCGAAGCCTGCACGCGCACCTTCTGCGCGATGTCCTTGGCCACCAGCATCGACCACTGGTCGTAGGGGAACAGCGCGTTCAAGGCCTGGAAGTAGGGATCCAGTTCCACCACCAGATCGCGCTGCGAGCGCAGCAACCGGTAGTAGCTGCCGCGCACCAGCAGGTCCCACTCGCGCACGCGGAAAGTCAACCGGCCGCGCGCGTCGCGGTCTTCGTTGTCGAGCCGCGTGTACTGGCCGTCGAACTCGGCGCGCTGGCCGAACGACTGCCAATAGCCAGCGCCGAGCAGTTCGTTGGTCTGCGAGCCGAAGCGCGCATCGCCTTCGAGGTGCACGAAGTCGGCCCGCACCCGCGCCCCCTGCCACGGGCGCAGCTGGGCATAGCCGCCGGTGATCAGGTCGCCGGACTTCGAACTCTCGTAGAGGTGCGTCGCCGAACCGGCGTAGCCACCGGCCTGCAGGGCCACGCTGCCGACCGGAGCGGTGGTGGCGTGGATGCCGTCGAACCACAGGAACACCGGGGTGTCCTGGGTCCACTGGCGACCGATGCGGATGCGTTCGAAGCCGGGGATCTGGTTGAGGTCGGCGAAGGCGTCGTAGACCCAGGCATCGAGGCGGCCGCCGCGGGCGTCGTTGATGCTGGCGAAGGTCTGGTCGTAGCCGTCCAGGTCGTAGGCCAACCGGCCGGAGAAGTGGCCGGAGATGGCGTCGCGCTCCGCCCGGCCGAAGTCCACGGACAGGAACGACAGCAGATCGTGGTCGCTGGTGCGATCGTTCCACCGCGCCCAGTAGCGCGTGGTCAGCACGCCGCGCAGCCACGCTTCGTCGGCGCGCGGCGCGCCGCCCCCCTGGGTGCCGCCCTGGCCCGCACCCGGGCCGCCCGCCGACGTTCCGGGCCCCGCATTGGCACCCGCTTGGCCACCGGCCGGGGGATCCTGGGGCGGGGGATCCTGGGCGGTCGGCGCGCTCGCCGCCAGTACGGCGCCCAGGGTCACGGCCACCCCGACGAAGCTGGCAGCGCCGCGCCGCACCGCGCTGGCGGCCGTGGGTTGCGCCATCAGCGCCGGCAGGTGTCGCGGGCGGCGACAACTGCCCGGCACTAGATCCCGGGAGGCGTCCGCAGCCGGTCTGGCGACGGCTGTGTCGCCACCTTCGGCTGCGGGGTTGCCGCGTTCGGGCCCCCGCTGCAGGGTCTTGGTCATGGACGGGGGCCGTCGGCGGCGACGGCTGGAAGCTGGAAGAATGACGTCGGCATGACTAACCGACCAGGGGGGCCCGGGGAGTACGAACCAAGGAGGAGTTGGGCGGGGACACGGGCCCAGGGGGGGGCATCCTGATCGATCTTCGCTTCCTGCAGCCGCCCGAGCTGGCAAATCAGCGCGCAGTCGACTGCAGGCCAAGGTCCTTGACGCGATCGAGCCATGCGCCGGCTTCCCTGGGGTCCGCGTCCTTCAGATCTACGACGATCGTCATTCCATCCTTCACTGCCGACACTGGATTCGCTGGCCGTGGGACGATCGGGGCCAATGAAACACAGCTCGCAGCCAGCAAGAGGTTATGTCCCGCTGCCGCCCGGCGCAGCGAGCCACGAAGCTAACGAGCGGTGCCACCAAAGCGGCGCGCGACACTGGGTCCATAAGTTCGGATCGGGCTCTGCACAGCACGCGTTACTCAATCTCGCACGAAACGATCACCCGGTCACCGCCAAGCGCTCGCAGCCATCAATACCTTACAGTAGAAGTCTCTGTACTCGCGATGCAATTCCGCATCTCCGGACTCCTCGGTCGATCGAGCCAGGACCCACAGGCAATCCTCAATCGTCGCCCGCCGCACCCGCCAACGGCATCCTCTTGCCAACTGTTCCACCACCCGCGCCAACGCTTCGGCATGGAATCGCTCAGGGAACTCACGATCCGAGGGAATGCCGTGGTAGCGGCGTTCCTGCACCTTATCCGCCTGCGCGCCCCAAGCCCAACTCACCCTGGCGAAGCAATCCCCCCCACGCGAATCGGACGAGAAGCCGACATCCATTACCCCGCCCGGCACCACGCGCACCTCGGTGGACTGGATGGCCGCGATCTGACGCGCCACCGTGGCCGCGTCCTCACGAGAGACGTAGGCGTATTGCACCACTTCCGCGGGCAAGCCCCGCCCCCTGGTTGGCAACCAAAGGTCGAATCTCTCCAACTGTAAACCATCGCCGTAGGGCGTTGCGCGGTAAATCTGCAGCGCCCCGTAGCACAACCAGTCGCAATGCAAGTGCGCGATCCTGGGCTCCGCCGTGCTCGGCGGCCCCGGTACAACTTCCCAACCTTCTCTGAGGAACGAGTCTTCGAGCGGGCCAATCACTAGCGCTGCTGCCGCGAGGTCGTGGTGGCCAGATGTCTCGAGTCGGCGTACCGCCCGCCAGCCCAACCTTGGCAACACGGCCGCAGCCATGCGAGCGGCGCGAGTTCTCTTGCCCAACTCGCGGATCAAGGCGTCGACACAGCGTCCGTCCCCAAAGACCAGTGAGGCGTCGCAAAGCTCCAGCAGTAGTCGCTCCGCGCCCGAGTCCGAAGCAGGAGCACCGGCATTCACTCTGGTCAGGATCGATTCGGAGGATCCACCCACCTTGGCCAGCGCACGCGCGCACTCCGCAGCCAAGGGCGGCCTCTCGGCAGCCGTTTCCGAAGTCCCCGACTGCGCAAGGAACTCCTCCTCCTCTGGGGTCGCCGGCAGCCCCATGGAGCAGAGCATGCGGACGCCCCACGACTGAACCCAGACGCTGGGGTCTCGACGCACACGCCTCATGACAGCGCCACGCAGGCCTGCAGCATCCATACCCAGTTCGTAGACTAAGGAGCTGGTCGCACTCAAGGCATCCTCGTCGCCCTGGTCTACCCACCAGAGCAAGAGAGGCAAGCCCTCCCGCAGGTCGCCGCGGAAATGCATACTTACGCGCTTCGAGTTCGCGCGGGCTGCAGAAAGCCAATATTCAGAGTCCCGGCCGAGAAACAGCGGCGCCTGGGATGTGCCGCGAAAACAGCACAAAGCCATAAGAACACACCGAAGAAATACCAAGATGAATGGCGGCATGCTACCTGCTAATTACATCAATCAGCTCTTGGATCCACGCCTCCTGCTCCGCAGCCTTATCCGGGCTGCCGCGCTGCGTGTCCTTTTCGTATTCTGCTTGCAGCCTCTCCCTCGAATTCTTCGTCTCTCTTTGCAGATTCTTCGAGGCTCTTTCCATCTCTTTCTCTGCGGCAGACCTTGCATCTTCCCGAGAATCACCAACGCCTGTAGTTATGAGGTAACCGACTCCTTGGCATACCTTAGCATTTGCCATTGCCACCAAGAAGTGGCCTTGCTCGTGCCTGAGAACGGAAACATAATCCGGATGCATCCAAGATTGCGCTTTCGAGAAGTAGGCGCGAACCGTGTAGTGCCATTTGTAGTAGCAAGCCCAGCTTCCGTCGTCATTACGCAGAAACCTAGTTGTGATTCTTCCAGAGAAGGTTACGAGCTCACCAGTAGTAGCAGCGGCAACTATTTCCCCGCCGCCCTCGACCTTGGGAAGAGGACTAGGGGGCGGCCGCAAGAAGTCACCAGGAGTCAGGCTCAATGCAACCTGGGCGTCACCGCTGGCAATCCTGGAACTTGATGGCGAATCCACTTGGAGCCCAAGCGGATCCTCACGCGTAAGCGGTCCACACCCTACGTATCCATATTCGCAGCCCAAGTTCCATACATCCCCCCACACCCCGAGCGGGTCCCTAGTCAGGAACCGCCCCAACCCCGTGGAATAGTACCGATTCCGCATGTAGAGCAGCCCAGTCTCTGCATCGAGCCGCACCGCCTTCCACAGGAACGGCAGCCCCACACTCGACGTCGCGACCGCCGTCGTGCTCGC
>JAEUHP010000251.1 GCA_016795295.1 Planctomycetota bacterium | reverse complement strand
TCGTGCAAGGGGCGAGGCTTCTGCCCGTCTTGCGGTGCGGCACGGATGGTGGATACGGCGGCGTGGCTGGTGGATGCGGTGATCCCCGAGGTGCCGGTGCGGCAGTGGGTGCTGTCGCTGCCGTATCGGGTGCGGGCTCTGTGCGCGTACGACCCGGCGGCGTGCGCGCTGGTGCGTTCGGTGCTGGTGCGCGCGGTGGCTGGGTTCTACGAGCGAACGGCGAGAAGAGCGGGCGTGCCGCGGGCCCGGGGTGGTGCGGTGGCGTTCGTGCAGCGGTTTGATTCGGCGCTACGGCTCAACGTGCATTTCCACGTGCTGTGGCTGGATGGGGTGTACGGTTGGGAGCCGGGCCGCGGTCAGCCGGTGTTTCACGAACATGCCGGGTTGTGCGATGGGGATGTGGAGTTGCTGGTGCAGCGCATCCGTGTCCGCGTGCTGCGGGCGTTGCGCAAGTTGGGCAAGTGGGTGGACGCCGAGGACGCGGCAGATGGTGGCGACGAGGTCGGTGACGAGTTGCTGCCAGGGCTGGTGGCCGCGGCGATCGAAGGCCGGGCGGCGCTGGGCGAACGCGCCGGGCAGCGGGATGGTCGAATCGGGCAGGACCGTTCTGGGCAGCAAGCGCCGCGGCGGAAGGGGCCGCTGTGTGCGGAGTCTGGCGGCTTTTCGCTGCATGCAGGCGCGTGGGTGGCGGCCCGGGATCGAGAGCGTCTTGAGAAGCTGTGCCGCTACGCTGGCCGTCCGGCGGTAGCCGAGTCGCGGCTGGTGGAGCTTGGCGGGGGCAGGATCGGGTACTCGATGAAGAAGCGCTGGCGGGATGGCACGGCGGCGGTGGTGATGACGCAGGAGGTGTTGATGGAACGACTCTGCGCGTTGGTGCCGCGGCCGCAGAAGCACTTGGTTACGTACCACGGGGTCCTGGCGCCGGCGTCGGGTCTGCGTTCGCGGGTGGTGCCGCGGCGCGAGGGGGATGCCGGGGATGTTGGGGGCTGCCGGCATGGGGATGATGGTGGAGCGGTGGAATCGGCCGAGATCGACGAGGCCGTGGTGGCAGCGGGCGTCGATCTGCGGCGCCGGTTGGCTGAACGGCAGCGTCGGCAGCGCCTGCGCGTTCCGCATGGTGGCGGCAGGCGAAGTGGTGTACGGCGCCGCCTGCCATGGGCTGCGTTGCTGCAGCGGGTGTTTGGAGTTTCGGCGCTGGTCTGCCCGAAGTGCGCCGGTCCGCGGCGGGTGTTGGCGGCGATCCACGACCCGGCGGCGATCGCGCGGGTGCTGGGGGCACTGGGGTTGTCTGGAGAGGAACCGGGGCCGATTGGGTGCCGGGCACCGCCGGGTCGCGAAGAGGGTGGTGAGGACGGCGAGTCCGGCTGGCCGGAGTGACGGCGAGGCGCGGTGCGGCGGCCACTTGGGGCTGCGGCGGGGGACCGGTGCGTCCGCTGGGCCGAGAATTGGTCCGAGGGGGAGGATTTCAGCCCTTCGCGAGGGCCTGGCGGAGGGGGGTGGGCGGCGTTACCCTGGGAGCTGCCAGGTCCGGGCGGTCCGGGACTGCTGCTTGAACTTCCTAGGCGCGAGCACGAGTTCCACCTGCAGCACCTGCTGGCACCCGAGGCCGTCGAGGCGTTGATGCGCCAGTCTGCCACCCGGGCCCCGTACCAGATCTCGATGGTCTCCAAGGACCAGAGTCGCACGCTCGTGCTGTCGGGCGACCAGGCGGCGGTCCGGGCGACCATTGCGGCGCTGCACGAGATCGACGCACCGAAGCGTTGACGCGGGGCGAGGGCAGGCCCACCGGGCCAGTTCGCGCCGTGACTCCAGCCCGGTGCCCGGCTACATCCCGCGAAGTGCCGCCCATGCTCCCTCGACGCATCGCCGCCCTCGTGCTCCTCACGGCTCCGACCCTCGCACAGGCGGCCCCCGAGCCGACCTTCCGCGACGGCGACCCCGCCACGCTTGCGTGCCGAGTCGTGGCCAGCGCGCCGTGTGACTTCGGCCTGCAACAGCTGACGATCGAAGTGCGCAATCCCGGACCGGTCGCGGCCGAGCCGCTGGCCTTCGAACTGATCGCGCCGGGCAAGAAGCCCGAGCCCCCGCAGGTCGAGACCTGCCATCGCGCGCGGTTTCCGCACTTCGCGCGCTTCGGTCGGCCGGTGCCGGCCGGCGGCAGGCAGACCTATCAGGTGGTGACGGCGCTGGCGGCGAAGAAGGGCAGCATCGACGTGCGCGTCGCGGCCGCCTCGTTCGTCGACGGCGGGGTCCTGGCGAAGCCGAAGATCGGCATCGGCGTGCCCGAGCAGGTGCAGCGCGAGTCGATGGTGGGAACGTTCCCGGTCACGCAGGTGCGGATGCAGAACCCGCTGCCGTACGAGATCGACCTGCTGTTGCAGGTGCAGTTCCAGCAGCCGAAGGACGTCCGCGAACTGGTCGGCGTACGGCTGCCTGCGAACGGTGGCCTCGACGTGTTGTTCGCATCGCGCCCCGGCCGCGACGTGTGGATCGACCCGTTGGCGTCGGCGCCCGGTGGCGAAGTGAAGGCGGTGGCGTTCGAGATCGTCGACTGGTGCGCCGTCGGCCATGCGTCCGGCGAGGCGCAGATCGCTTCGCTGCGCGAGGCATGGGAGGCTTGGTATCGCTGGCCGGAGGCCGACCTCGCGTGTGCGGGCGACTACGCGCTCCGCGTGCGACGGCTGCAGCTCAACACGACGGACCGCTACGACGAGTTCGTCGTGCGCGGTCGCTTCACCGTCGATCGCAGCGGCAAGGCGGGGATGGAGATCCGCGAGGGCGGTGGCGCCAACGGCAAGCTGCTGCTGCAAGAGGCGATCACCAAGCTGCGGCGGCCCGACTTCGAGGCCTTGGCGAAGGCCAATCGACTTCAACCGGTGGCCGCCGATCGTGTGGCCCTGATCGGGCCTGGGTTCGGTGCGCTCGCCGCCGACAGCGGCCATCTCGTCGGCGGCGAGCGGACCGCTGCGGAGGTCGACGACCTCCAAGTGCGGGACGGACTCGTGCGCAGCGACGGTCGTGGCGAGGGCGAACGCAGCGAGTGGGAGTGGCGCGAGTTCGACGGTGCGCGCGTGGTCGTGCGGCGACACGGCAAGAACCGCGATCTTCGCTTCGCGTATGCGAAGGTGGGCGATCGCATCGTGCCGACTGCGGTGACGGAGACCGTACAGTTCGGCGCCAACCCGGCGAGCGTCTCGGAGCTCGTGCTGAGCAACTTGACCTTCGAGGGCGTGGTGCCTGTCCAGCCAGAGCCACCGCGCGGCGACGGTGCCGATGCACTGCGCGCCGTGTGGGAGTCTGCGTGGCGCATTCCGGAGAAGCCGGTCGAGATCGAGGCGAAGTTCGTCGTGCAGTGCGGCAACGACGGCGTGTGGCAGGGGACGAAGCGCGTGTCGGGTTCGATCTCTCTTCGTGGCCTCGGTCGCTCGATGGTCGGCTCCGACATCGCGTTCGACGAGGGCTTCCCGCGCGAACGGGAAGTGCAGCTCGCGGCGCTCGTGCGCGATCGCTTCGGCATCTGGCAGGGGCGCGACTTCAACGATCGGGCTCCGTTCGACGTGTACTTCGCGGGGGCGACGATCCACGCTGCGGATGCTGCGGGCACGTTCGCGATCGAACGCGGTCCCGTGGCGGCGGTGACGATCACGAACGGCGTGGTGCGTTCGGTCCGCGGTCGCGATGGCAGCACGAACACCTACACCTACGGCAAGGTCGGCAGTCGTCAGGTGGTCACGCGCATCGACCAGAAGATCGGCGGCGAGCGCACGCCGGCAGCGATGCGGTGGGACGCTTCGGTGCAGGTGACCTGGCAGGAGTTCGGCCAGCAGCTGGTGCCGACGAAGATGGTGTTCGAGCGGATCTTCGGCCGCGAATGGGGGCCGGAGTCGATTGCGCTGCGCGACGTGAAGGTGCGGTGAGGCAGGAAAGGCCATCGGCCGCGAGCCGCGGCCTCCGAGGCAACCTGCCTGTCCGATGCAATGGACATGAACCCGAAGGCAGCACCGAGTCGCGGAACTCGCGCCCGCCGATCGCGGCAACCTCTACACCAAGTCCCTACCGCCGCGTAGCGCTCGGAGCTCATCGGGATCGATCGCGTCGACCCGCGTCCATGCCACGGCATCGCGGTCCGTCATCACCGACTTCCAGCTCTGCTTCGCAGCTTCGCTCAACACGACGATAGGCCCCCGCAGGGTGGAGGGAGCATCGTGCGGACCGAGGAACACCTTGGCGCCGGCTACTTCGACGCCGCGAGAGACAGCGGCACTCACAGCCCTCAGAGGAGCGAAGAAGCTGGGACCGGTGGAGAACTCATGAACCGAGATCAGCCGCTTCGGACACACGCGGATGACAGGGTGGTCGACCTTCGTGCGCGGCCACTTCTTCTCGTTCAGGTAGCTCGGTGGGGGCAAGATCGGGTACTCGCTGAAGAAGCGTTGGCGGGATGGCACGGCCGCGGTGGTGATGACGCAGGAGTTTGGCGGAGCGGCCAGAGCGAGGTGGGGAAGTCCCCATGGCATGGGGCTCTGGAGGAGTTCGCGCAGGGGTGATCCCAGCCGGCTCGCGGTTGGTATGCTCTCGCCACCTCGTCGCCCATGCGCCTATCCATCCTGCTGCTCGTCCCGGTGCTTGCCGCCGGTGCGCGGGGCCAGGGCTGTGCCCGCCCGGTCCCGCCGCCCGATGGTTTTCCCGTGCAGCTCGACCCGATCGTGCCGGTCGCCTACACGGATGGTTACGCGACCTACGGTTCGCTGCTGCGCCCGCAGGGCAGCGCGCCGAGCTGCGGTTGGCCGCTGGTGGTGTTCGTGCACCCGCTCGGCCAGTCCCGTGCCGACGACTTGGCGCTGCAGATGCAGGTCGCAGGCCAAGGCTACGCGGTGTGGAGCTACGACGTTCGGGCCCAGGGCCAGGCGCTGGCGGCCAATCCCAGCCATGCGCAAGCTGGTTCGACGCTGTGGGGGCCGGTCGAGCGCTGCGATCTCGCCGAAGCGATCCACTTCGCCATCGGCAACCCGCAGTGGGCCGGCAGCGTGGACGGCAGCCGGATCGCGGTGGTCGGCTCGAGCCAGGGTGGTGTGCACGGTTGGAACGCCGCGGCCTGGTCGGGTCAGTGGCTCGCGGTGCCCGGCCGCACACCGGTGCAGTTCCCGACGATCGCCTGCGTGGTGTGCAACGATTACGTCGCCGAGCCGATCGACGACTGGTTGCGCGGCGGCACCCTGTGGAGCTCGTGGTTCCTGGAGGCCATCGACGGCGGCTACCCGGTGCCACTCGATCCGACCTTCCGGCAGGCGGCGCGGGCAGCCTTCGTCGCCCAGGACCCTGCGGCCCTGCTCGCCCACTTCGCTGCCGAAGGTCGGCCGATCGCCCCGCGGTTGCAGCAGAGTTCGGTGCCGGTGCTCTATTCGCACGCCTACCACGACTTGATCGACAGTCCGCTGCCGACGCTGCGGTTGTTCGAGACCATGACGGCGCCGCGGCGTGCGATGCTGAGCACGATCGGTCATCTGAGCCATCAGAACGTGCACGAGCGGGAGTTTCGCGATGGCGTGATCCTGCGCTGGCTCGCGCGCTGGCTGTGGCTGGAAGCGAACGAGGTCGAGTTGGAGGCGCCGTTCGTGCTCTCCGAAGTGCCGTTGGCGCGGACGTTGCGTGAGGACGTGCACCATCCGTGGAGCCGCCAGCACGGTGTCGATCCGCTGGTGTCGGCCGAGCCGCCGGTGCGGTTCCACCTGCACGACGACGGACTGCTGCGCAACACACCGCCGCCCCTGCCGCAGACTCCTGCGACGGTGGTGCAGGCCGTGGCGCCGCAGGCGGCGTTCACCGCTGCCGACTATCTGGCCAGTCCGGCGGCGCGCACCGTCGGCGCCGTGCTCGCTGCCTGCCCGCTGAGCGAAGTCGTCTACACCCTGCCCGTGGCGGCCGAAGGACAGATCGACGCCAGTGCCGTCCTGCACTTGCGGGTGGTGCCGCAGCACGCGGATTGGCTGCTGGCGGCGCTGTTGACCGTCGAGCCGCCAGGACCCGGCGCCGAAGAGGTGATGCTCTCCAGCACGGCCGTCGCCGCCACCGCGAGCACGCCGGGGGTCGCCGAGGAGCACGAACTGGTGCTGCCGCCGGTGGCGGTGCGGGTGCCGGCGGGGTCTCTGGTGCGGGTGCGGCTGCGCAACCTGTGGCTGCGCGAAGCACCGATGGACCGCAAGCTCGAGACGGCGCCGCGCTTCCACGACTTCCAGGTGCAGATCGTGCCCGCGGATGCCTTCGGCGGGTCGTGGCTCGATCTGCCGCTGCACCCGGTGCGGCCCAAACTGTCGAGTGAGATCACCTGGTTCCCGCTGGCGATCGCGCCCGAAGTGGCCCTGGCGGTGCGCGCCGGCACGGCCCGCGCCGGCCAGCCGTACTTCGTGACCGTGGGGGTCAGTGGCCATCTGCCGATCACGCCGTTCCGCGGCGACTTCCTGCCGCTGGAGTGGGATTGGCTGGTCGGTGTCGTCAACGGCGCGTGGATGCAGCCGCAGTTCCAGGGTTTCTTCGGCGTCCTGGACGCCCAGGGCGAAGCGACGGCGCGCATGGACTTCGGTCAGTTCGCGCCGCTGCCGGCGTCGCTCACGGGACTGCGCCTGACCTACGCGGCGTTCGTCTTCGACGACTTCTTCGGCCTGGGCGGCGCCGCCACCAATCCCTGCGACGTGTTCCTGCGCTGAGGTGTCCCGCCGCGCGCTTGCGGCCGGCACACCTCACGCTCGCACGGGAGTCGCCGCAACCCAGACCACGGCTGCGGGCGCGACGCGCCGCCAACTCGCTGCGGCGTCTCCGTGGCGGCGCGCCAGTTCCGTCAGCGCGCCAGTTCCGCCAGCGCGCTCAGGCCCTGCTCACTTCAGCTTGCCTTCCAGGGCCTTGGCCTTGGCGCCGTCGTCCATGCCGTTCCACTTGGTGACGCACTTGTCGCAGCAGAACGCGATGCGCTTGCCCTGGTAGTCCACCGCGGGGTTGTCGCAGCTGACGCCGTCGTCCGACACCGGGCACTTGGTGTTGGCGAGCGTGCACTTGCCGTCGACGCAGCACTTGGCGTCGGTGCAGCACTTCTCACCCGAGGTCGAAGCGCAGCCCGAGAAACCCGAGACGAACGAGACGGCCAGGAGCGCGGCCGCGGCGCGAAGCAGAGTCTTCATGGCCCCGATTGTCCGGTTCGGGAACCCCCCTGTGCAAGGTCGGATTGCGCCGCGGGTCTGGGCCACAGGGCGTAGGCGCGGCCCAACGACTGCTGGACCTGGAGTGGCCGCTGCGATCCACTGCGCACCATGCACCTTCAGCCAGCCGAACGCCGCAAGTTGCTCGAGTTCGTTTGTTCGTTCGTTTGGACCGATCTGAAGGTCACCCAGACCGAACGCGATTTCGTGATGCGCACCGCCGGGCGACTCGGCGCCACCGCCGAAGACGTGGCGCAGGTCGAGCGCTGGCTGCAGGTGCCGCCGCCGGCCGACGCCGTCGACCCGACCCAGGTGCCGCGCGCGCACCGGCAGCTGTTCTTGCAGGCGGCGGACGCGGCGATCAGCGCCGACCACCGCGTGGTGCCGGCCGAACGCGAAGCGTTGGCGCTGTTCCGCGAACTGCTGCGCGACTGAGGGCCGCGCGCCGCATCAGCGGCCGCGGGTGGTGGGCGAGCGGGTCGGCGCGCCGCTGGTGATGGCTGCCGCAATCTGGTCGGCCACCCAGGCATTGCCGGCCGGCGTCATGTGGCCGGCGAAGTAGCGGCCGTGCAGCGACGGGTCTTGGCGGTTCAGCGCCTCGAAGCGGGTGGCGAGGTCGAGGGTCGCCACGCCGAGGCTCTGGGCATGGGCCAGCAGTTCCGTGGCGTGCACCGGCTTGCCCGCCGGCATCTCCGGTTGGTCGCCCTGCAGGACCAGGAGCAGCGCGACGCCGGCCTGCCGGCAGCGTGCGGCGAGCCGTTCGACCAGCAACTTGCCGACTTGCAGTCCGTCGACGGGTGGTTCGATGGCGATCTCGCGCGGTTGGCCGACCCACCACGCCGGCGCGGCGTTCCAGAACAGCATGTCGAGCAGGGCGCTGTAGCCGCAGGCGCGGCGCAGCCACTGCTGGTCGAGCGGGTTGTCGTGGGCGCTGTCGGGTACCGGCACGCCACACAGGACCAGTTGCTGGTCGGCGATCACGAACCACGGCATGTCGGTGTGCCGCCGCTGCAGTTCGCAGCGCTTCAGGTCGTCGGGGATCAGCGAACAGACGACCTGCGTGCACGGCACCACCGGCAGCAGGGCTTCGGCGCGCAGCACCGTCTGGCCGAAGCTGTAGCCGAACACGCCGCCGTTCCACACCGGTCGCTGCAGGCGCCGCTCCAACGCCGCTGGCCAGGTGTCCGGGTCGCTGCACTGGTCGCCGAAGGTGAACGAATCGCCGACCGCGAGCACCCCGGGGCCCTCGGGGCGCGGCCCGGGCCGGTTGTTGCGCAGGCTGCGTGCGTCGATCGAGACCGTGGTGTGCCAGAGGTTGTCGGTTCCTGCGTAGCCACTGCGCGGCACGTAGCCGAGCACCGGGTCGTGAGCGGAGGGAAAGCCGCGGCGCAGCAGGTCGATGCGCTGGTCGCGGTAGCTGTGCCCGCCGACCGGCGGGTAGCCGGAGCGTTCGCGAAAGCGCCGCGCCGCGAACTCGCCGGCAGCCAGCAGCAGCGCGACCGGCAGTCCAGCGAGCAGCAGCTTGCGCTGCCACGACAAGGTGGCGCGCGGGCTTCGTGGTCGCTCAGGCACCGCGGTGGCCCACGAAGCGCCAGGGCAACACTTCGCCAGCGCGCATCGGCACCAGGGTGCCGTTGCCGAACGGCAAGGCCGCGGGCACCGTCCACGCGGCCTTCTCCAGCACCACGTAGCTGTGGTGCCGCGGCAAGCCGTACCAGTCGGCGCCGCGGCAACTGGCGAACGCCTCCAGCCGGTCGAGTGCCGAAGCCTGCTCGAAAGCCTCCGCGTACAGCTCGAGGGCCGCGTGTGCCGTGTAGACGCCGGCACAGCCACAGCTCGCTTCCTTCGTGTCGCGTGCATGCGGCGCACTGTCGGTGCCGAGGAAGAAACGCGGATGGCCGACGGCCGCACCGAGCAGGGCCTGGCGATGCCGTTCGCGCTTCAGCACCGGCAGGCAGTACGCGTGCGGGCGAATGCCGCCTTGGAACATCGCGTTGCGGTTCCACAGCAGGTGGTGCGCGGTGAGGGTTGCTGCGACGTTGCTGCCTTGGCTCTGCACGAAGGCCACGGCGTCGGCGGTGGTGACGTGTTCGAGCACGACGCGCAGGGTCGGGAACTCGCGCAGCAGCGGCAGCAGTTCGCGTTCGAGGAACACCGCCTCGCGGTCGAACACGTCGACCGCGGGATCGGTGACTTCGCCGTGCACCAAGAGCGGCAGGCCGTGCTCGGCCATCGCCGCGAGGGCCGGGCGCGCGCGCTGCCAGCCGGTCACGCCGTGTTCGGAATTGGTGGTGGCGCCTGCCGGGTAGTACTTCACGCCGTGCACGAAGCCCGAGGCCTTGGCCGCTGCGATCTCGGCGGCGGTGGTGGCTTCGGTCAGATACAGGGTCAGCAGGGGTGTGAAGTCGGTGCCGGGCGGCAGCGCGGCCAGGATGCGTTCGCGGTAGGCGGCGGCGGCGGCGACGGTGGTCACCGGGGGCTTCAGGTTGGGCATCACGATGGCCCGGCCGAACTGGCGCGCGGTGTCGGGCAGGACGGCGGCGAGGGCCTGGCCGTCGCGCAAGTGCACGTGCCAGTCGTCGGGGCGCAGGATGCGGAGCTGCATGCGCGAGGCAGGATAGCAGCGGTGGGCTGGCGGCGACCACTGATGCTGGGCTGCGCCCGGCCGCACTCGGTGCATCGGATGGCGCCCGGGCGCCCGGGTGCGGGGGGGGCTAGGCAGCGAATTCGGCAACGGGCTACCCTACCCGGCCACTTGCCTGCCCCGGCTACCGACCTCCCTGCATGAAACTCCCCGCTATCGCCAGGCTCACCACTGCCTGCCTGGCTCTGTCCTGGATGGGTGGCTTGCTCGCCCAGGATGCCTTCCTCGTCCCCGCCGCCGCTGCGCCCGGTCTCGCCCCGATGCTGGCAGGCATGCCCGAGCACGGGTTGCCTGGCACCACGCCCGGGACCGAGCGGTGGATCGCCCACTTCCGCGAACGCAGCTTCGACCTGGTTGGCCTGCGCGAGGCCATTCTGAGCAAGCGCTCGGCTGGCGAAGTGGCGGCGATCACCGCCGACCTGGAACGGCGCATGCAGCTGGATCAGGCTGCCTTCGTCGCTGCCGCACAGGCGCTCGGCGCCAAGGTCACCCACCAGTGGTGGCTGGTCAACGCCGCGGCGTTCGAGATCGCGCCGGCGCGCCTGGCGGAGTTGCGCCAACTGCCGATGGTGGCCTTCGTGCAGCCTGAGGTCCAGCACGACGCCGAGATTCGCACCGCGACCAACGCCAGCAACCACAACGCGGCGGCCCTGCACAGCCAGGGGCATCGCGGCGCCGGCGTCGCCGTCGGCATCATGGACACCGGCCAGGACGAGAACATGAATGGCACGGGCCGGCCCCACCGCACCTACTTTCTGGGCGGTGACCCCAACAACACCACGGGCGGTGGCATCGGTGGCAGCCGGCTCGTGATCAACCGCCAGATCGGCGCCTTGATCGCCGACGACCAGCAAGGCCACGGCACGGGCGTCGCCAGCGTCTCCGCCGGCGCCAACTGGGGAACCAGCGCGGCTGGCGATGGCCACGCCCCGATGGCGGCGATCGCCGGCTACGCGATCGCCAACCAGGTCAGCGGTGGAGCCAGCAGCAACACTACCATGGCTTCGGCTTGGCAAGCGATGGTCGCCGACCGCGCGCAGTTCAACATCGTGGCGGCCAACCTGTCCTACGGCGGCTCGCCCAACCCACTGGACGTGGCCCAGCAGGCGCTCGATGCCGCAGCGCTGAACGCCGACATCATGTGCTGCGTCGCCGCAGGCAACTCCGGTCCGAATCCGGGCACCACGACCGGCAGCCAAGGCGCCGCGAATGGACTCGCCGTGGCCGCTGTGGCCAACAACACCCACACCGTGGCGTCGTTCTCGTCGCGCGGCCCGCTGGCGGGCGACACGGCGCGCTTCTATCCCGACATCGCCGCCTGCGGCGTGTCGACGGTGATGGCGCGCCGCGACAGTGAGACGACCAACTACACCGGCTCCGGCACTTCGATGGCCTCCCCGCAAGTGGCGGGCGCTGCGACCCAGCTGCGGGCGCGCTTTCCGCTGCTGACGGCGCTGCAGACCAAGGCCATTCTGCTGGCCGCCACCCAGGACATCAGCGCTGCCAACTCCGGGTTGGATCGCAATGCCTACGGGGTCGGCTTCTTGAAGAACGACCGGGCGCACAGCCTGACCCAGGCCGGCAACTTCGGCACCGCCAACGTCACCACCACTGCCAACGAACACTGGTTCTCCTTGCCGGTGACGGCTGGCCAGAGCTACGCGGTGGCGATCGCCTGGCACCGTCAGGTGTTGTCGTCTGCCAGCTGGTCGAACCTGGATCTTGAGGTCTATTCACCAACGGGTGGGCTGATGGTGGCGTCCAACACGCCGCGCAACCTGTACGAGATGGTGCGGGTGTTCGCGCCGACGACCGGCAACCTGGCGGTTCGGGTGGTGGCGCGCTCGTTCAGCGGCACCACCGACCAGCAGTTTGCGTTCGCGTGGACGGTGACGGGTGGCTTCGTCTATGCCGGGGAAGCCATTGCCGCCGGAGCTGGCTGCCTCGGCACCGGTTCCAGCCCGCCCCTCTGCGCCGGTGTCAACACCAATGGTGGTGCACTGGCGGTGAACACCCGCACCAACGAGTACGGCTACGACCTCAATGCGCCGTCGGCGATGCAGGTGCTGGGCTTCGAGTTGTTCAGCCGCTCGAACACCGGTGGCACGGTGCTCGTGGGTGCCAATCTCTACGGCAACGCAGGCGGCGTGCCTTCCACGCTGCCGCTGGCGTCGACCACGATCGCGATTGGGCCCACGGATGGCTTCCACGCGGCGACGTTTGCGCAGCCGGTCACCCTGCCGCAGGGGCCGTTCTGGATCGGCATCGACCACCGCGCACAGACCACGCTGCTGTCGCAACTGGACGCTGGTGACGCAGGCGGCGCTTACTTCCGTGCCACGTTCGGCAGCGGTGTTTGGCAGCGCTCGGCCTTGATCACGCGGCCGTCGCTGCGCGTCGACTGCAGTACGGCCATTGCCGTGCCGCTGCTGCAGCTCAGTGGCTCGCCGAGGCTCGGGCAGACGCCGAGTTTCGCGTTGTCGCGCGGCGTTGGCAACAGCTTCGGCTTCCTCGCGCTCGGCTGGTCGAACACCACCTCGTCCGCCGGACCGCTGCCGTTCTCGTTGGCGCCGCTCGGAGCACCGAACTGCTTCGTGCACAACAGCACCGATGCGGTGCAGTTCGCGTTGTTGTCTGGGCAGGGTGGCGCAAGCCTGCCGTTTGCCATTCCGAATCTGCCGACCTTGGTCTACGCGCGGGTGCACGGGCAGTACCTGGTGGCCGATCCGGCGGCGAACACGCTCGGCATCGCCGTTTCGAACGGCCTGACGATGGCGATCGGCAACTGAGGTCCGTCGCGGTCGAAGCGGCGATGGTCACGGGGGCATCGCCGCCAACCGCTGCCAAGGCAGCCGGCTGGTGCCGCGGGGTGGCGGCGCATGCGACCTCGCCCGCAGGCGGTCCAGTGTCCTGACCGACTCAGCGCCCCGGCGCCGCCGCCAACGCATCGCTGCGCGCCAGGGCGGCCGGCAAGCCCGCGGCCGCGGCCTGCGCGACCAGCGCTGCGCCGCGAGTGCGGTCTTCGGCGACCACTGCGCCGCGCAACAGCAGGAGCCCAAGATCGTACTGCGCCCCCGCATGCCCCGCGGCGCTCGCCGCCTCCAGCCAATCCAGCGCTGCGCTGCGTTCGATCTCGGCACCGCGGCAGAACCAATTGCCGAGTTGCGCCTGCGCCGCCGTGTCCCCAGCCGCTGCCCGGCCGCGCAGCAGCTCGACCGCGCGCGCCCGGTCGGTTGGCACGCCGCGTCCCTGCCAGCACAAAAGCGCCAGGCGCAACGTCGCCGCCGCATGGTCCTGCGCCGCGGCCCGTTCGTACCAATGCGCCGCCGCCGTCGGATCGGCCGGTACGCCGAAGCCTTCGTCGAGCACCGCGCCCAGCAGGTAGGCGGCGCGGCAGTCGCCCTTGCGCGCGGCCCGGCGCAGCAGTCCGGCGGCGGCGACCGGATCGGCGGGCATCGCCTGCCCGAACAACTGCATCACCCCGAGGTTGCACAGCGCCGGGGCGAAGTCCTGCGCGGCGGCGGCCTGGAAGCAGGTGGCGGCCGCAGCCAAGTCCTGAGGCACCCCACGGCCGCGGTAGTGCAGCAGCCCGAGGTTGTTGTGCGCCCCGGGGTGCCCGGTGGCGGCGGCGGCCTGGTAACTGGCCGCAGCGGCGCTGGGATCCGCGGTTGCCGCGGTCTCGGCCGCCAACCCCTGTTCGAACAGTTCGTCGGCGCTCGGGGTGGCGCAGGCCGCGGTCAGCAGCAGCAGGATCCAGCCGATGGCATGGGCGTGAGGGGCCGTTCGCATGCCCGGGTATCGGGAGCTGCCCCCGGGCGACCTGAACCTTGGCTTCGATCCGGCCGAATCTTCACGGGAGGCGCCGATCTACGCACCTCGGCCCTTGCAGATTTCTTCATGGCTGGTGCACGCTAGCGGCCAGTTCGCAACATTGGTGCTGTACCGACTCATCCCATGAAGATCCTGTTCCCTGCGTTGTTGTTCGCCTGCTGCTGCGCCGACGGTCTGCTGGCCCAGGGCCCTGCGGCCCAGACCCAGCCGGCTCCGGTGGTCAAGGTCCGGGTCCGCACGGCGATGCCGAAGACCGAAGTGGCGCCGGCGAAGCTCGACTGCTGTGACGCCACGGCGAAGCCCGCGGCGGCGAAGGGTGGTGAGTGCTGTGGCGACACGGCGGCGAAGCCGGTCGACGCGAAGGGCGGCGACTGCTGCGACGCCGGCGCGGCCAAGGCTCCGGCGCAGGCCGCCGGCTGCTGTGGCGACGCGGCGGCGAAGCCGGTCGACGCGAAGGGTGCAGGCTGCTGCAGCGACGCGACGGCCACCAAGCCGGTGGACGCCAAGGGCAGCGAGTGCTGCGATGGCGCTGCGGCCAAGCCCGCCGAGGCCAAGGGCGATTGCTGCGACGCCAAGCCGGCCGCCGAGGCCGCGAAGCCCGTGGCGGCCAAGCCGGCCGCGGCCGCAACCCCTGCCCCCGCCCCGGCCAAGCCGGAAGCGCCGAAGGTCAAGAACTGAGGCCCCGTGGCGGCGCCCGGGCTCGACGGCGAGGCGTTCACGGCGATGTTCGCGGCGGCGGGCCGCGCGCTGTGGGTGGTCGCCGCAGCCTGGGTCGGGCGCGACGAAGCCGCCGACGTGGTCCAGGAGGCCGCGCGCGTGGCCTGGCAGCGGCGCAGTCAGTTTCGCCCCGGCTCCGACGGCAAGGCGTGGCTCAGCCAGATCGTGCGCCACGTGGCGGCGAACTGGCGGCGGCGGCGGCGCCCCGAACTGCGCGCGCCGGAGCTGCTCGATGCCGAGAGCGCGCGGGAGCGGCGGCGCAGCGCCGAGTGGCCGTTCGACGCCGAAGCCTGTGACCTGCCCGATGCCTGGGTGCGCGCCTTGCAGAAACTCTCCGAAGTGGCGCGCGCCTGCCTCCTGCTGTCAGTGGTGCTCGAACTGTCCTTTGCCGAGATCGGCGGTTTGCTCGAGATCCCCGAGAACACGGCTGCCAGCCATGCCCGGCGGGCGCGGCTGCAGGTGCGCGAGGCTCTGTCCGCCGACCCGGAAGTTGCTCCTGCACCGCTGAGGAAGGTGCCATGAACCACGACGTGACCGATTCCGAGTTCGACCGCGCGTTGCGCACGGCGTTCGCCCCGCCAGCGGCGGCGCAGTTCGCGACGCTGGCTGCCGGAGCGCTCACCACCGAGCGCCCAGTGCCGCGTTGGCCGTGGCTGAGCTGGCCAGCGCTGGCCGCCGCTGCGGCGCTGTGGGTGGTGGCGGCGCTGTGGTGGTCGATGCGGCCGCCGCTCGGTCCCGAGGGCCACGACGGCCAGCAGCTCGGCGCTCTGTGGGCTACGGCGTTCCGCGACGCCGAGCGGCAGGGGTTCGGCATGGGCTGTTGCAACGCCGGTCTCGACGTGAAGTCGGCCTGCCGCGAACGGTTCGGCTCGGCACTGGAGCTCGAACGCGGCGCGCGGCTGCAGGTGCTGGGCACCTACGCCGGGCAACCGACAGGGGGTGGCATGGCGTTGCTGGCCCAGGCCGGCAGCCAACCGGTCTGTGTGTGCGTGCTGCCCGCGGCGCGGGATCCGCGGGTGCAACTGCCGAAGGACAGCGGTCTGGTGCTGGGGCGGCGGCAGGTGGGGGAGCTGGTGGTGTATGCGGTCTCGGTGGGTGAGGTGCGCGAGGCGCTGGCGGGGTTCGTGGTGCCCTGAGGGGTGGGCGGCGGGTCAGGCGAGTTCCTTCGGCGCGGCGCGATACAGAATGGCGGTGGACTCGCCGATTCGTGCGCAAGTGCAGCGCTCCTGGGCAGCTCTGCGTGCGACGATGCGACTCTCCGCCTCGCTCGCTGCTCCTGCTGGCTGGTCGTATTGAGTGCTCGCGGTCTCAGCCGCCCGCAGGAACCCGGCGCCGAAGCACTTCTCGATGACGGAGACTGTCGAGCATTCGCCAGCAGCCACCGGTCAACACGCAGAGCCAGCGGTCGTCGGGGCTGAAGAAGAGGCGTTCGGCTTCGATGTTGAGCACGAGAACCTCTTGGCCGCTGGTGCCGTCCCACAGGCGCACCGTGCCGTCCGCCGAAGCCGTCGCGAGTCGGCGACCGTCGTTGGAGGTAGCCAAGTCGAGGATGGCATCGCGGTGGCCGACGAGATCGCAACGCCACAGATTGGCGGCACCCTCTCGCACCTCCAGACGTCGGTGCCCATTCGCGAAGAGGCTGACCGTCCGTCGGTTGCCCGACGAACCACAGAGGGCGACTCCGTAGCCATGCTTGATCGAACTGTCCGCGTTCTGGATCTGTCCCTCGGCCGCAAGACGCTTCGCGAGTGATTCCACAGCGGTAGCCAGGCCTGGGTCCGAGGTGTCCGCCCGAATGCAAACATAGCGGATGAAAGTTTGCGACGGCGTGAAGCTGCCATTGCCCAAATGGGTGTGCGTCATACCAGCCTTTGGCAGCATCGGCCACACGTATG
>JAEUHP010000242.1 GCA_016795295.1 Planctomycetota bacterium | reverse complement strand
TCCGCTACGACCAGATCGGGCGCAAGATCCGCGAGCACGATGTGGTGTACGGAGCGGGCTCTGGGGACCGCTACACAGCGTGGCAGTACGGTGCTGGCAAGGAGACACAGATCGCAAAGCTGCTGCGCACCGGCTTCGGCGCCTCAGCCCGGCTGCTGCAGCAGCCAGTCGACCGCCGCCGCGAGGTCCGCGGCTTCGTGGTCCACCCGCCCGCCCGCCGCTAGCAGCGCCGCCCGTTCGCCGGCCGCCGGCTTGCCGCTGTGCACCAGCACCGTGCGCAGCGGCAGATCGCGCGCCATCAGCAGATCGCGCGCGCTGTCGCCGACCACCGCCCCGCCGGCGAAGTCGAGCTGCAGCAGTTCGCGCGCCTGGTGCAGCAGCCCCGCACCCGGCTTGCGGCAAGCGCAAGCACCGCCATAGCCGTGCCCGCCGTCGGGCAAGTGCGGACAGTGCAGGTAGGCGAGAATCCGCCCCCCGAGCGCACGGTGCAGCTTCTCGTGCACTGCGGCCAGATCGGCTTCCCGGTAGAGCCCGCGCGCGATGCCGCTCTGGTTGGTGACCACCACCAGCCGGTGCCCCGCCTCGTGCAGTCGTTGCACGGCGGCGGCGGCGCCGGGCAGCACTTCGAGCTGCTCGGGCCGGGTGACGAAGCCGCGCTCGGTGTTCAGCGTGCCGTCGCGGTCGAGAAAAACGACGCGGCTCACTTGGCGGCGGGCGGCGGGTTCTGCGGGGTCTGCGCGCGCTCGGCGAGCACTTCGAAGCCGAGCTTCGGCTCGTCGGTGCGGAACAGCTTCACGTGCAGCTCGTGCGGCACCAAAGCACCGCGGATGGCGAACGGGAACAGGATGTCGCCCGTGGTCCAGAAGAACGGCAGCGGCAGCATCACCGGGCTGTAGGCGCCGTCGATCCAGAGCGAGGTGTAACCCTCGGTGCGCTGGGTCAAGAGCCGGGTCGCCGGGCGGTGGCCCTTCTTGGTGATGGTGATGCGGTGGTCGAAGCTGAAGTTGCCGCCGAGCGGCAGGTAACACGGCGTGGTCTGGCCGGTGTCGCGGCCGTCGACGGCCAGGTGGGCGCCGGCCGGGTCGCTGGTGACCAGCACATGCCCTTCGCTGGTCCACCAGGTACAGGCCGGCAGCGCGGCGAACCCGACCAGCAACAAGGCGAAGCGGACCATCGGCCCGGATGGTATCGGCAAGCGGGACTCCTGTCGCCAACCCGAACGATGGCTGGCGGCCGCGGGCCGGCCCCGGCGCGCGCAGGTCGGTGGCATGACGCAACGGAAGTCGGCGGTCTCATCGTTGCCCTGGGCTGGACATCCGGTAGCATCGTGCCCGGTCAGGCACGCGGTGGGTCGGTCACCCGCAGCGGCGCCGGTTCGGTTCGGGCCCGGTCGGCCCGCAAGAGGCATCATGTCTGCACGTCTCGTCGGTCTTCTGTTCGCCGGTCCTGCGTTGCTGCTCGCCGGTTCCTTGTCGGCCCAGGCCCAGCCTCCGGTTCCCGGGGCGGCCCCAACGCCGCCGGCTGCCCAGCCGCCGGTCCCCCAGTCCGGTGCGGCAACGCCGCCGGCCGCCCCCGCCCAGGATCCGGCCGTGGCGACGGCGAAGTTCCTGAAGGTGGTGGTCGATGGGGCCAAGCTGCAGTGCTGGCCGAGCCCGGTCGCCGAGCCGCCTTGTTTCGAGGACGTGCTCGCCAAGGACCAAGTGCTCGCGGTCGGCGCCCTGGAAGGTGGCTTCCGCGCGGTGGAACTGCCGCTCGGGCCGCTCGGCTACGTCAACAAGCGCTTCACCGTGGCCACGGACGATGGCGTGGTGAAGACCAAGGGCAACAAGGTGGCGTTCCGCTACCGGGCCAAGGCCACCGAGGCGCCGGTGGCGCAGCTCGCCGATGGCACCGCGCTGGTGGTGGTCGGTGAGAGCGACGAATGGTGGCGGGTGCGGGTGCCGGGCCAGGCGGCTTGGCTGCCCGTGGCGGCTCTCGGCCCGGCCGGGCTCGACGACACGGCGGCCGCAGCTGCGGTCGCGACGTTGGCCGAGCAGCAGCGCGCCGAAGTGCAGGCGCGGCTCGAGCGCATCGCCGCGATCAAGGCGCGGGCCGAACAAGACCGTGCCGACGAGGCTGCGGTACGCGTGGTGGAAGCGGCGTTCAGCAAGGAACTGCAGAAGCCGTCGCTGGAGCAGCAATACGAGCCGCTGGAGCTGGCGCTCGAGCAGTTGGAGGGCAAGTTCGACGCGCAGTCGGCCGGCCGGGCGTCTGCCGCCTCGCTGCGACAGCGCCTCGGTGCCCAGAAGCTGGTCGTCGACGCGATCCGCTTGCTCGACAAGAAGCCGGTGCCGCCGCCGACCCCGCCGCAGCCGGTCGACGAGCTCGCCAAGCTCGAAGCGATCGGCTGGCTGCGCTACGAAGCGTCGCTGACGGGCCCGGGCACCTACTACCTCGAGCGTGGCAACGTGAAGCAATACGTGGTCACGTGCAGCAGCCGCCGCTTCGAGCTCGCCCTGTTCGTCAACCGCGAGATCGGCGTCAACGGCAGCACCAAGCGCCCGAGTTCTGGACTGCCAGCGCTCGACGTCGAGCGCATCGAAGTGCTCGGCGCGATGCGCCGGTGAAAGGGGCGCCGGTGAACAGGGCGCCGGTGAAAGGGGCGCCGGTGAACGGGCGCCGGTGAAGGGAGCGCCGGTGCAAGCGGTGCGGCCGCGTCCAGTGCCGGTGCGCTGGCGCCCTGCAGCCCTTGCCATGGGCGGCGCTGCACCGTCGGCATTCGCACCGTAGCCGCCGGCCAAGGTTTGCCGAAACCAGGAGCACTGTGCCCCTGGTCCCCGTTCGCAGCAACGCCGCCGGCCGCCGTGCGGTGGGTGTCCTGGCTTCGGCCCTTTGGCTGCTCGCCGGCCTGTCGGCCCAAGCCGCTGCGCCGGACCAGGTGCAGGCTCCAGCACCTGGCGGTGCCGCTGGCAGCGGCCATTGGCGGCGCACTGGGGTCGAGCTGCTGGAGCGGGAGGATCCGATCGGTGCCTGGCGGGCGTTCCAGCGCATCGGGCTCGACGAGGCGGCGCCCGGCGTCGACGATCTGGTCGGCCTCGGCCGTGCGCACCTGCTGTCGGGCCGCAGCGGCGAGGCGCTGCGCTATGCCGAAGCGGCCCTGCGCCTCGAGCCGCGGCACCAGGAGGCGATGGCGCTGTGTGTACGGGCGCTGATCCGCATCCGTGCGTTCGATGCCGCGGTCCAGCGCGCCGAGACCTTCGATCGGCGGGTCGTGGCCGGCGCCGAATTGCTGGCGGCGCGGGGTTCGGCACTGTTCCGCGTGCAGCGCATCGACGACGCGGCCCTGGCCTACCGCCGCACCGTCGCCCTCGATCCGTTGCACGCCGAGGCCCACCTGCGGCTCGGCAGTGGCCTGCTGGCGCCCGGCCCAGCACCGATCGGCGGCGAACTGCGCCGGGCCGTGGTGCTGGCGGGCCGTGGGGAACTGGCCGCCGCCGCCGTCGCGTTGCAGACGGTGTTGTCCGACACCCCCGACCACGCCGTGGCGCACCGCCTGCTCGGCGAAGTGCTGTTCCAACAGCGCGCCGAGCTCAGCATGGCCAACCGCGACGCCGCGTTCGCCGCCTTGCGCGCCGCCGTCCCGGCCACCAGCGCGCTCGGTCTGCCGGCGGCCGTGTTCATCCCGGGCTATGGGGAGCTCACGCCGACCCGGCGCGCCGTGGTCGATCGGGCGCTCTGCACCTTCGCCCGGCATCTGCGCAAGATCGTCGCGGTCGGGGCGACCCACGACCTGTTGCGCGAACTCGAACGCACCACCGATGCCGAAACTCGTGCGGTGCTGCGTGGCAAACGCACCTTCGACGGGCGCGTCTGGGACGACGTGCGCGGCGTCGGTGGCTTGCAGGCGGCGACCGGGATCGAGGCGCTCGACGAAGCGGCCCAGTTCGGCTTCGACACGCTGGTGCACGAAGTGGCCCACCAAGTGCACTTCTTCGCCTTCACCCCGGTGCAGCGCGCCCGGCTCAAGGACCTCTACCAGCGCGCCCTGCGCGAGAATCGCTGCCTCGACTACTACGCGGCGAGCAACGAGGCGGAGTACTTCGGGCAGGGTGTCGAGGCGTTCGTCGCCCTCGGCAAACGCCCGGGCGGTGAGACCACCCACGGCCACACGCGGTTCGAACTGCTGCGCGTCGACCCCGATCTCTACGAGTTCGTGGCCGGTCTGCTGGACGCGGATCCGCTGGCCGATCCGGTGCGGCGCGAAGGGGTGCTGGCCGCTTGCGTCCAGGTGGCACTGCGCTGTGGCCGACCCGAGGACGCGGAGACCGCGGCGGCGCTGATGACGCCGGGCCCCGAACGCGAACGCTGGTTGGCCGCGGCGCGGTCGGCGCTGGTGCTGCACCGTGCCTGGTGAGTCGCCGCGGTCGGGCTTGCGCCGGATTTTGCGTTTGGTGTGCCACCGTTGGCCGTTTCTGGGCACTGCCAGGGCATGAGTGACGCAGTGGTTCCTCTCCTTGCCCCTTGCGGCCCGCGCGAACGGATTCGGCAGTTCGGCGAGTGCCGTCTCTCCGATGCCGAATGTCTGGCCCTGGTGTTGCGCACCGGCACCAGGGACGTCCCGGTCGAGGCCTTGGCGCTGCGCCTGCTGCGCCGCTTCGGCGGTCTGCCGGGGCTGCACCACGCCGGTCTCGCCGAAGTCGCAGGCGAGCCCGGGGTCGGTCCCGTGCGCGCGGCGTCGATCGCTGCGGCGTTCGGCCTGTCGCGGCGTCTGGCCGAAGCCGCCTATCGCCCCGGCTGCCCGGTGCGCTGCGGGGGCGACTTGGCCCGGCTGGTGCGCGAGTCGGCGCGCGGGTTGCGCCGGGAGACGTTCTTCGCCGCCCTGCTCGACGCCCGGCATCGTCTGATGCAGCTCTCGGTGGTCAGCATCGGCTCGGTCGACGCCGCGACCGTGCATCCGCGCGAAGTGTTCTCGCCGGCGATCCGCGAGGCCGCCGCGGCGGTGGTGGTGGCGCACAACCACCCGTCGGGCGACCCGTCGCCGAGTGCCGAGGACCGCTTGGTGACCCGGCGCCTCGAGGAGGTCGGCAAGCTGGTCGGCATCGTCCTGCTCGACCACATCGTGGTCGGCCACGAGCGCTACTACAGCTTCGCCGAGGAATCCTTCTATCCGTTCTCCTGAGCCGGGGCGGAACCTCCTGGCCGGGCCGAGGGTGGCAGCTATCCTGGCACGCCCTTGCCTCGTCCGTCCCACCAGAAGCCGGCCCCGGTGCGACCCGCGCCGCGCGATGCTCTGCCACCGCTCGCCGCGCCGCTGCGCTGGTGGTTGCTGTTGGCCACCGCTGCAGCGGCGGTGCTGCGCATGTGGGACCTTGGCACCTGGTCCCTGTGGATCGACGAAGCGCACACCTTCCGCGATGCGACCATCCCGTTGTACGGCGAGGGCGGTCTGCTGGAGCAGAACCGCGCGCTGTATCCGGTGCCGTTCCTGCTGCTGCGCGGACTGTTCGCCCTCGGCCTTGGTCAGGACGAAACTGCGCTGCGACTGCCGTTCGCGCTGGTCGGCATCGCCACCGTGCCCCTGCTCGGCTGGTGGGGGCGGCGCTTGGTCGGCGACGGCGGTGCGGTGGTTGCGGCGTGGCTGTGCGCCGTGCACCCGTGGCACGTGTTCTGGAGCCAGAACGCGCGCGGCTACGGTCTTGCGTTCCTGTGCGCGGCCTGGGCCACGCAGCTCGCGGACCGCTGGGCCGAACACGGCGGAGCGCGGCGGCTCTTGGCCACCCTGGCCGTGGTCTGCCTCGGCATGCTGTGCCACCCGACCACCGGCAGCCTGGCGCTCGGCCTCGTGGTGTTCGCGTTGGTGCGCCGCGCGCCGCGCCTGGGGCCGACCCAGGTGGCCGTGCTCGCCCTGGCTGCGGTCTCGGTGCTGTTCGGCCTGCCGCTGGCCCTCGTCGCCTGGTCGCCGTACGAGGATTTCCTGCGTGCCAAGGCGAATCCGTCGTTGGTGCACTTCCTGCAGACCACGGCGTTCTACTACCGGCCGATCCTGTTGCTGGCGGCGCTGGTTGGCTGGCTCGGCATCCAGCAGCGCATCGGCGCGGTGCGGTCGCGGTTGCTCGCCTGCCTCGCCGGGATGCCGCTGTTCGCGCTCGCGGTGGTCGGGGCCAGCGTCGCCCAGACCACGGCCCGGTATTCGATCGGTGTGTTCCCGTTGATCCTGTGGCTCGGCGGGGCGTTGGCCGTCCAGGCGGGCGCCGCCGTGCGCGGCGTGGCACCACGGCCGGCGCTGCGGCTAAGGGTGGCCGGGGCGCTGGCGCTGCTCGCTCTGCCGCTGGAGTGCTTGGCCGTGCTGCCCGGCTACTACCTGGACCGGCACGGGGACCGCGGCCGCTGGCGTGAAGCGTTCGCGGCGGCGCAGGCGCACCTTGCGGGGCAGCCGATCTACGTGGTCACCGTGGCGCAGCCGATCGCCACCTACTACCTGCAGCGGCAACGCTGGGCGGCAGGCCCGGGGGCCACGGCGGCCACCGTGCAGATCCATGCGCTGACCCGTTGGGGCGTGCAGGGCCTGCCCAACCGCAAGTCCAACACCACGGGCGAGGCCGTGCCCGACTCGTCGCCCGAGGCCGTGCGTCTGCACGCCCCGGGGGGGCAGAACCATCTGCGCTGGCATGCGGCGGCGGCGCAGAAGTGGGGGGGACGCTTGGTGGTGGTGACCACCCTGCCGGAGCTGGCCGAGTTCGACGACGGTGAGTTGGCGCCGGCTCTGCAGCGGGACTTCGATCTGATCGAGCACCTGCCGTGCTTCGTCGGCCCCAAGGACGAGAGCCTGTACGTCTACGTGCTGCGACCGCCGTCACCACCCCCACGTGTTCCAGGCGAAGCTCCTGGGGGAACCGGCTTGCCGGGTGGGGGCTGACCGCCGATCATGGCGGCATGGCTTTGGGTTCGCGCCTTGCTGTCGTGCTCTTGTCGTTGCTCCACGCGGGCTTGACCGCCCAAACCGAGGCCAAGCCGAACCCCGGCGACGCTCCGGACCGCACTCCCAGCGACTTCGTGCGCTTCGTGCCGGTGGGCGAAGGTGGGCACCTCGACACGGCGATCACCACCTACCGCAAGGGCGAGGTCGAAGTGGTGCTGTTCGGCGCCGTGCACATTGCCGACCAGGCCTGCTACGACGTGCTCAACGACCGCTTCACCGCCTACGAGGCACTGCTCTACGAACTGGTCGGTCCCGCCGACTACCGGCCGCAGAAGGGCCAGCGCGGCGACGGTCCGATCTCGATGTTGCAGACGGCGCTGCAGAGGTCGCTGGAGTTGGCGTTCCAGCTCGATGCGATCGACTATGGCCCCGCCAACTTCGTGCACGCCGACATGACCCCGGCGGAGTTCGAAGCCAGCATGGCCGAGCGCGGCGAGAGCCTGATGACCATCATGCTCGGCATGATGCTCGACGGCATGAAGGCGCAGCGCAAGGCGGCCGAGGACGAGGACGAGCAGCCGCGGGACGCCAAGCCGGCCGTGGACTTCGATCTGGTCACGGCGTTCCGCAGCGGCCGCGGGCGGCACACCATGCGCATGTTGTTCGCTTCGCAGCTCGAGCAGATGGAAGCGCTTTCGGCCGGCGGCAGCCAGGGCAACGGCACGTTGTTGTACGGGCGCAACGAGAAGTGCCTGCAGGTCCTCGAGCGCGAACTCGCCGCGGGCAAGAAGAAGCTCGGCATCTACTACGGGGCGGCGCACCTGCCGCACCTGGAGCAACGCCTGGTGGCGGACTTCGGCTTCCAGAAGGTCGGCCACGAGTGGCTGGTGGCGTGGGACTGCACGCCGCGGCCGGACGTGAAGTACGACCGCGAACTGGTGCAGGCGCGCCTGCGCTGCAGGGACGAGCTGGCGGCGTTGGCGGCAATGGCCCGCGAGTACCGCACCGGTGGCATGGCGCCGCGCGAAGTGCCGACCGTGGCCGAGCTCGCGGCTGCCAAGGGGCGCGATGGCGCGCCGCTCTACCGTGGGCCGCAGCAGGACCCGTGGGGCAAGACCTACCTGCTGCGCAAGCGTGCCGTCGGGGTGCGGTGGGAGGCCGTCAGTTCCGGCCAGGACGGGGTCCTCGGCACGACGGACGATCTGGTGGTGCAGGAGCCGTCGCGGCGCAGCAGCCTGTTCGGCCGCTGAAGCCACGGCCGGCTCACGCCCGTCGAGCCACCACGCCGGTCAGGCCGCGACCCGCTGCTCGCGGCACCAACGCAGCAGCACGAACAGGGTCCAGACGCGCGACCAGTACAAGCCCGGCGCGTTGCTCGACCACGCTTGCCACAGCCGCGCCACCGCGTCCGGTGCGAGGCCGAGGCTCCGACAGAGTTCGGCGTCGTTGAGCGTGGCAGCCACTTCGCTGCGCAGCTGCTGGCGCGACCAGGCTTCGATCGGCAGCACGAAGCCGCGCTTGGGCCGTTCGAACAGGTTGGGATCGAGGCGCTGCAGCGCCAGGGTGCGCAGCAGCTGTTTGCGGCCCAGGGGGTGGAAACGCTGGTTGGGTGGTACCAGAGCTGCAGCTTCGACCACGCGGTGGTCGAGCAGGGGCACCCGCACTTCCAGGGACACCGCCATCGAGGCCCAGTCGGTGTCGCGCAGCAGTCGCTCGCCGAGGAAGCTGTGCAGTTCGAGCAGGCCCACGGCGTGCAGTTCGGGCTGGTGGGCAGTGGCCTCGCGCCAGCGCTCGGCGAGGGCTTCGGGCAGACCGTGCCGCAGGCCGGTCGCGGGAGTCGCCTGCAGTTCGCGGTGGAAGCGTTCGGTGAACAGGGCGTAGGCAGCCTGGTAGGCAGCCAGCAGGTCGCCGCCGCCACACAGCACGTCGCCCAGTTTGCCCCAGCGCGTCTGCGGTGGCACGGCGCCGCTGCGGCCGACCATGGCCCGCACCCAGCCCGCCGCCGCGGTGCGCAACAGGCCGTGCGGCAGCCACCGGCAAAGGCGCGCCAGCCGCGCACTGCGGGGTACGTCGCGGAAGCTGCGGTAGCCACCGAACAGTTCGTCGCCGCCGGTGCCGGCCAGGGCCACGGTCACGCCGTGCTCACGGGTCGCGCGGCTGACGAACCAGGTGTTGATGCCGTCGAAGGTCGGTTGGTCGATGGCCGACAGGGCGGTGTCCAGGTGCTGCCGGAAGTAGGCCGCGGACACGCGCACTTCCTGGTGCTGGGTGCCGAGTGCCGTGGCGACCGCACGGGCATGGCTCGACTCGTCGAAGTCCGCTTCGTCGAACGAGACGTTGAAGGTGCGCACCGCAGCGCCGCCGACCGCTTCGGCCGCCATGGCCGCCACGGCGCTCGAATCGATGCCGCCGGACAGGAACACGCCGAGCGGCACGTCGCTGATCAGGTGCTGGCGCACGGCGGTGCGCAGCTCGGCCGCGAGTTGTTCGGCGCCGTCGGCCACCGGCGCGGCTCGCGGCGGCTGCCAGTAACGGATCGGAACCACGTCGGGTGCCGCCGGATCGACTTCGGCCAGATGGCCCGGCGGCAGTTGCTGCACGGCGTCGACCAGGCTCGCATCGCCAGCGACGTAGCCGTGCCAAAGGTAACTCGCCAGCGCCGACGGCTGCAGGCGCCGTTCGACCAGTCCGGTGGCCAGCAGCGAGCGCAGCTCCGACGCGAACGCCACGGCGGGCGGCCCACCCGGCGGCGCCACGCGGGTCCAGTACAGGGGCTTGATGCCCAGGCGATCGCGGGCCACCAGCACGCGGTGGCGCCGCGCGTCCCAGATCGCCAGGGCGAACATGCCGCGCAGTCGGGCGATGGTGTCACGGCCCCAGTGGGCGTACCCGCGCAGGATCACTTCGGTGTCGGTGCCGGAGCGGAACACGACCCCCCGACCCTGCAGCTCGGTGCGCAGTTCGGCGAAGTTGTAGATCTCGCCGTTGAAGGCGATCGCATTGCCGGTGTCGGTGTCGACCATCGGCTGGTGGCCGAGCGCACTGAGATCCAGGATCGCCAGGCGGCGGAAGCCGAACAGTGCGCCGCGGGTCCCAACCGGCCCCGACTGCCATTCGCCGGCGTCGTCCGGCCCGCGGTGCCGCTGCCGCGCACTGGCCGCGGCCACCGCCGCCACGAGGTTCGGTGCGATCGGCCCGATGGCTCCAGCGATGCCGCACATCTAGGCGACCTGCCCGCGGTGCTGGGGGAGGCGGGGAGCGGTGGTGGCTCGGCGCGGCATGGTGGCGAGGATGGCCCGCTGGTGGGGCCGTGTCAACGCAACCGCAGGTGCGCGGTGGCCCGTCTCACGTGGCGATCACCAATTCGCCTGCGCGCCGAGTTCCTGCGGCCGCCCCTTCTGCTGCGCCGCCAGCCAACCGCTCCAGAACGCCAGCCGCGCGATCGCTTCCATCTTCGCGTAGTCGAGCCGGTCCGGGTGGTCGCCGACCTGGTGGTAGTCGGGATGCTCACCGTCGCAGAAGAACACCACCGGCACACCGCGCTTGGCGAAATTGTAGTGGTCGCTGCGATGGTAGTACTGGTCGCCGCTGCTCCAGGTGATGCCGAAGTGCTTGCCGAGCTGCACGCCTTCGCGCACCAGCGTCGAGAACTTCTCGTGCAGGTGGCTCGGCGTCACCTGCAGGTCGATGCGCTGCGGGTCGGTGCCGGCGCGCCCGATCATGTCGATGTTCACATTGGCCACGATCTTGTCGAGCGGCCAGGTCGGGTGTTCGCCGAACCAGTCCGAACCCCACAGGCCGAGTTCTTCGCCGCTCACCGACAAGAACACGATCGAACGCTCCGGCCGGTCGCCACCCTTGGCGAACGCTTCGGCGATCTCGAGCAGGCCGGCCGTGCCGCTGGCGTTGTCGTCGGCGCCGTTGAAGGCGTCGCCGTCGAGCCGTTGCCCGATGTGGTCGTGGTGCGCGGAGAACACCACCGCTTCGGCTTTCTTGCTCTTGCCCTCCAGCACCGCGACCACGTTGCTGCCGAGGGCTTTGTCGTCGGCTTTGACCGTGAGGCTCAGCTTGCCGCTGGCTTTGTCCTCGGTTTGGGCCCCGGCGGGCGCGCCGTCCTGGTCCAAGGACACACCGAGGTGCGCCAGCAACAGCCGGCCGCTGGCCGCGGGCAGGATGAACAGCGGCACCGCGTCGCCTTCGCCGCCACTGCCACCGCCACCGTTCGGCGTGCGCAGTTTCGGATGGTCGGGCAGCAGGCCGTGGTAGTTCAGGGTGTTGCCGAGCGAGCTGTGGTCGGCCAACAGGCACACCACGCCGACGGTCGCACCGGCGCTGCGCAGGCGCTTGCCGAGTTCGCGATAACGCTGCACGGCCTGCAGGTCGCCGCTGGTGCCGGCCATCGGGGGCGGCTTGTGCAGCGCCACCACCGGCAGGCGCCCGCCGAGGTTCGGCGGCACCTGTTCGGCACTGCCGTTGCCGCACCACGCGAACCTGCCGCTCAGGCTGAGTTTTTCGTCGTCCTTGGCGCCGAACACGGCGAAGTTCGCGCTGATCTTGTGCTCGCCGAACTGCAGCGCGGTGTTCGCATCGAGCTGCACGCGCAGGAGCGGGTAGCTCTGCACGAAGCCCTTCTTGTCGCCGAGCGGCTTCAAGCCGAGCTTCTGGAAGTGCGCCGTGATGTACTTGACGGTCTCCTGCTGGGCCTTGCTGGTGGTGTAGCGGCCGGCGCGCGCGTCGTCGGCGAGCCAGTAGGTGTGGTTGCGCAAGGTGTCGCGGTCGATCAGGCGCAGGTGTGGCGGGGCACCTTCGGGGACGGGAGCCGGGGCGCCGAGTTCGGGACGGGGGAACTTGCCGTCGGCGGTGGTGGTGGGAGCCGGGGTCTGGGGCGTCGCGGGATTCGGCGCGGGCGGCGCTTCCTGGGCCGGCAGCCAGGGGAGGCAGAGCCACAGCCACGACCACCAGGGGGTTCGGCACAGCATGGTCGGATGCTAGCGCCGGGGGCGTGGTGGACGGCTGCTGGCTTTGGTGGTGCTGGAGGTCGGGGGATCTCGTTCTGTCGCTGGGCTGGGGTAGGCGTTGGATGCATGGCTGCCCGAGCGTTGGGACGGGGCTGCGGAGCTGTCGGAAGCGGCGACGGGGATGCTATTAAGTCTATATTGGAAAGACGTTTAAGTGATCCATGCTCAAGGACCTTGTAGTACTTTGAATAAATTTGTTCACAAGCGTACAAGAGGCGTCGTGGACTTCCGCCGCGCACACTTTCGCGCCCTCGACCAGCGGCTCACCGAGCCGCCTCGACTCATCCAGATCCTCGCAGGGCCACGCCAGGTGGGGAAGTCCACGCTCGTCCGGCAAGTGCTGGAGGAGCGCCCTGTCCAGGCCGTTCGGTTCGAGGATGCCCAGGCAGTGGTCCATGCCAGCGACGAGGAGGCCCGCAACTGGCTGCTCGCGAAATGGCGGCAGGCTGCGCAGGCTGCTGCAGACTGGCGCAGTTCCAGCCTTGGCGTCGCGAGCGGGCTGCCATTCACACTTGCGATCGATGAGGTACAGAGCGTGCCGCAGTGGTCCACGGTCGTGAAGGCACTGTGGGACGCGGAGCGCGCCAGGAGTGGGATGCATCTGGTGCTGCTCGGCTCGGCGCCGCTACTGGTCCAACAGGGACTCAACGAGAGCCTCACGGGCAGGTACGAGCTGCAGACCCTGCCGCACTGGTCGTTCGCGGAAATGCGCGACTGCTTCGGTACCACGCTGGACGAGCACCTGTACTTCGGCAGCTACCCTGGCAGCGCCCGCTTGTTCTCGGATGAGTTGCGGTGGCGCGACTACGTGAGATTCAGCCTGGTCGAACCGAGCATCGAACGTGACGTCTTGGCCATGGAGCGGGTCGATGCGCCGGCGCTGATGCGCCGCCTGTTCGAACTTGGATGCGACTTTTCGGCGCAGATCCTGGCCATGACCAAGGTGAGCCAAACCCTGGGTGCTGGTCATGTCCAAACTCTCAATCATTACCTGACGCTGCTCCGGCACGCCGGGCTCCTGACTGGCCTACAGAAGCATGCTGCCAACACGCTGCGCCAACGGCAGTCTCCGCCGAAGTTCCAGGTCTTGAACAACGCTCTGATGAACGCATTGGGGCGGCATACGTTCGAGCAGGCCAAGGCCGACCGCAGTCGGTGGGGCCGGCTGGTCGAGAGCGCGGTCGGTTCGCATCTGCTCAATACCGCGGATTCCAGCACCCGCATCCACTATTGGCGCGACGGGGCGCTGGAGGTCGACTTCGTGGTGGAGGGGCCGGCTGGCACTCTTGCCATCGAGGTGAAGTCAGGCTTTGCCGAGCCTCGACCTCCGGGTTTGCAGGAGTTCCTCCGCAGGAATCCTGGCGCGCGGCAGCTGGTGGTTGGCGGTGAGGAAGTGCCCCTGCACGAGTTCCTGCTGCGGAGTGCGAAGGAGTGGCTCGCGGGATGAGCTCGCAGCCTCCCTACATCCCGCGTCGGGCAACCGCCCGGGGCCCGGACGGCGATGTCTCCCGCCCCCTCAGCGAATGGGCGGAGGTGTCCAGGTACGTACTGCTCGGAGATCCGGGGGCCGGCAAGACCTGGGCCCTGCGGCGCGAGGCCGTGCGGGCAGGCAGCACGCTGATCTCGGCGCGGCGGCTGTTGAACAACAACTCGCCGCTGCCAAGCTCGGTCCCGGCGTTCGTCGACGCTCTCGATGAGGCTTGTGCCCGCGACCAGGGTGATGTGCTGTCGAAGGTCCTCGCCAAGCTGCGCAACCACACACCTGGGTTTCGTATCGCATGCCGCGAATACGAGTGGCTGGCTCAGTGCATGCGCAGCACAGTCGAGGAGCAACTCGCCCCCGAGAAGCTCGAGGTCTTGCGGTTGGACCCTCTGCGCGACGAGGACATCCTCAAGGCGCTGCGAGACCGTGGCGAAGGCGATCCCTCAGGCTTCCTCCGCGAGGCACGGCAACTCGGCATCGGTGAGATCCTCCGCAACCCACTGCTGCTCGAGCTGCTATGGCACTTTGTCCGGGTCCAAGGCGTTAGGCCGGCGACCCGCAAGGATCTCTACGATTCCACCTGCGCCCAACTCGCTTCCGAGCACGCCGAAGGCCATCGCGGCGCGCGTGCCAGGCTGCTTGGGGAGATCGATGGCATCCGCAGGGATTCAGGGCTGCTGTTCAGCATCCTGTTGTTGAGCGGCCGCCAGGCGATTGCCCTCCACGAGGACCGAGGAGAGGACCTGGTCAGCATCCCCTACCTGCCCAAGTTGCAAGGCTTGAGCGATGCCAACGCTGCGCTGCAGAGCAAGCTCTTCACCAGCGATGGTGAGGCGTTCGAGCCACGCCACCGAACCATCGCCGAATTCGAGGGCGGCAAGGTGGTCGCCGCGCGGATTCTGGATGCGGGGCTGCCCCTGGATCGCGTCCTGGCACTTTGCTGCGACGACGGCGGTCGGCCACGCCCCGAGTTGCGAGGTTTGCTGGCCTGGATCGCGGCACACTCGCACGGATCCGTCCGGGAACGTCTGCTACGGCTCGATCCGCTGGGCTTCGTGATTCATGCCGACGCCGGCGTCCTGACCGACGCGGAGAGGCAGCGGGTTTGGCAGCGACTTGGCGAAATCGCCGAGCAGGATCCATGGCTGCTCGAAGGGTCCTGGTGGTCCCTTCCGTTCGGCCCGCTCGCCACGGTTGGGCAGCTTCCGTACTTCGCCGAACGTTTGGCGTTACCGCCCGACGCCCCGGCGGGCACTGCATTCTTGAAGTGCCTGCTGATGGGTCTGGCCCATGCCGGGCGTGCGGACACCATGCCCGAACTGGTCGAGCCGTTGCAACGCCTGGCCAGTGGGAAGGGGCCGAGCGACTTGCGGGCCCCCGCCTACCGGGCCTGGCGCCGCCACGTCGACGAGGACGCCAAGCGACGGCAATTGGCCGCATGGCTCCAGGAGTTCCGCCGCTGGGGGATCGCCCAGGTGGATCCGAGCCAGGTGGGCGATGTCCTGGCGGATGCGTTCCCAGGTTTGATGGGCACGGAGGTTCTGGACTATCTGCCGCAGGTCGAAGGGCCTGCTTTCACCAGGCTGGATGACTTTTGGACGCGACTCTTCGTGCCAAGAGTGCCGCGATCGCTGCTGCGGCCGATGCTGTCGGCATGGGCCAGGAAATTCTCGGCCCGGCTCGACCCCGGCACCACACCCTACGACGTGCGTGATGTGGCTCACCAGCTCGTCGCGCGCGCCCTGGAGCAACTGGGCGAAGAGGCCTCGCCTCAAGAGCTGTGCGCATGGCTCGACTTGCTGCTCGATAGCGAGGGCGTCAGGCCTATCGGGTCAGCGATCCAGCGCGGCCCCATCACGGATTGGCTGGAGCGCCATCCAGACCAGATGCGAGCCGCCACGGTTCACGGCTTGGACCACGATGGGGATGGCTTCCATTGGCGGTGGCAAGTCCGGATGGAGGGAGCACGCCTGCCGCGCGACTGGTGGCGGTGGCTGCTGGCACGTGCGGCCACCAGTGCCGATGGCCGGTTCGTGCGGTGGGTGACGGAACAAGTCGGCCGCGCCTTGCTGGAACAGAGTGGCTCCTTCGATCTGCCGACTACTGGAGAATTCAGGGAGTGGGTTGGCCAGCGCCGGAGTCAGCACTCTGACGCAAGCAAGTGGCTGGAGTCCGTCTGGTCCACGCCCGTGGATGGCTGGCAGCGCGAGCTGCACCGTAGCCAGGAGCGTCACCGTGCTGAGCAACAGCACCAGCGCGAGCTGCGCCGCGCCGAGTTCGCGGAGCATCTCCAGAAGTTGGGCAAGGCACCGCTGCCCTCCTGGCTGCTGCGTGGCATCGCCTTGGCTCATGAAAATCGCCTGATCGAGGCGCGCGGGCCGCGCCCCATCGACCGGGTGCGCGAGTTCCTGGGTGGCTCGGTGCAGGAGGCCGAACAGGCGCTGCTGGAACTCGAACACCTCTTGCAGCGTGATGACTTGCCGACCTGCGAGGACATGCTCGGCAAGGCGCAGATGGCTTCGGGCAGCCTCGGCCCTTGCGCGATGCTGGTGGCAGCGAATCGTGTCTGCGCAGCGAATCCGAGCGTCTGGGAAGCGTGGAGCGATGCGCTCGCAGCGACGTTGGTGGCCGCTTGGCTGGTGGATGGTGGTGTGACGCCCGAGGCCGCAGGCGACGCCGCGAGCGGGGCCTGGTTCGCAGCGCTTGCGGAACAACGCCCCCGATTGGTCGCCGAAGTGATCGTGTCCTACGCCGTCCCGCGGCTACGCCGCAGCAACCCGGGACCCATCACCGGCTTGGCCCTCTTCGGGTCTTCGGCAAGCTGGCGCAAGCTGGCAGAGCTGGCACTGCCCAGACTCTTGCGTGCGCTGCCAACTCGCATCTCTGCCGAGGTGCGCCGGATTTTGAACCGCGAATTGTTGCCGGCCCTGCTGATCCTCGAGGAAGCCGAGGCCAAGGCGCTGATCCAGGAGAAGCTCGCCAAGCGCAGCCTCGACTTGGGCCAGCGCTTCTCGTGGCTGGTGGCCAAACTCCGGTTCGATCCTGCGGCCATCGTGCAACTGAGCCGAGAGCTTGGCGGAAATCGCCACCAGCGGCGCGCCGAGATGCTGGGTATGGCTCTGCAGGAGCAGCAGGTGGGAGGGCTGAAACCGGGTGCCATTGCCCCGGGTGTGGCGCGATCTCTGATCGTGGCGCTGGGCCCGATCACCAACCCGCTGCGCCGGGCTGCCGGGGGTGCGTATCAGGTCGATGCGCACGACGAACGTGAAACGATGGTCCGGAGTCTGATCGAGACCCTGGTGGAGAGCCCCGATCCAGGTGCCGAACAACACCTGCAGGAGTTGCGGGACGCTCCCATGCTCAACTCCTGGCAACCCCATCTCGCGTTTGCCTTGTCGCAGCGGCGCAATCGGCCACTCCTGGCACTGACGCCGCCCGATCCAGTGGATGTGGCCAAGGTGCTCGAGAACGGGCCCCCGGCTTCCCCTGCCGATTTGGTCGCGCTGCTGGAGTGCCACCTGCGGTCGCTTCAGGAGGACTGGCGGGGTGAGCCCCAGTACCTGGCGCGCTGGTTCTACAAGAGCGACAAAAGAACCCCGCTGGAAGAAGAAGAATGCAGGGACAAGCTGCTCGACGAGCTCGAGAAGAATCTGCCCTACGTGGAGATCACGAGTGAGGCTCGGTGCGCCGCGGACAAGCGCTCCGACCTGAGGTGTTCGCTCACGATTGGCGGGCAAAAAGTGAGTGTCCCGATCGAGATCAAGAAGGACAGCCACCGCGAAGTCTGGACGGCCTGGGAGACCCAGTTGCAGCGGTACACGAACGAACCGAGCACCGCCGGCCACATCATCTACCTGGTGCTGTGGTTCGGCCACGAAACCAAGCGAGTAGACCGCGCGGTCACGGTTGCTTCGGCTGAGGCAGCCCAGGACCTGCTGCGGAAGCGGGTGGCTGAGCGCAAGGAGCGCAACGGTGGTCCGACCATCACCGTGTGTGTGCTGGACCTGACCTTGCACCAGGCCGGCAAGCCCAACTTGGCCTGAGTAAGCGTGCCAGGCCTCGCTTCCGCCCCGCGAGCCGCCTAGGATTCGCCCGCGCGTGGTCAGCGCGATCGTCGTCAACTGGAACGGCCGGCACTACCTGGAAGCCTGCCTCTCGGCCCTGCTCGCCCAGGAGCCGCCGCCGGCCGAAGTCCTGCTGGTGGACAACCACAGCGACGACGGCTCCCGCGAGTTCGTCGCCGCCCGTTTCCCGCAGGTGCTGGTGTTCGACACCGGCCGCAACGCCGGCCCCTGCCATGCGCGCAATTTCGGTGTGGCCAGGGCCAAGCGCGAGCGGTGCCTCGTGCTCGACAACGACGTGGTGCTCGAGCCGGGAGCCTTGGCGGCACTCGCCGCCTGCCTCGACGCCGATCCGCGTGCGGCCCTGGTGCAGGCGCGTTCCTTGTGCGGCGACGACCCGAACGTGGTGCACTACGACGGCGGCGACCTGCACTTCCTCGGCACCCTGGTGCTGCGCAACTGGTACACCCCGCTCGAACGCGCCGTGGCGCCGACCGGGCCGGTGGGGGCGGCGATCGCGCTGTGTTTCCTGGTGCGCCGCAGCGCGTACCTCGAAGCCGGTGGCTTCGACGAGCACCTGTTCATCCTCTACGAGGACAACGAGTTCTCGTACAAGCTGCGGTTGCGCGGCTACACCGTGTACTGCAGTCCAGAGGCCCGCTGCCGGCACCTGGCGGGCACGGCAGGGCTGTCGATGCGTGGCGCCGAGGCCGCGTATCCGGCGCGGCGCACGTTCTTGCACAGCCGCAACCGCTGGTACGTGCTGCTGTCGTGCATGCGCTGGCGCACCTTCGTGCTGACCCTGCCGGCGCAGTTGGTCTACGGCGCGGTGTATGCGGCGTTCGGCCACCGGCGCGGCCACATGCGCGACTGGTGGCGCGGCAAGGCCGACCTGCTGCGGTTGATTCCCAAGGCGCTGCGGGCGCGCCGTGCGGCCCAGGCCGGGCGGGTGGTCGCCGACCGCGACCTGCTGGTCGCCGCACCGATGACGCTGAACCCTGGGCTCGCCAGCCGGGGGGCCGCAGCGGCGCTGCGCACCCTGCTGGATCGGTTCTTCGCCGGCTACTGGTGGTTGGTGCGGAGGTTCTGTGGCTGAACCGCGGCCCGGCGGCGCGGCGCGGGTGGCCGCGCTGCTGCTGAACTTCCGGCGCGCCGACCTGACCCGGCAGTGCTTGGCCGATCTGTTGGCCGGTAGCGCCGAACCGCTCGCCGTCCTGGTGATCGACAACGGCTCGGCGGATGGCTCGGCCGAAGCGCTGCAGCAAGCGCTCGCCACCATGGCGTTCGGGCCGCACCATGTCGAACTGCTGGCGCTCCAGGAGAACCTCGGCTTCGCCGGCGGCATGAACCGGGGCATCGCCTGGGCGCGCGCCCGCGGGTGCCCATTCACGTTGGTGCTCAACAACGACCTGCGCCTGCCACCCGGCTGGCTCGATCCGCTGGTCGCGGCACTCGGCGCGGATGCGCGGCTCGGGGCGGTCGGCCCGACTCTCGTCCATCCGGACGGCACCGTGTGGGCCGAGGGGGGGGCGTTGGCGGCGCGGCCGAATGGACTGCGTCTGCTCGGGCACGGCCGGAAACCGCAGCCGCAACGGCATGGACCGGAGGCGGTCGATTTTCTGCCGGCGGCGTGCGTGCTCTACCGCACGGCAGCGTTGGCCGAAGTCGGCGGCTTCGATGCGGGCTACTTCATGTACTGGGAAGACGTCGACCTCGGGGTGCGGCTCGTGGCGCGTGGTTACACCAACCTGTGGCTGCCCTGGGTGCGGGTCGAACACGCGGCGGGCCAGTCGTCGGGTGGTGGGCGGTCGCCGTTGCGCAAGTTCCTGATGGCGAAGAATGCGCTGCGGTTCCTGCGCCAGCACGGCCGGTGGTGGCAGTGGCTCGCCTGGGTGGTTTGCGACCTGGTGCCGCTGCCGGTTGCACTGCTGCTGCGCCCGCGCAGTGCCTGGGCCAAGCTCGCTGGCACCTGGGCTGGCTTGCGCGGCGTGCCGGCGACCGCCGCCGACGTGCGCCGCCTGCTGGGCTGAGGCGTGGGACTGGGCGGGGGGCTGCACTGGGCGGGGGCGCGCCGCTCGGCCGGGTCTTGGGCCGCCTCAGGTTTGCGGGCTGGCTCAGGTCTGCCGCGGGTCGGGTCGGCCGTCTGGGCGCTGCTACGGCGTGGGCGCCAGCAGGGTGCGGAGCACCGCGGCCACGCCTTTGCGGGTGTTCGCCAAGTCGCCGCCGTTGTCGATGGTGAAGCGGCAGGCCGCCGCTTTGCGCGGCAGATCCCACTGCGCGGCCTCCCGCCGTTCGAGCTCGCCGGGTGGCCAGCCGCGCGTGGCGGCCCGGGCGCGGCGCACCTCGGCCGGGGCGGCGACGAACACCACCGCGGCGCAGCGTGCGTCGAGGCCGGTTTCGAACAGGAGTGGCGCGTCGAGCAGGGCCGAGGTCCCGGCCGCCTGCGCCTGCTGCAGGGCTTGGTCGATGCGGGCGAGGATCGGTGGGTGCAGGATCGCCTCCAGGCGGTTGCGCGCACCGGCGTCCCCGAACACCTTGGCCGCCAGGGCGCTGCGATCGAGCTGCCCGGCTGGCGCCACGTCCGGGCCGAAGTCGGCCCGCAGGCGCGCCACCACCTCTGGGTCGGCTGCGGCCGCCCGGGCGGCGGCATCGGCGTCGACCACGGCCAAGCCGTGTTCGGCGAACATTTTTGCCACGGCCGACTTGCCAGCAGCCACGCCGCCCACCAGCCCGATGACAAGGGGCGGATCCGGGCGAAACGGCGCTGGGCTCGGTGGGGCGGCAGGCCTGCGGTCCGACATTTCGTCCCATCCTGAGGTACAGTGCCACGGCTGGCAACAGGCTTCGAGGCGCTGCCTTGACCTGGAGTCGGCCCTTCCTAAGATCCCCGGACCGCGTCGCCCTTGCCATCGCCGCCCAAGCGCTGGTCGGGCCCCGTGCCGTTGCCCGTGGTGGGCGCTGCAGGCGTGGTTTCGTCCCTACTCGAAGTCGCCCCAAGTCCCCTCTGCCGTTCGGCGCGTGCTGGACGGCATTCCTCTCGCAGACCCCAAGGAGCTGGTTCCAATGCACTCCCGCCAGAGCGGTGCCGCGCACGTCCCGATCATGTTCTTCCTGCTGCTCCTGATCATGTTCCTCGGGACGCTGGTGTTCGGCTGGCTCAAGCTCAACGAGGCCAACGACCTGCGCGCCCAGCGCGACACGGCGAACGCCAAGGCGGCCGCCGCGTCCAAGCGCGAACTGTTGATCCAGCACTACGTCGAGGACCTCGGCCGCGTGATCGGCAAGCCCGGCAAGTACGAAGGCCGTGGCGGTGGCGCGGCCGTCTACGGGGAAGCCTCGATTGCCGACTTGGTCGGTCTGATGAATCCCGCCGAGATCAAGAAGGTGCTCGACGACGGCTGCCGTGGCGCCGAAGTCGCCGAGGCCCAGGGTCTCGAGAATGTGCTGGGTGCGATGGTCACGCGGGTCGGCCAGCTCAAGGCCCAGGCAGCCAACGCCGACGTGGCGCGGGAGCAGGCCCTGGCCGAGAAGAGTGAGATCGACCGCAAGTTCCAGGAAGCGGTGTCCAAGCAGGAAGCTCGGGCGCGCGAATGGGCGCAGAACCTCGAGAACGCACGGGCCGAGTACGAGAACTCGCGCCAGGAGAAGGATCGCACCAACGCGAACCTGACCCAGAACCTGCAGGAGAAGGCCGACCAACTGATCTCGGCCAAGGAAGAAGCCGCCAAGAAAGAGGAAGAGCTGCGCAAGGAGCTCTCCAACAAGGCCAACCAGAATGCCGCGTTGACCGCCAAGGCCCGCTTGGTGAATCCGCCGGACGTGGCGGACGGCAAGGTCATCGCCGCGATCGCCGGCCTCCAAAGCGCCTACATCAGCCTCGGCCGCAAGGACAACCTGCCCAACGGCACGGTGTTCCGCGTCCGCAACCCGAACAGCGACAAGGTCAAGGCGATCGCCACCGTCACCCGCATCGAGGACGAGCGCGCCGAGATCTCCCTGTCGCAGGTGGTCGATCCGATTGGCGATGCGGTCCGCGAAGGCGACCTGCTCTACAACGAGCTCTACAGCCCCAACGTCACCCGCACGATCTTCCTGATGGGTCGTTTCAGCGCGCCCTACGACAAGGATCGCGTCGAGTTGCTGTTGAAGCGTCTCGGCAACAAGGTCGTGACCAAGTTGGGCCCGGGCGTCGACACGGTCCTGCTCGGTGACAACCCGGTCAACGAAGCCGGCGATGGCTTCGCCGAAGTGAAGGATTCCGCCGAATACAAGGAAGCCCTGGGCCTCAGCGCCGAGTTCCTGCCCTTGCTGCGGATTCGCGATCTGCTGAAGCTGGATCGCTGAGGCGTTCGCCCGCTCGCTGCGCCCTTTCGCAGTTCCCAGCACCGCAAGTGCTGGGTGCTGATGCGCCATCCCGGCCGGGTTCGTCCCGGCCGGTTGCGTTTCCGGGGGTTGGCGTTTCCGAGGTGGATGTGCCGGCACCCCGATGCGTCGGGCTGGACGTGCCTCTACACTCCCGGAGCCGATGCCCACGCTCGACGATCCTGCCGTTCGCGCGCTCTACGCCGACGAGCGCGAACTGCCGCGCATGTCGTTCGGCGACCACCTCGACGAGCTGCGCTCGCGTCTGATCCGCGCGTTGCTCGCGGTCGGCGCCGCGATTGCACTGGTGATGCCGTGGAAAACCGAGGTGCAGGAGATCATCTTGCACCCGTACCGGGTGCAGTGGCGGCTCGGGTTCCTGGACTGGATCGCCCAGTTGGAGGCCAAGGAAGCCGCTGGGCGCTTTGCCGGTGACACCGCCGACCGGCTCGGCCGCGACTACCTGGCGTTCTGCCGAGCCCATCGCGACAGCATTCTCGCCGGCGACTTCGAGTACCCGCAGACCCTGGTGCAGAACACCGGCTACGGCGTGCCCTACGAGATGTACGCGCTGAACGGCCTCGACGACATGATGGCCTACATGTTCGCGGCGTTCGTGTTCGCGCTGGTGCTCGCCGCGCCCGTGGTGCTGTGGCAGGTGTGGGCGTTCGTCGCCGCCGGGCTGTATCCGCAAGAACGCCGGGTGTTCTACCGGTTCTTTCCCTTCATGGCCGGCCTGATGGCCGCCGGGGTCTGGTTCGGCTACCGAATCGCATTGCCGTACAGCCTCGGGTTCCTGATCAAGATGATGAACCCGGGCCAGGTCGGTGCGATGTTCAGCATCGGCCAGTTCCTCAACCTGGAGTTCGCCCTGACCGGTGCGATGGGGTTGGTGTTCCAACTGCCGCTGGTGATGCTGGCCCTGCAGCGTGTGGGCCTCGTGTCACACCAGGCCTGGCGACGCCACTGGCGCGTCACCGTGCTGCTGATCTTCATCGCGGCGGCGGTCTTCACGCCCCCGGAACCGGTGTCGATGCTGTTGATGGCCACGCCGATGCTGTTGCTCTACGGGCTCGGCCTCGTGCTGACACGGCTGGGCGGGTCGGCTGCGAGTTCGGCGGCTGCGCCGTCTGCCGAGGTGGGGCGGTGACGCCGCGTGCGGAAGTGTTCGCGGTCGGCGACGAACTGATCCACGGTGCCAACCTCGACACCAACTCGAAGTACATCGCCAGCCAGCTCGAAGCGGCGGGCTTGCACGTGGCGCGTTTCACCGTGGTCGGGGACGAACCGGCGGCGCTGCGCGATGCCTTGGCCGAGGCGAGCCGGCGCGCGGCCCTGCTGGTGGTGACTGGGGGTCTCGGGCCGACCCTCGACGACCGCACGCGCGATGTGCTGGCCGAGCTGCGCGGGGGGCCACTGTGGTTCCACGAGCCCAGTTGGCAGCAGATCCAGGCGTGGCTGCGCCAGCGGGGCCGTCCGGTGCCCGAGAGCAACCGGCGCCAGGCTTGGTTTCCGCCCGGTGCCGTGCCGGTGCCGAATCCGGTGGGCACCGCGCCCGGGTTTCGCGTCGAGCTCGGCGCTGCCACGGTGTTCGCGCTGCCTGGCGTGCCGCGCGAGATGCAGCAGCTGCTCGCCCAGACGGTGCTGCCGGCTCTGGCCGACTGGCCAGGGCTGCGCCCGATCGCCCAGCGTTGGCTGCGCATCCTGGGACCTTCGGAGGCACTGCTCGGGGAACGCATCGAGTCCTTCATGCTGCCCGGTCGTGACCCGGCGGTGGGCATCACGGCGTCGGGTGGCCTGCTGACGATTCGGGTGGTGGGCAGTGGGGCTTCGCCGGCCGCGGCGGAGGCCGCTTGCGATGCCACGGTCGCCGAGCTGCGCCCCCGGGTGGCCGAGTGGCTGTTCGCCGAGGGCACCCAGGAGTTGCCGGAGCTGGTGGTGGAGCATCTGCGCCGCACCCGGCTCACGGTCGCGTTCGCCGAGTCCTGTACTGGGGGGCTGCTCGCCAGTCGCTTGGTGGACGTGCCTGGCGCTTCGGCGGTGTTCGCCGGCGGGGTGGTGGCCTACGCGAATGCCGCCAAGCAGGCCCTGCTCGGCGTGCCGGAGGCGTTGTTGGCTGCGCACGGCGCCGTGAGCGAGCCGGTGGCGGCGGCAATGGCGGCTGGTGCCAAGGCGCGTTTCGCCTGTGACCTGGCCTATGCCACCACCGGGATCGCCGGACCGGACGGGGGCACCGAGGCGAAGCCCGTGGGCACGGTGTGTTTTGCGCGTGCCGATGCCAAGGGGGTGCACGCCTGGACCGTGCCCATCCCGGACCTGGGGCGTACTTTCGTGCGCGACCGGGCCGTGTTCGAGGTGTGGCGCGACTTGCTGCGCGGCGGCCGCGCTGTCCCGTCGCCGAGTACCGTATGATGCTGCGGGCCGTACCCACCGGGACGGCGTTGCCGCCGTGAAGATCTGCTTGTCCTGCGAAGGCGTCGTCGAGACCGCTGCGGCGCGCTGTGGGCACTGCGCCGGTTGGCTCCTGCCGACCGAGGCCGTGCACTACCCGGAGCGGCGGGGCGAAGTGGAGACCGGCAACCCACTGCTCGGTGCCGTGGTCGACGGCAAGTACCGCCTGCAATCGGTGCTCGGCCGCGGCGGCCTGGGCACCGTGTTCGAGGCGGTGCACATCGGGTCGTTGTTGACCGTGGCGCTGAAGCTGCTTCACCCGAGGTTCTCGGAACGCTCCGAGTATCGACGGGCCCTGCTGCCCGAGGCTCGACGCGCGGCCACCATCGCCCACGAACGCTGTGCCCGGTTGCTCGACGTTGGCGAGACCGAGGACGGCGCGACCTACCTGGCCATGGAGTTGGTGGTCGGGGAGACCCTCGAGCAGACCCTGCGCGAGGGGCCCCTCCTGCCTGGGCACGTGCTGACGATCCTGACCCAGATCGCCGAGGCACTGGTGGCGATCCATGCAGCGGGCCTGGTGCACTGCGACTTGTCGCCGCGCAACGTGATGGTTGCGGCGCGCGACGGCCGACTGGCCGTGAAGGTGCTCGACTTCGGCATTGCCCGCACCGTGTCCATGGCCGGGGCCGAACGGGTGCGCGGCGGCGAGTTCGCGGGGTTCGTGAATCCACTGTTCGCCGCGCCGGAGCAACTCGCCGGCCAGCCGGTGGATGCGCGCGCCGACCTGTATGCGTTCGGCGTGTTGGGCCGGCTCCTGCTCACGGGCGAGCTGCCGTTCCCGGCGGTGGAGCCGCAGCAGGCCGCGCGCGCTGCGTTGGCCGGCGAGCTGCGGCCGTGGCCGCATCGCGCCGGCGTGCCGCGGCCGTTGCAGCGACTGCTCCAGGCTTGTCTGCAGCGCGACCGCGACGCCCGCCCGGGGTCGGCGGTTGCGGTGTTGGCAGAGTTGCAGCAGCTTGCGGCGCCGCCGCGGCCGGTTTTGGCGCCACTGGCGGTGGCGGTGGCGGCGGTGGTGGTGGTCGCTTGGTCGTGGGTGCTCGGCCGGCCGCAGGCGCCCTTCTTCTGGCCGCTGGCCGGGTCGGCACTGGACCTCGCCGAGCGTTTGCCTGGCCCCGGCGCACCGGTGCAGTGCCTGCCCAGCCGCAGCGTGGCGACGCTGAGTTGCCACTTCGGCGGCTTCGCGCCGGAGCGGCTCTCCGTCGATCTGTCGCGCGATGGCGTGTTGCTGCGGCACGTGCCTCTGCAGCCCGAGGGCAGCGCTCGTCTCGGTATCGCCACTTTGTCGACTGCCCAGCCCGGCTGGCGCGACGTACTGCAGAGCCTGCTCAGCAGCAGCCGGGAAGGGCCGGTCGACCTGGCGTTCGCGGTGCCCGGGGGGCCGCCGCTGGCCGCGGCTCGATTGCGGCTCGACGACGATCCCCCGCTCTGTGAGGCCCGGCTCGTCGGCGCCGCCGGAGCGTTGGTCGCCGATACGCTGCTGCAGGTGCGCATCGACGATGCGAGCGGCGTGGCGGCGGCCCGGTTCGAAGTGCGGCTCGCCAGCGGCAGCGTCGCGACGTTGGACTGGTCCCCCCGTAAACCCGAAGTGCCGCTGGGCCGCGCGCTGCGCGCCGTGCTGCCCGGCGTGGTCGACCACGGTGCGGGGGAACTCACCGCCGTGGCCGTGGATCTGGCCGGCAACACCACGCGCTCGGAACCCCTGGCCTTCACGCTCTGCGACCTGGAGGCGCCCACGGTGCTGGATCTCACCGGTCCGGCCGGCGAACCGCACTTGCCGATCCTGGGCGAGCTGGTGCGTGCGCGCGTGCGCTTGTCGGCTGCCGAACCCGGCGCCGAGCTGCGGCTCGAAGTTCCAGGTGCTGGACCCGTGCTGCTCGCCCAGCTCGAAGGCGGGGGCACTTGGCAGGTGGTGTCGATACCGCGTGCGGCCTTTGCTGGCGCTGGTGAGGCTGGCGTCGCCGCGTTCGTCGTGGTCGACGCCGCCGGCAACCGCAGTCGCAGCCAGCACGCCTACACCTTGCGGGAACGCGCCCTCGGTTTGCAGTGGGTCGCAGACACCTCCGCAGTGGCCGTGGTCGGCGGGGAAGTGGTCATGGCTGCCGACGGTGGGTATCTGCGGGTTCAGCACCGCAGCGGCGTGCGTCTGCGCGCGGCTGCCATCGAGGGTTTGGGCGGCAAGCCGTTGGCCGCGGCCGTCACCGACGGCACCGGTCCCGCAGCGAACCTGTCGTGGTCTGGCCTGGAGCCGGGCAGTGGCCGCCTGCGCCTGCAGTTCGTCACCGAGGATGGCACGGCGGAGGTGTTGGAGGAAGTGGTGCCGCTGCGCGTGCTGCCCGCGCGGCTCGAAGTGCGGCTGCCTGCGGTGGCCGGCCGGTTTCTCGGCGACTTCCTGCAGGCCGGGATCCTCGCCCGCCAAGGCCGCGGCGTGGTCGACGGTTCCGCTTGGCGTTGGCCCGGCGAACTGCGTCCCTACGTGAACGGGCGCCTCTGGGTGGGGACCGAGCCGCCGGTGGCCATGGCGTTGGTGGCTGCCGATCCTGGCCAGGCGTTGCTTCCGGAAGTGCCCCTGGTGCCTGGGCGCAATCGTCTCGCGCTCGAGTTGCGCGATGTGCTCGGTCGGACCGTCATCGTGTCTTCCGTCGACGGGCTGTTGCCGCTCGGGGCCGGCGCGGCGTCCGCCCTGCCGATCGTCGCCGACTTCTGGTGGGACGAGACGCCGCCCGAACCGATCGGGGAGGAGTTTCTGGTGGAACCTGGCCAGCCGACGCGCTGGCGCGTGCGCCTGCCGCTGCCGTACACCGCGAGCGAAGCAGTGCGGCTGCGCGCCAGCCTGGCCCAGGCCGAAGTGCCGGCCACCAGCGTGGTGCCGGCGGGTTCCGGCGCGATCGCCACGTTCGAGCTGCCGTTCGCCGCCGTCGCCAGCGCCACGCAGCTCGACGGGCTGCCGCGCAGCGAGTTCGCGCGGCAGCTCGAACGTCGGCTGTTGGTGAGTCTGCGCACCCCGAGCGGGGCGAACGACTTCGAGTTGCGGCTGCGCACGGCGCGCAGCACGTTGCGTTCGGCGCGGCTCGGCGAGCTGGCGGCTCTGCCGGCGGCGCTGGCCGTCTTGCGCATGGTGCCGGTGTTGGCGCCCGAGCAGCCGTTCGCCGTGCCGTTGCCGAAGGACGCGCCGCCCCGCGGGCTCTACCGGCCACCGGGGCCGGTCCAGGTGCGAGCGATTGCCGATTTCGCCTTGCTGGAACAGGAGCTGTCCTGGGGGGCGGCGCGGGCGCTGGCCGCCGGACTCGCCGCAGGCGGTGCCCCCCAGGCGGAGCTGGTGCATGCGGACGACCCGTTGGGGGTGCGGCGCTTGGATCCGGCGCACTTGCTCCCGCGGGATCTCGGGGCCGGCGAGGAGCAGCTGCTGGCCGGCGTCGACTTCTTCCAGGCCTACACCTTGTGCCGCGTGCTCGGCTGGCTCGCGGCGGGCGACCCTGGCCTGTTCCGTCTGCCGCTGGGCTGCGAACTGGAACTGGCGGCGTTCGGCAGCGGCACCATTGCGGCGTGCAACGGACCGGCTGCGGGAGGGCGCCCGGTGCGCGCCGATGCGTTCGCGGTCGCAGCCGGTGTGCCGTGGCAGCCTTCCGCCGTCGCTTCGGCTGCGGTAGGGGACCGGGTCAAGGTCGGCGCCCAGGACGAACTGTTCGGACTGGACTTCGGTCTGCGCGAGTGGGTGGCGGACCTGCCGTTCTGCGCCGAGGCCGAGGCCCTGCTCAGCGAGTGGACGGGTGATCACGGCATGCATTTGGCCCGGGTCGCCGCGTTTGCGGCGGGGCAAGTGCCGTCCACCGGCCTGCCGCTGCCGTTGCGCACCCTCGGGGTCGTGCGTGGTCTGGCGTTCGACGAGCCGAGCGGATTGCTGGGCAGCGATGGGCGGCCCCTGGCCCTGCGCAGGGATGCGGTGGTGCCCGCTTCGGTGCCGGGCGTGCTGCGGGCGGAACAACTGCGTCGCGACGGTCGGGATCTGTTGACCGGCACGAGCGACCGACGGCTGGCCCGGATCGGTTTCCGGGTGGCGGGCGGTGAGCGTTTCCTGGCGTGGTTGCGAGGGCAGCGATGACGGCGAGGCAGCGATGACGGCGTGGCGGTGGCGCTCGGACTCCGGACTGCGGCTCTGGCTGCTGCTGCTGTTGGCGTGGCTGCCCTTCGGGCTCTGCGCCTGCCAGTCGGCTGCGTTGGAACTGCAAGGCCTTGCCGAGCAGGTGCCACTCGACGGCACGGTGCTGGTCACCGGTGGGGCGTTCCGCAGCACCGCGGCGACCGGTACTTTCTTCGAGTCTGGGGCCACGGTTGCGGCGGTCGAAGCCGAAGCCTTCGCGCTCCTGGAGGTGCTCCAGGTCCTGGACGAAGGGCGAGTGTTCCACCGCGTCGTCGGCGACCCGGACCTGGAGCGCCGCCAACGCGTCAGCACCGGCGCTGGTGCCGATGCGGATGCCGCCGCGCTCGCCGCCGTGCTGAACCAAGCTCGTGCTCAGGGGGCGGATCTGGTGCTGGTGGTCGAGGAACTGCGCGACGGGCCGATCGACGCGCTCGGCGTGAACAGCCGCTGGCCGGTCACCTTCGTCAGCTGGATCCTGCTGGGCATCGGTGCGGTCATCCCGGACCACACCTTCGAATCCCGAGCCAGCTTGCGCGTCACCCTGCGCGATGCCTATTCCGGACGGGTGCTCGCCGACCCGGTGCTGGTGGGCGGCCCGATCGATCTCGCCTTGAACGAGCGAGGCAGTCTGTGGGGTTTGGTGCAGTCGCTGCTGGTTCCACCGTTCTGGGTCGCCAGCGATCCAGGCAGCGTGCGCGCGGCGGTACGCAGTGTCGTGCAGCGCCGGTTGTTGGTATCGCTGGCGCGTGAGCTGAAGAGCGAATCCGTGCGGCAACGCCTGCAGGAACGCCGCGCCGCCAGTTTGTCCCTGCAGGAGTCCGGCGGTGCGTTCCGGGTGGTCGTGGAGTGCGCCGAGAGTCTCGCGGTGGCCACCCTGCAGGCCAGAGGCCTGACCGAGTCGCAGGTGCGGGCTTTCGAGAGCCAGTTGCTCGCGGCGCGCGAGTCGGTCGCAGGCCGGTTTCGCTACGAAGCGGTGTTGCCGCAGGTGCCCCCGGACACTCTGGTGCAGCTGGCGGTGGCGACGCTGCGGGGCGAAGTCGCCTCGGCGACCTTCGCGCCGCGGGAGCGACGATGAAGATCCCGGCCGGCTTCACGCTCGGGGTTGCGACCCACACCGGTCGCGTCCGCACGCACAACGAGGACGACTACCTGATCGGCGCTTTGGCCGAGGCTTCGCCCCCGCTGCTGTTCGTGGCCGTGGCCGACGGCATGGGTGGGGTGGCCGGTGGCGCCGATGCCAGCCGGTTGGCGCTGCGCGCCCTCGCCAGTGCCGTTCTCGACGGTGAGGCCACTGCCGTGCCGGCCGAACGTTGCCGCAGCGGTTGTGCCGCGGCGGCGCAGCGCATCGCCGAGCAGGCGGAGTTGGCGCCGATTCTCCGCGGCATGGGCACCACTTTGACCGGGGTCGTCGTGCAAGGCACTGCGGCGCAGGTGGTGCACGTCGGCGACTCGCGCCTCTACCACTGGCGGCGCGGCGTGCTCACCCAGGTGACCACCGACCACGCGGTGCGGGAGCCCGACAATCGCCTGTTGCGCTGCGTCGGCGGCGGCAGCCGGACGTGTGTGCCGGATCTGCACGAGCTCGTGCTCCGGCCCGGCGATCGCCTGCTGCTCTGCAGCGATGGGGTCTGGTCGGTGCTGCCGCCGCCACAGCTCGAAGGGGCGCTGGTCGCGAACGGCGCCCCGCAGGCCGCCGCGGAGGCCCTGGTGGCCGCGGCGCTGGGGTTGGGGGGGCCGGACAATGCGACTGCGGTCGTGGTCGACGTCGGCACTGCGGCTGCGGGCACGGTGGCATGCGCCCTGCCGGTCGGCGAGCGGCCGGAGCGGCGTCGCGATTGGCCCCCGGCGTTGATCCGCCGGGCGCCGTGGTGGCCGTGGGCGTTGCTGGTCGCGGCCTTGCTGCTGGCCGCGGCCTTGCTGGTGCACGACGGCTGGCGGTTCGGCTTTGGATGGTAGCGCTTTGGCCATCGGGCCGCTGTCGCGCGTGTCCATGCGCTGCCTGAAGGATGCCTTGGCAGCGCGCTGGCGCTACGGTGGCCGCACCGATGCCGTCCCTGCGCACCCACACTCACTCTGGCTCGCGAGGTTCGCTGCCCGCCGCGGTTGCGTTGGGGTGGCGGGCGCTCGCGGCTGGCTTGGCCATCGTGTTGCCGGCCTGCGTCGGCTCCTTTGCGGGGCCGCCTCGCGGGGACTTCGCGGTGCAGGTGGTGAAGCCGGGTGTGACCCTGCGCGGCCTCGCCGCACCTGGGAGCGGTGTGGTGTGGGCCACTGGCAGCCGCGGCACCGTGCTGCGCAGCGTCGACGGTGGCAGCACGTGGCGTGACGTCGGCCCGGCCGCGGCGGCCGGGAGCGACCTGCGCTCGGTGGTGGCTTGGTCGAGCACGTGTGCGGTGGTGGCGAGTACTGGCCAGCCGGCGGTGGTCTTGCGCACCGGCGATGGTGGCCAGAGTTGGGTCGAAGTGCTGCGCGACCCCCGTCCAGAGGCGTTCTTCGACGCGCTGGCCGCCCACGGCGACCAGGTGTGCCTGCTGGGGGATCCAGTGGCCGGTGGCATGGCGCTGTGGCGGAGTGCGGATCGCGGTGCCACCTGGGCCGCCGTGCCACCGACCGAACTGCCGAAGCCGCAGGCCGGGGA
>JAEUHP010000227.1 GCA_016795295.1 Planctomycetota bacterium | reverse complement strand
GGGCCTTCTCACCGGGCCAGAACACGCCGCCGCCGAGCACTTCGAGGGCCCGCCCCGCCAAGGCGTAGTCGAGCCGCAGGTTGCCGAGCCCCACGCCGACCGCGTCGTCGAGGTCCGCCGTGTCGCAGGCCGGGTCGCCGCGGTGCGCAGCGTTGGCCCCCCATTGCAACTGCTGCGCCTCCGCCGCGCCGGCACTGCGCGGAGCCGGATCCTGGAGTGCCGGCAACCCCAGCAGCGCGGTGAGCGCGGCGGTGGCGAACGGCCCGTCCTCGGGATCGCAACCGAGCGGCCCCAGCACCACGAACGGCTCCTGCGCCGCGAGCCCGCCGCGCCGCCCGGCCGCGTCGACCAACCAATCGGCCGACTCGTCACCCACCAGCGCACCGAGACCGCGCAGCCCGTCGTCGCGGCGCAGCGCTTGGACGCCCACGGCGCCAGCGGTCACCGCTGCGGGCACCACGCACACCACCTGCAGCACGTGGTTGGCGGCGACCGCGCCGATGCCGACCGGCACCACGGCACAGCCCCCGGGCCACAACGGCTGCGGCGCCAGTTCGGGCGCGGCGGCGGCCCCAGGCAGCCGCCCCCACGGCAGTCCGGCGAAGTCGCGCACCCGTTCGGTCAGGATCGGGTGCCGCGAACACACCAACAGCCCGCTGGCCGGGGCACCGGTCCAGACGAACTCGTAGTCGATGGGCTCGAGCCCTTCCTGCGCGACGGCGAAGTAGCGGCTGCGGAGCACCGCGGCGACCTCGGCGACCGCCTCGGCCGGCAACCCCGTCAGCAGCAGCAGATCTGGCGCCTGCCGCTGCACCACCGCGGCCAGCGCGCGGCCGAGACCGTGCTGGCCGGAGGCGAAGGCAGCGCGCCACGTCGGATCGCTGGCGTCCGGCACGGGCACGTGCCAGGCCGCGCACCGCACCATCGCCACCGGCGGCTGCGACGAACGCCGCTGCACCAGCCGCCAGGCGAGCGGCACACTGAGCAAGAGGCACAGCAGGGACCAGAGCCAGTAGTTGGGCTTCACGGCCGCACCTCGCGTGGCACCGGGGCCGCCACGAACATCGCCGCAGCGTCTTGCAGCCGCGCCTCCGGACCGATCACCACCACCGTGTCACCCGGTGCCAGCACGGTCTCCGGCGCCACCACCGGCAGGTTGCGTTCGCCGCGCCGCACCGCCACCACGCTGCAGCCGGTGTTGCGCCGCACGCCGGCCTGGGCCAGCGTCTGCCCGGCCGCCGAACAGGACGGTTCGACCCGCCACACGGCGAAGGCGATGCCGGGCACGAACTCGGCGATGCGCGCCGCTTCGGCGGGCGGCAGCGCGGCGACCCGGTCGCCACCGCCACCCGCGGCGCGCACTTCGCGCACCAGGCGCCCGATCTCGTCGTCGGCGACCAGGAAGCGGCGCAGCACCCGCACCAGCATCTCGACCGAGGCTTCGAGTTCTTGTGGCACCACTTCGTGGGCGCCGGCAGCGCGCAGGCCCGCGGCCTCGGCGATGTAGACCGCGCGAGCCAGCACGTGCACCTGCGGTGCGATCTGGCGGGCGAGCTGGGCGATGCGCGCACACGCGGCACCGTCGTTGACCGCGAGCACCAGGGTGCGGGCGCGTTCGATGCCCATCGCGCGCAGCACCGCGACCCGGGTCGCGTCGCCGAGCACGATCGGCACGCCGCGCTCCTTCTCGGCCTTGACCGTGGCAGCGTTGAGTTCGGACACCACGACCGGCACGCCGAGCCGCTGGAGACCCGAGACCACCGCGCGGCCGGTGGGGCCGTAGCCGACCACGATCGCGTGGTCGTGCAGACGCTCGTCGCCGCTCTTGCCCGGATCGGCACCCGCGCGAGCCCGCAGTGCCAGCCGCCTCCCGAGGGCGTAGAGCAGCGGCGTGCACGCGATCGACAGCACGGCCACCACCAGGAACACGCGTTCGGCCTGGCCTTCGAGGATGCGCTCCTGCTTGCCGACCTGCACCAGCACGAACGAGAACTCGCCGACCTGCGCCAGCGCCAGTCCCGCGCGCAACCGCACCCAGAACGGCTGGCCCAGGCGCCACGCCGCGAACATCACGATGCCCGCCTTGCCGAGCACCACGGCCAGCAGGGCCGCCGCGACCGTGACCGGCGCCGCGGCGATCGTGCGCCAATCGAACAGCATGCCGATCGACACGAAGAACAGACTGGCGAACGCATCGCGGAACGGTTCGACCTCGGCCGCCGCCTGGCTGTGGTGTTCGCTGTCGGCGAGCAGGATGCCGGCCAGGAACGCACCGAGCGCCAGCGACAGGCCGAGGTGGGCCGTCACCACCGCCGACGACAGGCACAAGGTCGCCAGCAGCAGCACGAACAGTTCGCGGCTGCGGGTGCGGCAGACCAGGTCGATCACGCGCGGCAGCAGCCAACGGGCCACCGCCAGCACCAGCACCAAGATGCCCAGGTTGCGCAAGGCGGTGAGCGGCGTGGTGCCGCCGTCGCCCGCACCGGTGCCGAGCATCGGGATCAGCAGGATCATCGGCACCACCGCCAGGTCCTGGGCGATGTTGATGCCGAGCACCACCCGGCCGTGCGGCGAACTGAACTCGCCGTGGTCGACCAGCATCTTGGTCGAAGCCGCGGTGCTGGACAGGCTCAGCAGAAAGCCGAGGAACAGCGCCTGGTGCCAGCCGAGGCCCGCCAAGGCGCAAGCCAGAGCACCGAGGCCGACCGTGCCCACCACCTGCAGACCACCGCCGAAGGCGATGGTGCGGCGCAGACGGGCGAGCTGGCCGAGCGGCACCTCGAGGCCCACGGCGAACAGCAGCACCACGACTCCCACCTCGGCGAGTTCGCGCACCATCTCCTCGTGGCGCACGAGACCGATGCCGTTCGGGCCGACCAGCACACCCGCCACCAAGAAGCCGACGATCGGCGGCAGCCGCAGCCGGTGGAACGAAACCGCGACGCCGACGCACAACGCGAACAGCAGCGCCAGTTCGAGCAGGACCTGTTCGAGCACGGCCTAGTTGCTACTGCCGCGGCCGGTTGCGGCCAAGCACGCTCCCCGGGAATCCAACTTCGTGCGGGCTTCGGTCCCTGGGCGAGACCGCCGCAAGCGGCCTTGGCAAGGGCGGCTGGCCAACCACCGCAACGCCGGCAGGACCAGCCGCATACGGTCGGCCGGCACAACGCCGTGGCCGTGGTTTGCTGGTGCAGTTCCCAATACCCAACTCACGAATGTCCAAGTCCGCCCTGCTCCCGATCGTCCTCCAGAGTCTCCTGGCCACTGCCGCGTTGGCCCAATGTGAGGACAACGTCTACCCGCTGTCCCTGGTCTCGGCCCAAGGCGTCCCGGCGCCGCGGCTGGTCGACCCGAGCTACGGCGGGCACTACTTCCAGTTCGACAGCGAGGCCGTGTTCCTGGCCTTCGACCCGGCGACGCCGAGCGGCGTCTACTACGTGCACGTCACCGACCCGTTCAACGGCGCGGACCTGGTGCTGTCGGGCAACGACCCGATGGACCGCTTCGTCCAGGTGGTCAACACCAACGGGGTGATCACGCTGTCGCTGCCGTTCAGCAACAACCAGTCGGCGGTGTTCGGCCTCGGCCTCGGCGGCCAGGGCCAGTCGTTGCTGCTGCAGCCGTTCGGCACCAATCCCGCGGAGCCGTGCCAGTTCAAGGTCTGGGCCGGCGACAACTGGGACCTGACCTACGGCCCGGAGAACCCGTACCTGCTGCGCGGCGGTTTCTCGGCGGCGCTCGGTCGCTGCGCGGTGTTGTCCTACGAGAACTTCCGGATCGGCTCCGGGATCGGCACCAACGTCACGGGCTCGGTGTTCCGCGACGACGACCGCAGCGGCACCCGCAACGGCAGTGAGCCCGGCTTGGCCGACTGGGAAGTGCGCCTGGTGACCGGCTCGACCTCCCTGTCGACCCGCACCGACGCGAACGGCCGCTACGTGTTCCCGAACGTGCCCGCGGCGACCTACACCGTCGAAGTGCCACTGGTCGCCGGCTACGTCGGCACCACCACCCTGCAGCTCGCCGTGGAGGTGTGCGGCTGCGCCGACCAGAACATCCGCGACTTCGGGGTGGTGGCACAGAGCCTGCGCTGCTGCGGCCACACCATCGGCTTCTGGGGCAACTGCAACGGCCTGCGTCTGGTGTCGGGTTACCGCATCCTGCCGACCCTGCCGGGCCTCTACCTGCGCAACCAGTTCGGCCAGCAGGTGGCACCGGGTTCGGCGTTCGCGCTGCGCAGCTACTTGCGCATGGCGAACAGCTGCAACATGGCCTACATGCTGTCCGCCCAGCTCGTGGCGATGCACTGCAACGTGATGACCGGCTTGGTCAGCCCGCACTGCCGGATCCGCGACCGCCAGCTCGGCGTATTGACCATCGGCGAACTGATGCAGCGCGCGATCGCCAGCCTGGCCCAGCGCGGCTACACGCCGGTCGGCAGCCAATTCCGGCGCGAGCAGGAACTGCTGAAGAACGCACTCGACGCGGCGAACAACAACCGCAACTGGTACTGATTCTCAGGGGCCCGATCGGCGGCCCGCCCCCGCGCGGCCATGGCCGCAACCGCACCGCGGTTGCCGCCATGGCCGCGCCTCGTTGGGGCGCGAGCGATGGCCCCGGCCACCCTGGCCGTCCCGAAGGCGCGCCGAACCGCGCATCCCACCCGGCGCGCCGGGCGAACGCCCGGCGGTGAGTGTGTTCACGCAACGCCTGCGCGCCCTGACGCCGAGTCGGCTGAGCGGCCGGCGCTGGCTGTTCGTCGCCTACGACCAACTGCACGACGGCATCGGACCGCTGGCCCGCGAACCCGCTGGCGAGCTGGGCATCGTGTTGGTGGAGAGCGCCGCCAAGGCGGCGCGGCGTCCCTACCACCAGCAGAAGCTGGCCCTGGTGCTGGCCAACCAGCGGCACTTCGCCCTGGAGCAGGCCAACCGCGGCGTCGCCGTGCGTTACGTGGCGAGCGACCAGGACCACGCTGCGGCGCTGGCACCCCTGGCGCGCGAACTGGGCCCGCTGCGCCTGCAGCGGCCGGCCGAGCGCGAACTGCGCGCGACGCTGGCACCGCTGCTCGCCAACGGCAGCCTGGTCGAGCTGCCCCACGAGGGCTGGTTGACCGAGCCCGCCGACTTCGCCGCCATCCCCGGCCCCCCGTGGCGCATGGACGCGTTCTACCGGCAGGTGCGGCGCCGCACCGGCGTATTGATGGCGCGCGGCAAGCCGCTCGGCGGCAAGTTCAGCTTCGACACCGAGAACCGCCGGCCGTTCCGCGGCGAGCCGGTGCCACCGACCCCACCCGAATTCGCGGTGGACGAGGTGACCGCCGAAGTCGGCGCCCTGGTCCGCGAGCGCTTTGCCCAGCACCCCGGGCAACTGCACCTGGCCCAGCTGCCGGCGCGCCGTGCCGACGCCGAACGGCTCTGGCACTGGGCCCAGCAGCACTGCCTGCCGCAGTTCGGCCCGTTCGAAGACGCGTTCTCGGTCCGTTCCAGCGGCCTGTTCCACACGCGCCTCGCGCCCCTGCTCAACCTGCATCGCCTGTTGCCCAAGACGGTGCTGGACGGGGTCCTGGCACTGGACCTGCCTCTGGCCAGCAAAGAGGGCTTCGTGCGGCAACTGCTCGGCTGGCGCGAGTTCGTGCGCCACGTGCACGAGGCCACCGACGGCCTGCGCAGCCTGGCCGGCGCCCCCCTGGATGCGAACCAGCTGCGGGCGGCCGAGCCCCTGCCGGCGGCGTTCTGGGGGCAGCCCTCCGGACTGCACTGTCTCGACCATGTGGTGGCCGACGTCTGGCGCGAGGCCTACAGCCACCACATCACGCGGCTGATGGTGCTCGGCAACCTCGCCACCCTGCTGGACGTGGACCCGCGGCAGCTGACCGACTGGTTCTGGGTCGCCTATGCCGACGCCTATGACTGGGTGGTCGAGCCGAACGTGCTGGCGATGGCCAGCTTCGCCGTGGGCGAGCTGATGACGACCAAGCCCTACGTCGCCGGCTCGGCCTACCTGCAGCGCATGGGCGACGCCTGCCGAGAATGCGCCTTCGATCCGCAGCGCACCTGCCCGATCACGCGGCTCTACTGGCAGTTCTTGGCGCGCCATGCCGAACGGCTCGCCGGCAACCAACGCCTGGCCATGCCGCTGCGCAGTGCCGCCAAGCGCAGTCCGAGCGAACGGGACCTGGACATGCGCACCCTGGGCTGGGTGCAGGCGACCCTGCGCGCTGGCGCGGTGTTGCGCCCCGAAGAGGCGCCGGCGAACCCACGCCGCTGATGGGGCGCGGGAGCACGACGCGGTGCAACCGCGTGGCCGGCACCGGCCCGACACGGGACACCGGCACGCAGCACGCAGCGCCGGCACAGAGCCATCAGCGCCAGCGCCCAGCGCCGGCGCCCAGCCATCAGCCCTTCGCGGGCTTGTCGGCCTTCTTCGCGTCGTCGGCCTTGGCTGCTCCCGCGGCTGGGGCCGCGCCCTCGGCCGGTGCGGCCGCAGCTGCCGGGGCCGCCGGAGCCGCCTGGACCACCAGCTTGGCGACGTGGCACACCGGCATGGTCGGCGGCGACACCAGTTCGACGCCGGTCGGCAGCTTGATCTCGGCCGCGGTGACGAACTGGTCGAGCTCGACCTTGCTGACGTCGTACTCGACGCCGTCCGGGATCTCGGTGGGCAAGCAGCGCACCTTGAGCACCACGTGGTCCTTGACCAGGGTGCCGCCCTTGCTGAGGCCAGCGGCGTGGCCGACCAGCGTCACCTCGACGTCGGCATCGATCGGCTTGGTCAGGTCGATGCGCTTGAAGTCGGCGTGCAGCGGGCGGTCACTGGTGGCGTGCCAGGCGACTTCCTGCAGGAACGCCGCCTGCTTGGCGCCGGCGATGTCGAGCTGGAACACCTTGTGGTGCGCCTTGACGTGCTGGTCGAGTTCCCACTCCGAGATGGCGATCGACAGCGATTCCTTGCCTTCGCCGTAGACGACGGCGGGCATCCACCCATCGGCGCGCAGCGCGGCCACTTGGTTGCGACCGAGGGCAGTGCGACGCTCGGCTTTCATCGGGACGACTTTCATGGCTTTTCTCTTCGGGAACTCGGTTGAGGAATACGTGGGGGAAGCTGCAGTTCAGGGCGCGCGCCGCGGCGCGTGCCGTGGCTCGTTCAGCGCTCGCTCTCGAACAGTTTGCTGACACTCTCGCTGCGGTGGATGCGGTCGATGGCGCGTGCGAGCAACTGCGCCACCGAGCAGACTTCGAGCCGCTGGATCTTCTTGTCGTGCAGCGGCACGGTGTCGGCGAACAGGATCTTCTCGACGTCGGCGCTGTTCAGGCGCTCGACGGCATTGCCGCACAACACGGCGTGGGTGGCGACGATGAACACCTTGCGCGCGCCCTTGTCCTTGACGATGCGGGCCGCGTCGACGATCGAACCGCCGGTGCTGACCATGTCGTCGACCAGCAGCACGTCGCGGTTCTTGACCTCGCCGATCACGTGTTCGATCACGGTCTGCTCGCCGCTGATGCGGCGCTTGTCGATGATCGCGAGGTCGCAGCCGAGTTCCTTGGCGTAGGCGCGGGCCAGTTTGGTGCCGCCGATGTCCGGCGACACGACCATCACGTCCTTGGTCTCCAACTGGCGCACGCGGTCGATCATCACCGGCCGGCCATAGAGGTGGTCGACCGGGATGTCGAAGAAGCCCTGGATCTGCGCCGCGTGCAGGTCGATGGCGACCACGCGGTTGTAGCCCGCGGTCACCAGCAGGTTGGCGACCAGCTTGGCGTTGATCGGCACGCGCCCTTCGTCCTTGCGGTCCTTGCGCGCATAGCCGAAGTACGGAATCACCGCGGTGATGCGGTCCGCCGAGGCGCGCCGCAGGCAGTCGGCGAACGACAGCAGCTCGAACAGGTGCTCGTGCACGTTCGGGCAAGTCGGTTGGACCACGAACACGTCGGCGCCGCGCACGTCGCACTCGACCTTGAGGTTGAGCTCCCCGTCCGGAAAGCGCGCCAACGACGCGGCACCGAGCGGCACGCCCATGTGCGAGCAGATGTCCTGGGCCAAGCGCGGATGCGCCGTGCCGGTGAAGACCCGCAGTCGATCGCCGCGCGTGCTCATGCTCCCTCCAGTTTGCCGGGCTTGCCGAGTTCGCGGCGCTTCAGGTAGCGCGCCGGCAGGCCCACCCACACCTCGTCGGCCGGCACCTGGCTGCCGCGCTTGACGATCGCGCCGGCCCCGGTCATCGCCCGGTCCCCCACCGAGCACGGTGCCACCAGGACACTGCCGCTGCCGATGAAGGCGCGTTCGCCGATCTGGGTCGGGTTCTTGTGCACGCCGTCGTAGTTGGCGGTGATGGTGCCGGCGCCAATGTTGGCCTTGGCCCCCACCTCGGCATCGCCGAGGTACGCGAGGTGCTTGGCCTTGGCGCCCTTGCCGAGCCGGCTCTTCTTCACTTCGACGAAGTTGCCGATCTCGGCGCCGTCCTCGAGCACGGTACCAGCGCGCAGGTGGGCGAACGGGCCGACTTCGCAATGGCTGCCGATGCGGCACCCGGCACCGATCACGGTGCACGGCAGGATGCGGGTCTCGGCCCCGATCACGACGCCATGGTCGATCCAGGTGCTGGCCGGGTCGCTGATCAGGACGCCGTTGGCCAGGTGCTCCAGCAGGATGCGTTCCTGCATGATCTCGCGCGCGACGGCCAAGTCGGCCAGGGAGTTGACGCCCTGGATCTCACGCACGTCGTCGACCACCAGGGTCGGGATCTCGGCTCCCCGTTTGGCGAACGACTCGACGGCATCGGTCAGGTAGTACTCGCCCTGGGCGTTGTTCGGCTGGAGCGCCGCCAACGCAGGCCGCAGGGCCGCGGCGTCGAAGCAGTAGAAGCCGGCATTGATCTCGTCGATCGCACGTTCGGCCGGGGAGCAATCGCGGTCTTCGCGGATGCCGACGAAGCGGCCCTGGCCATCCCGCAGGATGCGGCCGAGGCCCGCCGGGCTGTCGGGGAACGCGGTGAGGACGCTGCACGGGGCGTCCTGGCGCAAGGCCCGCAAGCGTTCGAGGGTGGCGGTGGTGATCAGGGGGCAATCGCCGTAGAGCACCAGGACGTCGCCCTGGAAGTCGGCGAGGGTGGCCATGGCGGCGGCCACGGCGTGGCCAGTGCCCTTGGGTGCGCCCTGGTCGACGAATTCGAGGTTCTGGCCCTGGCCGGCAGCGCGAAGAGCCGCTTCGACGGCGTCCTTTTGGTGGTGCAGGACGACGACGGTGCGCTGGGGCTGGAGGGGTGCCGCCGCCGCGAGGGCCGAGGCCGCCAGGGAGCGGCCGCACAGGGGCAGCAAGACCTTGGGGGTGCTGACCTTGGTGCGCTTGCCGAGTCCGGCAGCGAGGCAGATCACGGCCAAGGGGCGCGGCATGGCTGGGTGTGGGCGGGGAAGGGGCGGGGAAGAAGGGGCGAGGATTGTGCGGATCGTGGGCGGTTGGGTCAAGAGCGGAACGGGGCCTGGGTGTTGGTCTGGGGGGTGGGCGGGGCGGGGCTGGGAGCTGGAGGGGGCTGTAGGCGGGCGATGGGAAGGGGGGTGTGGGCGGTTTGGGGGGTGGGGTCAGGCAGGGCGCGGTGGTTCGATCCGGCGAGTGAACTTGCCCTGGGGCTGGACCAGCCTTTAGGGAGAAAGCCGAGGCAGCGTCACTCGCTGGGTCTAGGCCAAGAGGCGTTTTGGGAGAGGAGTTCGCCGAGTCCCCTCGCACCGCGGGGCTGCCGACCTAGTTCGCCCTGCCAATTCAGGCACCGCCCCTTGGCAACACCTGGGCAAGAGGCGGCAGTCCGAATCGCGGCAAGAGGATCAGCCGAGCCCCTTGCGACGGGCGGAAGTCCTAAAGGCCCATGCCATTGCGACGCTCGTCAAGAATCCGTGTAGCGGCCGAGCGCGTCCGTGCGCCCGGGTTCGCCGACCCAAATGGTTCCGATGATGGAGCGGCCCACCTGCACCACTTCTTCGACCGGGCGACAATGCAGGTTGCCCGACTAAGGGCGACCCAGCGAGGGTCATCGACTTCGGCGGCACCGACGCCACGCTCGGACGACACTGAACGCCACTGACGGGTGGCGCAGGGATCGGCAGCGCTGCAGCCCGGCGACCGAGGACAAAACGAGTGGCCAGGTGTGCGGATCCCGCGCAACGAGTAGACTACGTGCCTGACTAGTGACCGATAAGGACTATGCCATGAAAGCGAAACTCGTGGGGGCGGTGTGCGTGATGGCAGCCCTCCAGGCAAGGGCAAGCGCCCAGGGTGGTTGGCCCCCCGTCGCCAGCGGGCCTCAGGCTGGATACGGCCATGCAATGGCATACGACAGCCTGCGAGGACGCACCATCCTGTTTGGGGCAACACGATCAACACGCTCGAAGAGTGCCAATGTCCGCACCCTCAGCAGCGTGGTTGCGGATGATGGCCTCGAACTTCGCGTTGTTGCGCTGAACGGCCTTGGGTCGCTCCTCCTCGTTGATCTTCTGGCCCAACTCCATGAACGTGTGGAGGAACAGATCGGTGAGCTTGAGCGAGAGCTGCCACCTCTTGCGGAGCCGCTCGACGAACGCCGCGGTGTCCGCGCGCTCCTTGTCGAGCCTGCCGTCAGGGTCCTCGACCAAGTGGACAACGACTGACTTCGCCAGCTCTTCGAGGTTGCCCTTGCAGTCGCCCTCGAACATCCGCGCGAACTGCTCGTCGTCGATCATGGGCAGAAAAGTGTGGCCGGGGCAGGCTTCGGGGAAAAGTGTGATTCTTCCAGCTTCGTGCACAGTGTCGGGTTCATTGATGTCTACTTGAAGGTCGTAAAACTCACGCATCATCAAGCGCGAACGCATGCCGCGTCTGCCCAACGTCTTTGGCGCTCAGCCGCGAGCGCCGCTTGCGGCGCTCGTCGGCTGCTGCGGCCAATTAGGCGGCATAGCGGCAGATGATCAATACCAAAGCTCAGATCCGTCCACAACACTTCTTGAACTTGGCACCGCTTCCGCACGGGCAGGGCTTGTTTCGACCAGGCCCCTTTCGCGGGATCGCCATTGGCGAGGGATACTCCTCGGTGCTATAGGAGCGCTCGCGTAGCTTCTCTCCCCACCCGAGCTCCTTCGCCACCTTGGTCACGGCTGCCATCCGCTTTGCACTGACTTCCAAGCGTGGCACGTACATCAAGTCCTCGCTGACCTCTGCGCCCAGATGCGCTTCAGAGTCAACGGCAAGACCAACAACCTGCGAGCCAACGGGAATAAGCTTGCCTGCTTGCCACTCGACGTATGCCAGCAGGATCTCTCCTCGCCGATGCCGATAGTCCTTGTAACTTTCGCTGTCGAGCCTGCGACATACGAGGAACACGTAGAACGCATCTCGCGAAGCACTTGGTTGAAGGACACGAAAGAAGAGCGGGATCTTGCCAGCCTCGACCACGGCGCCGTACAGCGCATTCGCCAAGACTCGTCGCTCAACTCGTCCCTGTGAAGCAAGCGCGCGAAAGCCAAGCTCCAGCTCCTCCAGTGTGTGCAGCCCATTGTCCCTGTACAGGGTGCCCGCAACAGCATGATCCGTGAACTTGTCGACGATCTCATCGATCAGGTAGCTGCGCTGATTCGCCTCCTTGTAACGACGATACGTGTCGCTGCCGACGAATGCAGCCCAGTGCCCCTCACCGACTACCACCTTATCAACGCCCTCGGGCACAGAGAAGTAGTGCCTGTAATCGGCGTCGACTCTACTCAGGTACCACGCGAGTAACTCCTCCTCGCCAGCTGCGATGCCGAGTTTGCCGGACAGGAAGAACTCCTCTCGCCTCTCGAGGTAGGTCACGAGATCCTCGGCCGTGTCGAGGTGATCCATGATGAGAGGCACGACGCGCTCATCCCAGACGTGGCAAAACGGCATGCTCTCACCGACAACTCCGACCGCAAAGCGCTCCGCACTGCCTACAACACTGGGCTTGATCAGCAAGGAGCCAGACCCGCCAATTGCAGCCGCTCGCCGCCCCGTCCGGTCGTGCGCCACGACGATTCGGTGGAAACGTCGGTCCGCAGGAGCAAGATCCAACGGGAAACGCTGCGTGCAGGAGCGGTCCAAGAAGACACGGGTCGGGAAATTCTCAATCCAACGCTGCGCCCCAACCAACTGGTTCACGGACCGCGTGATCGCGCGATTGTACCAGCGCCTCCACTGCACCTGCGGGTCCGGACCAATCGGGTAGTCGCAGTCCTTGTCGGAGAAGAGCACCACGTGACGCCCGAAGACTGCGAGCAGGTCTACGACCTCCTTTCCGTCACCACCTCCACGATTCCCCTGGTCGCGGAAAACGTTTGGATGGCTCCACAGTCGCAGGAAACTCCTCTGCGAAAGCCTGGTAAGGAACTTCTCAGTCGGCGTCAATCCACCCGTCAAGACAGCACCTGTCCGCCCAACGAAGATGTCCTATCTAGAGGATAACCGCGACCAGGGCCAACCACGCTGGCGGGCACCCCGCGGCTTCTTCTGGATGGGATCAGTTGGACGAAGCCGCGGTCCCGCGGCTATGGGCTTTGTATCCAAACTCGGGTTCGCGCGCAACCCGGCTCTCCCCGCACGCACCGGCTTGCAGCGTGGCCAGAAAGTGCCCCAAGGCTTGCACGAGGCCGCTGACCATCCACTTCTGACGTCGGTTTTCGTCCCGGCTGCGCGCTCGGCTCGCTGCCGGTACAGGGCCCCACCGCACCCGACCCCGGGTATCCACGAACAACCCACGATCGTCGCTGCCGCGAGGCCATGAATTGTCGACGACCTCCGGCAGC
>JAEUHP010000216.1 GCA_016795295.1 Planctomycetota bacterium | reverse complement strand
TGCTGGGCGCCGCGCTGGATCATGGCCTCGAGGCGGGCGTCCGGGGCGAAGGGGACGCGGAGTTGGTTGGTGTGGCGGAGGCGTTCGAGCTGGGTGCGGTGGGCGCAGGCGAGGTGGTTGGCGAGGTCGGTTGGGGTGAGGAACTTCCTAGCCATCACGAGCTCCCTGGCAGACGCGGGCGCAGTTCACTGAGAACCTTGCCGTCATGCATCGAGACATGAAGCCCGAGCGGCGGATTGGCGCGTCCGACGACGATTAGAAGGAAGCCCCGGAGTTCGTGTTTGGATCGTCGAACACATTCCCCTATGTTCTGAACGTCGGTCTCGGATGGTTCTGGCACGTCCTCGCGGTGTGTGTGCCAGTCGCCAACGTACTCCAAGCCAAGCTTGTGCCGGGAAGTGATCTCGACCTGCTCAGCCCTTCTGTCCGGCACGTAGCTGTTCCACCCTCGCCGATCAGACAATCGTGGTCCGGTAGCCTCACAAATAACGATCCTAAGACCGTCGATGCGAGCAAATATTTGACCGCCGGCCTCCTTGCTGCGCCACCGCACCTGCCTGTGTTCTCGAAAGTGCGCCAATACGTGATCGGTGAGGACCAGAATTTGACTTGAGGATCCAACGGAGTATTCGATCATCAACGTCTGACTCCACACTCGCAGCAAGACCGGTCGACCACCCAGTGGCTCTCATGCAGGAATCCACCGTTCGGCATACCGGAACCTTCGACCTTCCAGCGATCCGTAAACTCGCCACCAGCGCTAACCAATAGGCTGCGGCGGCCGACCCAGGTTCGTTCGGTCGACACTGCGACGGAACCGAGGAGCGTGTCCAACGCGAGCTCCGAGACCATGGAGTTGATGTGCATGAGCTCGACAGGGCCGTACGGCTGAAATTGAGTGCCGCAGGCAGGCTCTTGCAGCGTCGTGGCGCCCTCGGGCCACTTGGTCACCGGGTCTTTGGGCTCGCCCAACTCGGAGAACCCGCACTGAAGGCAGCCGCCGACTCCGCAGACGGCAACCGCATGCCCAGCGCAAGCGTGAGCCTCCGTCCACGCATACACGATCGGTTGCGGGCGTGATCCTGCGATGTGCCACTCGTTCAGCGACGCCTCGGAGCTCCAGTTGCCGATCGCACTGATGATCAAATGGCTTGGCTCGAACAAGGAGGGTTCCTTCTTGATAGCCTCGTCCCACTCCGAGTGCCGAGCCTCAACGCTTCGCAAGTGAGGAAACCGGGCGCGGATTCGATGGGCAAGTGCTTCTGCCTTGTTCTTGCCCAGATCCTCCGCGCCAAGAGCGTGCCGGCCGATGTTCGCCGACTCGAGGTTCTCTGGATCGACAAGCACGAGCCGACCTACGCCGGCTTGCGCCAGCGCAACCGCTACTTGGCTTCCAACCGAACCGCATCCCAGAACGACGACTTTGGAAGCGGCGAGCCGTTCAAGCCGTGCGTCCGAGCCTCGACCGTGCACCCACGAACCGTCGACGCGGGTGACGGTCCCACACACGACCTTGCCCTCACCGAAGAACCTGCGCGTGAACACACCCTGCGGCACTTTGCCCGCCCGAAACCCGTTCTCGATATTCAGCGGACGGTGAAGGGTGATCGCAGCGAGGCATGGCCCCGTCGTCGTCGTTGCCGCGAGGAGTACGAGGGTGGAGGCGTCTGACCGCGACACCGCTGCTTCGAGCAGGCGCCCCCCCTGCCCTTCGGCTCGATCGGCAATGCCGAGAATGTCTTTCGATGTCCGTGGGTATTCGTGAGGTAGGATGGCTTGAGGGAGCCACAGGAGCACCGCGTCGCTTGTTGCTGCTCGGAACGGGCGAGCTCGCGAATACCGGTTGGTGAGCCAGGCCCGGATGGCGTCGTCGTCTTCAGCTGCGATGGGGAGAGGTACAAGCGAGACCCTCACGATTCGGCTGCGTCCCGAGGGATTGAGGAGGCTGAGAAGGCCGTGATCCGAAGCGTGGAGGCTCCAGTACGAGAGGAACTCGTCCCGCAAGTCGTTGTCGCGCACTCCAAGCCGCAGGTCCTCGACAAGTCGGACTGCTTCGCCGAGCGCATTCTGTGCGATACTTACCGGATCGGTGAACCGGGTCGAAGCTGAGGAAGGGTAGAGGCAGAAGACGCCGTCGCCTTCGACGTGCGGCAGGATCGAGTCACGCGGCCGCGTGACGAAGGCGATGCGCACCGGCGATCGCGGAAACCGCTGGTCGAGGATCACATCCAGAACCTCAATGCCCTGGGAAGTGGTGACCTTCAGTCTCCATCCAGCGTACGCGCGTCGCTTCGAGTAGCTCCGCAAGGCACTCGGACTCAGGGGGAGGATGTCTCCGCCAAGGCTTGACAGCCACTCCCCGACTTGGCGCACAGCCTCGTCGCGAGCGCGGCAGACTCCGGCGTCCCTGCCATCAGGCATACCGACCGCCGCCGTCCTTTTGAACGGCGTCTCGCGCGGCCGGAGTAGCGCTGACCGTCTTCAGCAGCCCGCCGTCCAACGCGCCAGTTGGGAGTTCCGCTGACGCGCTTGTCTCCTTCTTAAGGCGCTCTGTGAAGTAGCTCGTGTTGAAGACCTTGTCCCAGCAGGCCGCCGCGGTCTTCCTGTCGCATTGTGCGTCGAACACTGGCTTCAGCCATTCTAGGGCATCGCCGAGCTTCTCACGCAAAAACCTGGCCCTGGCGTCGTCCCTCCCCTTCGTGATCGTGTCGTTGGGTGTCACGGGATGCTTGACGACAAGGTCGTAGTCGAGTCGGCTCTTGATCGCCTGCATCACCGAGTGCAATGCCGTGTCCTCGCGGAGGGCGTTGGCGCTGTACTTCTCGACGACGAGCTTCGTGATGCCGAAGCCGCCGAGGGCCTTGCCCTTCCAGTCCTTCCGACTCTTCGCGAACTTCTTGAGTAGCCGAGTGATGCGCCGCAGCTGCCGGCCATTCTCCTTGTCGGGGCTCTGCAGTTCGTTCTCCTTATCGAACCAAGCGGTGACGTCTCTGGCATCCGAACGCTTCCAGTCGACGCTGGCGAGCTCGTAGTACACCGACTCAGTGCCGAATACGTCCTTCGAGGTGACACGGCGATAGACCGGAAGATCGACGTGGTAGCCAGCATCGTAGACGACGCGGACGCAGTTGGGCCGCACCTCCGGTTTCGTCTTGAAGCTGCGGTCGTCGACGGCGTCGCGTACCATCTGACGGGCTTCAAGTGACGACATGTCGGCTCCACGCGAGCCAACGAGATCAGCCCTGTCGAAGTAGACGCCATCATCGATGTCGTAGTCCTTGTCCGGATCCTGCGTCATGGTCTTCATCGCGTAGGACCCTTGGCTCTTGGATTCGATCGGTAGCGGCTTGCCACTCTTCTCCAAGCCTGCCTTCAAGCGCTCGCGCACGGCCTTCCGACGGCCACGCATCTCCTCACGCTCCTTGAGCGGGAGGGTCACTTCAACGTCATGGAATCCAAGGACATCGTCGGAGCAATTGAACATCGTGTTGTCTCTGGGGCTTGGTGGGCCGTTGCTTGCCTACAGACGCTGCGCCTGCGCCTCTAAGGCCAGCGGGCTGGCCACTGGCGCGTCGTCGAAGAGTCTGCAGATCAACTGTCCAGCTGCGTCGTTGGGGTTGCTGCATCTGCTGTTGGCGATGTCGGCGTCAGACCTGGCCTGGTTGATCAACGCGTCGATCGCCGCGGGGCGCGTCTCGTCGAGATCGAGGTACTTCATGAGCGCCGCGGGAACCCTATCACCGGGGAGGCGCGTGACGCTGACGACGCGTGGCGCGAGGTGCTTTGCGAGAATTCTCGCCATGTTGTCGAATGCGAGCTCCTGGGCATCGATCGCCAACGGCGCGACAAGGCCTCCGAACTTCCATTGCAGCAGGCCTCGATCAACCTCCGCCCGCCGGATGCTATCGCCAACGGGCTGGGGACACGTTCCGAGGCAGAAAATCTGGATCTCCTGGGCTGGCTTTGCCAGCTCCAGCGCCTCGAGGAGTCCTACCAGGACGGGGTTGTTCGCCCAGAGTCCTCCGTCGACGAATACGCGATAGCCTGATGGCCCGGAGTCTGGGTGGTCAACAGCGGCGAGTGACCGGTAGATCGGTGCCGCCGTTGTGGAAAGGCAAACATCAACCAGTGTGTAGCCGTCGTCACGGTGGTTCGAGGACGCCAAGTGGGGCGTCTTGAAGACCCAACTCCGATGCTGCCCCATTTCAACTGCCGTGATCGCGAGAGCGATCCCCCGGCGCTCGTAGATTTGCTTGATCGTGGTGGTGCCAAGGATCCGCGAGAGGGACGCCCGTAGTTGCTCGGCCCCTGCGCGGATAGCGCGGGGTCGCGCAAAAATGTCGCGGACGAGTCGCCAACCGAATGCCGCAGGTAGCCTTCGTGGGAAGATCCTGGGGCCATCCTCGCGGAACATCGAGACCATGCTCTCCAGTGGCACGCCGGCCGCGAGCGAGCACGCGATGATTCCTCCGACGCTGGTGCCGACGATCAGGTCAAAAGCCGCGCCAACGTCCAGTGCGCCAACGCCGCGACGGTGGGAGAATCCGCTGGCAACGGCAGAGAGGTAGGTCGCGGTGTACGCCCCGCGCATCCCGCCGCCGTCCAGGCTGAGCACACGAAAGGGGCGCTCAGGCACGGAGTAGCCTCCGGCCGGCGCCGCGGCCTTTATCGTGGAGCTCTTGCATGCGGATCGACAGGATCAACCGATATACTCCTAGGTGTTGCGCGACGGGTATAGCACGTGCTATACTCTCAGCGCAAGAGCACGAGATTCTGCCTAAGGTTCTGCTGCGAGACAACCGCGAACTGCCGACAAGGCGCAGGGCATTAAGATGGAGGGGTGGTAGCCAAGAAGAGCAAGAAGCGTTTCGACACCCGCGCGAAGCAAGCGCTCGCGCAGTGGCCTCACGTGAGCAGGAAACTCTGGCCACCGAGTCGTCCGGCGGGAGCTTGGTTGAAGGCTCAACCGGTCGACGGATCAGCGACGGGGCCCCGTTTGGTGGCAGCGGGCACGGACACCTTCAAGACCCAGCCTGACGGGCTCTGGGTCTTCCTCTCGGAGATGGACGGGTTTGCCGACTGCGTAGCGATCGAGGCGTGCAGTAGCGCCTCGAACTTCGCGGACAAGCGATCGCGCTACCAGCCATCTACAACGGCGACCGTGCTCCACTGCCCAGGGGCATGGCTCCGCCGCAGGGTGACTGTCAGGAATCGGGAACAGGCGCGATGGTCTTGGGCCGGCCTGACCCAGGAACCAGATGTAGACCTGAGGCTTCCCACCCGCTTCGTGCGTGTCCTGTTCTTCCTGAAGGACGACCTATACCAGGTCTGGCGATCGGCGAGCGTGCCGTCTGCCCACGAGTTCGTTGCAAGCTACTCGTCGATCAAGAGCTACACGTCGCAAGCAATGCAGAAGTTCCTCCGTCGGATGTCGCCCGAACAGCACTTCTACAAGAAGTGACTCATCGTCGTGACAAGGCGGGCCCCTGCCGAAGGCGGTGTGGGCGGGCGACGGGCCTTCAGCGGCGCGGGGGTTGAGGGGCCAACAGGGGCCTCGCGCTGGAGTGGGGCGTTGAATCGACTTCTCGCCACTCAGCGTGTTCGTCTGAATGTCGAACGTTCGCCGAACTCGGTCTTCGGAACGGCCCGAGAACGCCCTGAACTGGCAGTGTGAACTTTGCAGAGAATCGCCCCGAACTCACGACACTCAGCCTCTCGCACATGAGCTTTCGAGGCTTCGCGGGATTCGGCGGCACCTTCGATGCACCCTCGAAACCGACCAACATCTGCCCGCGCAATCGCAGCAGGAGGAAGGTGTTGCGCGCATTCGCGCGCTCGTTCCGGACGAAAAACTGGAGCGGGTGGCGGGGATCGAACCCGCGACATTCAGCTTGGGAAGCTGACGTTCTACCGCTGAACTACACCCGCGGTCGCGACGCGCCACCGTAACCACTTGCACCAGCCCGTCAAGCGAAACCGCGCATCCTCGCCCCGCCCCCGACGAACCACCCACCCCCACACCCCCAGCCCGCCCCCGCCCCCAGCCCCATGCCCCCCACCCCAACCACCACCCCAACCCTCCCCACCCTGCGCCACCACCTCGCCACCCACCCCCTCTACACCACCCTCCGCACCCTCCCCCACCTCCGCACCTTCACCCAACACCACGTCACCGCCGTCTGGGACTTCATGAGCCTCCTCAAGTCCCTCCAGCACGACCTCGCCCCCACCACCACCCCCTGGCGCCCCCCCGCCGACCCCGAGGCCGCGCGCCTGATCCACGAAATCGTTCTCGACGAAGAGTCCGACCGCCTCCCCTACCGCCACGGCCACGCCAGCCACTTCACCTGGTACACCGAAGCCATGACCGAACTGGGCGCCGACACCGCCCCCATCCAGCGCTTCCTCCACCACCTCCAGACCGGCCGCCCCCACCGCGAAGCGCTCGCCGACTCCGGCCTGCCCAAGGCCGCCCAGCACTTCACCAGCACCACCCTCTCCTTCCTGACCGAACCCCTCCCCGTGCGCGCCGCCGTGTTCCTGCACGGCCGCGAAGAACTGATCCCCCAGATGTTCCTGCCCCTCGCCCGCCAGATGCGCGCCGAGGGCCTGCCGTGCGGCCGCTTCGTCGCCTACCTCGAACGCCACATCGAAGTCGACGGCGGTGCCCACGGCGCCCATGCCGCGGCCCTGCTCGAACGCCTGTGCCGGGCCGCCCCCGAACTGCACGAACGCGCCGAAGCGGCGGCGGTGCGCGCCCTGGAGGCGCGCTTGCAGCTGTGGGACGCCGTGGTCGCGGCGATCACCGCCTGACCGAGACCCGCCACCGTACCACCCCACCGCGCACCAGCCCCACCGCCCCCCTCACGGATTGCAGAACTCGCACGAGCCCGGATCCGCGCTGGTGCGCCCGTCCGCGCGCGGCCGCGCCTCGCGGTGCGTGCAGAGCGCGCAGCCATACCGCTCGGCCAACACCAGCTGCGTCGGTTCGCCACAGAACCCGCAGGGCAGTCCGGGCACCACCTCGATCCGGCCGAACCCTGGCGCAGCGCAGACCGGACAAGGCGTCGCGAGCCGCCGCGCCAGCTTCTGCCCCAGAGTCGCGATGCTCGCCATGCGGGTCGGATTGCAGTGCGCGCGCATGTCGGTGCTGACCAGCGCCCGCCCCTGCGGCGACGCGGCGGCGGCCTGCTGCACGGCACTGCGCAGCGCCGCCCAATCCCGCAGCCCCTTGTGGCTCGCCGCGGCGAACGCCGCCCCGAGTGGCTGCACCACCAGCGCGTGCTCGGGAAACCCGACCACCGGCAGCCAGGGCGAAAGTTCGTCGGCCGTGGCCACTTCGCGATGCCCGAAGTTGGTGCGCTCGGCGACCAGCCGCTCGACCACTTCGAGCCCGCGCGGAGCGTCGACGAACACCAAGACCTCGACGCCGAGCACCAAGAACGGCGCGTCCGGATGCGGCCCGAAGCTGCCTTCGCTGGCCAGCCCGAGCGGCAGCCCGAGCGCCGCCATGCCGAGCCGGGCCTTCTCTGCGCACACCGCTTCGGCGGTGCCAACGCGCGGCCGGTCGCCGGTGAAGGTGCCGAGCGCATCGGTGTCGACCGCGGCGAGCACCACCGTGGCGCCGAGTTCTTGGGCGAACGGCGGCCCGAGGGCCAGGTGCTTCTGGTGCTGGGTCGCCAGGGCCACCGCCTGGCCGGTATAGGGTCGGAAGGTCACGCGCGAGACTGCGCGGGTGAGCCTACGGCTCGCGCAGGCGGAACACGAACGGCACTTCGACCGCACCCGGCCCGCAGTCGAACCGCCACTTCTGCGCCGCGGCCAGCGCCGCGCGGTCGAGGTCCAGCACGCCGCTGCTGGTGGCCACTTCGCAGCCGAGGTTGCCGCCGTCGCCGCCCACCGCGATGCGCACCACCACCGTGCCTTCGAGCCGGCGCCGGCGCGCGCGTTCGGGATACTCGGGTGCTGGATTGTGCCCGGGCAGCGGCACCGGCACGGCGGCGCGCGCTTCGGCCCCGGCCTCGGCTGGCGGCGCCTCGGCGGCAGCCGGCTCGGGCGGCGGCGCGGTCTCGGTCGGCGGCGCCACCGGTGGCTCGCTGGGCTGCAGCACCGGGCGGATCCGCGCCAGCGGGTCGAACGGCCGCGCGGCGGCGCAGGGCTCGGCGGCGGTTGGCGCGGCCCGTTCGGGCCAGGCTTCGGCCAGGGCGGCGGGCGGCTCCGGGGACTCCACCTGGTCCTGGGTGCAGCTCGCTTCGACCACCACTTCGGGCACCGGCGTCTCGGCGGCGGGCACCGCGCCCTCGGGCGTGAACAGCGAGGCTTCGACCGAACTGACCACCACCGGCCGCAAGGTGGCGGCGCGGCTCGGCAGCGCGAAGCCGAAGGCGGAGAGCAGGACCGCATGCACCGCCAAGGACCAGCCCACGGCGGCGAAGCCACCCGAGCCGGCGGCTGAGCCGGACGCAGCGCCCAACGCCGGGCTGGGCACAGGCGTCGGGCAGCGAGGTTGGGTGGGTGGGAGCACGGCGCAGGAGAGCAAGCAGTGTGCCACGGCCGGCGCCCCGCTGCTGGCGAAATGTTGCTGCGCAGCGCCGCCGGCGCACCTGGGCCTTCTGTGGCGGCTTGGTAACGGTATGTCGCAGATCCCGTACGCGCCAAGCCAGCGGGCCATGGGCTCACGGGCGCCAGCGCCGTGCCAAAAACTGCCCCGCCCTGCGGCGCCGGCGGACAGCGCGCGACCAGATGGGCCCATGGCGGCAGTTGGGCACGGTTCTTGACTGGGGCAGGGCACCAGCCCCTCGACGCCACCCTCACCCGGTGGCCCGCCCCCCCCCCCTTCGCACGCATGCGCCCACTCCCAACCCACCCCGCCGCCAGCACCGCGCTGCCGACGGCGCCGTTCGGGCTCGGCCTACCGTTCGCGCTCGGCCTGCTGGCCGCGGGACTGCCGGCGCAGACGCCGGACCGCGCCCCAGAGCCCAACCGCCAGAACCAGACCGGCAGCCAGGCCCCCGGCACCAGCACGCCGGCGCCCCAGCCGCAGAACCCACCGCCCGCCCCCGCGAAGCCACCGCAACGGCTGCCCGACGTGCTGATCACCGAAACCGGCCCGGACCAGCACCGCCACCTCGAACAGGTGCCGATCGACAACCCCGGCGGCCGCGACCGCATCGGCCCCGCGACCCTGCGCAGCACCGGCAGCATGAACCTGCAGGAAGCCCTGCGCCGTTCGCCGGGCGTCACCCTGCAGGAGGAAACCGGCTCCGACTCGCTGCCCAACATCGCCCTGCGCGGCGTCACCAACGGCGCCGAAGGCGCGTGGCGTTCGATCAACCTCGGCATGTATGCGGACGGCATCCCGCTGGCACCGGCCCCCTACGGCCAACCGGGCAACTCCCTGTTCCCGCTGACCATGGAACGCGTCTACGCGGTCGACATCCAGCGCGGCGGCGGGGCCGTGCGCTACGGCCCGAACAACGTCGCCGGCGTGGTCAACTTCCTGACCCGGCCGATCCCCGAGGCGCCGACCCTGCACCAACGCCTGCGCTACGACTCGTTCCGCAACAGCTCCACCTACACCGCACTCGGCGGCACCACCGGCCCGCTCGGCCTCTTGCTCGAAGCCGTCTACAAGGACGGCGAGTCGTTCCGCGACGGCGGCGACCACCGCCTCGAGAACTACGCGCTGAAGAGCTCCTACCGGGTCTCCGACACGGTGCGCGTGTTCGCCCAGGTCGAGCGCTACGAGGACCACACCCACCTCAGCGACGGCCTGACGCTCGCGGCCTACCGCCAAAACCCGAAGCAGACCCTGTCGCCCCTGAACCGCTTCGAAGGCAAGCAGAACCGCGCCAACGTCAAGATCGAGTGGGACGTGGGCCCGGACACGCTGTTCGAGCTGATCGCCTACCACTACGACGGCACGCGCACCTTCCTGCTCGGCAATCCGACCTTCTACGGCTCCGGCACGCCGACCTTCCTGCAGGCGACGCCGCGCCCGATGCGCACCGTCGCGGTGCAGCCGCAGATCACGCACACCTACGGCTTGGGCGCAGCGACCGGCGAGTTCCACCTCGGCGCGCGCTACCTGCAGGAGGACATCGTGCGCAGCGTCGACCGGTTCTTCCCGAACGGCACGGTGACCCGCCGCACCGAAGAGCAATACGACTACTACACCGGCTCCGCTTGGGTGGAGAACACCTTCCGCTTCGACGACTGGACCATCACTCCGGGCGTACGCCTCGAAGTCGTCGAGATGGACGCGCGCATTCGCCGGAGCACCACCCCGGCCAACAACGGCCGCTCGGTCGAACGCGACTTCACCGAAGCGCTGCCGGGCCTGTCGCTCGCCCGGCGCATGACCGAACACTGGTCCTTGTTCGCCAGTGCCCAGCGCACCTTCGCCGCCCCGCAGGCACCGCAGATCTCGATCCTGTCCGACACCCAGGACATCACCGCGCAGCATGCGTGGGTCTACGAAGTGGGCTCGCGCACGCGCGGCCTCGACGGCCTGCTGCAGACCGACGTCACGCTCTACCAGATCGACTACCGCGGCCGGCTGGTGCCGGATCCGGACCAGGTCGAAGTCTTCCTCAACGCCGGCACCTCGCGGCACCGCGGCGTCGAAGTCGCCTTGGGCAGTGACCTCGCAGCCCTCGGACTGCCCGGCCTGTCCTTGTGGGGCACCGGCGCCTACAACGATTCGGAGTTCACCAACGGCCAGTTCGCCGGCAACACCTTCGCCGGCGCCCCGCATTGGGTCGCCGCGTGGGGCGCACGTTACCAGCACGCCGGCACCGGCCTGTGGCTCGGCATCGACGGCAGCTACACCGGCTCGGCCTACAGCGACGCCGAGAACACCGTGGAGATCAACGCCCAGGGCACGCGCGGCGTGCGGCCGTCGTACCGCCTGTGGAACGCCAGCGTCGGTTGGGACTGGCAAGCCAGCAAGGCCACCGAAGTGAACGTGATGGTCGGCGGCCGCAACGTGCTCGACGAAGACTACTTCGAGGTGCGCGCCGCGCGCGGGATCTTCCCCGGGGCGCCGGCGAGCCTCGTGGGCCAGGTCGGCGTCACCCACCGCTTCTGAGCCGCGCTGCCACGCCCAGCACCTACCCCCCAGTCCTCTCATGCCAACCCTGACTTCTTTGCGGTATTGCACCGCACTCTGCTTCGCCTTGGCCCATGCCGCGGCCCAGACGCCGGCGCCGGCACCGACCCAACCGCCCCCCACCCGCGAGTTCGCGATCCGCGACCAGCGCGCCTGGCTCGGCGACCATGCAATCGAGATCTGGGGCCTGCGCTGCGGCAACGCCCTGCACAGCCAGGCCGTCACCGAACGCCACGTGCGCGCCCTCGACACCATGGTGGCCCACGGCATCAACGCCCTGGCCGTCTACGTGCAGGGCAGCCACGGCGGCTGGCCCGACCCCGACGCCGGCCTGAACGGTTTCCACCGCGACGGCCGGCTGCGGCCCGACGTCGCCGGGCGCCTCGAATGGCTGATCCGCGAGTGCGACCAGCGCGGCATGGTGGTGTGCGTGGGCGTGTTCTCGCCGCGCAAGGACCAGCAACTCGAAGGCGAAGCCGCGGTGCAGCGCGCCCTGCGCGAACTGGGGCAGTTCCTGCAGGAGCGCCGGCTGCGCAACGTGTTCGTCGACCTGATGCACGAGTTCGACCACACCGAGCGGGCCGATCTCGCGTGCCTGCGCGAACCGGACGGCGCGGCGAAGAAGGCGCAGCTCGCGGCGTGGTTCCGCAGCGCCTGCGAAGGCATCGAGGTCGGCGTCTGCCCGTACGAGAAGTCGCCGACCACGGACAGCTTCCCCGGCATGGACGTGCGCATCGTGCAGAAGTCGATGCCGATCCCCAGCGAGGGCTTCGTGGTCAACGTCGAGATGCAGAAGCAGGACGCCTACGAGAACGACGGCGTGTTCACGCCGGGCCAGATCGAGGCCGCGCTGGCCGACTGCGAGCGCTACCGGCAGGCGCCCAACGCCGCGCTGTTCTTCCATGCGGCGTTCGTGCAGGGCATCGGCAACCACAGTGGCACCGGCCCCCATCCCGAAATGGGCGGTGCCGGCGACACCCAGGGCAACCGCGGCGTGCGCTGGTACTACGAATGGGTGCGCGACCACGTCGGCCGCTGGCAGTACCCGGTGCACGTGCCGGTGGCACCGGCGGCAGCCGCAGCGGACGAACCGGCACCGACGCGAGAGTTCGAAGTGCGCGAGCAACGCGCGTTCCTCGGCGGCCAACCGGTGCGGCTGTGGGGCCTGCGCTGCAACAATTCGCTGGCGAGTCCGGCGGTCACCGAGCGCCTGTGCAACAACCTGGACAACATGGTGGCGCACGGCATCAACCTGATCAGCGTGGCGCTGCAGGGCACCAACGGTGGTTTCCCGGACGTGGATGCCGGGCCGAACGCCTACACGCCCGACGGCCGCCTGATCCCCGCGTTCGCCCGGCGGCTGGAACGCGTGGTGCGCGCCGCGGACCAGCGCGGCATGGTGGTGCTGGTGGTGCTGATGATGCCGCGCAAGGACCAGCTGCTGCGCGACGAAGCCGCCGTACGCACGGCGATCGAGACCACCGCGCGCTGGCTCGAACAGCGCCGGCTGCGCAACGTGATGGTGAACCTGTTCCAGGAGTTCCACCACCCGACCCGCATCGACCACGAGATCTTCCGCGAGCCCGAGGGCGCGGCGAAGAAGGCGCGGCTTTCGTCCTGGTGGAAAGCCATCGCGCCCGGCATCGAAGTCGGCATCGTGCCGAACCACCTGAACGGCTCGGCGGTGGACTTCCCCGGCTGCGACGTGCAGATGATCCACGAGGAGATGCCGCTGCCCGCGACCGGCTACGTGGTCAACACCGAGAGTGCCGACGAAGACCTCTCCGGCAAGGAGGGCATGTTCACCGCGCAGAGCAAGGTGCGCCTCGAACGGCTGTGGCGCGAGTACCTCGCCGAGCCGCGGGCCACCGTGCTGTTCCGCACCTGCTTCGCCGAGGACATGCGCGGCAGCATGGGCACCGGGCCGCATCTGGAGATGGGCGGCGACGGCAAGGGCGAGAGCGACCGCGGCATCCGCTTCTTCTACCGGTGGTCGCTGCAGCACCTGGGCCGCTGGCAGTATCCGCTGCACCAGCGGCAGTGACGCTTCAGGTGGCGCACGGCGGTGGGCGCAGAATGGCTGCGGGCCCTCACCGCCACGAAGCGTTGGCGCGGCCCTACAACCTGCCCGCCACCAGCCGCAGCCCGTTCGAACTCGACAACAGTGCGATGCCGCCGCCGCCGAGTTCGGCCTGCAACAACTGCTGCCGCAGCTCCACAGCCACCAACGCCGGATCGGTCGGCAGCCGGAACGCCAGTTCCACGCTTCCGCCCACCACCGGCAGCCAGATCGCGCCCACTGGCTGCACCAAGGAGCTGCAGCCAAGCCCACCGGCAGGGTGCAGCGACGCCAGCGGCGTTGCGGCCGGGGCCAGTCCGAACACCCCGAACACCAGGCCAGCAGGTGCGACGCCGCTGCCAGCACTGCGCGCCACTGCGCCGAGCCACGGCAGCGCCGTCGCCTGCAGCTGCAACACTCCGGCCGAGCCCGCACAGCCGGCCCCGTAACTCGCCGCCCGCGCCGGGCAGGTCGACTGCAACCGCGCCAGGTAGGCCGAGCCAGCGCCGCCGACCGTCAGGAAGTCCCCGGCCACCCAGACTTCGCCGCTCGGCAACGCCGCGACCCCGAAGACGGGACCATCGAACGCCGAGGGCAGGATCCACTGCGAACCGTCGTAGCGCGCCAGCCGCCCCTGGGCGTCGGTCGCCAGGAAGTCGCCGTTCGGCAGTCCGGCAAGCCGATGGGGCGTGAACCCGGACAACAGAGGCAGCCAAGCACCGCCGTCCCAACGCGCCAGGCCTGGGGCCGGCTGCCCCCCCGCCATGGTGAAAGTGCCGACCGCCACCACACTGCCGTCCGGCAGCGCCGCGAGTCTGTTCACCCGGCCATTGAGCCCGCTGCCGAGCGGCGCAAACTGCGCGCCATCGAAGCGGGCGATGCGCGATGCCGCGACGCCACCGATCGAAGCGAAGTCACCGCCCACCACCAGATCTCCGTTCGGCAGTTCGGCCACGGCCAAGACCCCGGAACTGGCCACCAGATCCGTCCAGCGCACGCCGTCCCAGAGCCGCAGACCGGCGAACGTCGGATTGCTGAACACGCCCTGCACCGCCAGACCGCCATTGCGCAGCGCCGCCGCAGCCGTGAGGATCACCACGGTCGGCATGCTTGGCAGCGGCGCCCATACGCTGCCGTTCCACCGCAGGAAGCTGCTCCCGGCGATCTGCAACAGACTGCCGTCGGCCAGCACCACCGTGGTTCCTGCAGCGACCGGAGGCAGCAGGTCCCAGTCCGTGCCATTCCAGCGGCGGAGGGAGGGCACGGCCGCGGACACCGACGACGCCACGGCGACCACGGTGCCATCGCGGCCGACCAGCAAGTTGGTTTGGGGAACCGGCAGGGAACCCGGCACATCCACCAAGGGCAGCCAACGGCTGCCATCGAATCGCGCGAGGTTGTGCCCGGACTGCCCCTGGACCGTCGTGAACGCACCGCCCACCAGCAGTTCGCCGTTGGGCAGTGGGGTCACCTTGGCCGCCCCCACCGAACCACCGATCGTGGTCCAGGTCGAACCCAGCCAACGATGCACACCGATCGCCGCGGCCGAACCACCGACCCCCGCCGCGATCAGTCCACCGCCTGGCAACAGATCAAGGTCCGTGACCACCGAGAAACTGCTGCCGAGCACCGACCAGGAATTGCCGTCCCAGATCGCCACGCCGGTCCCAGGCATCCCGCCCGCCGAGGTGAATGCCCCGCCGACCGCGAGATCCCCGTTCGGCAGCACCAGCAGGTCGTGTACGGTTGGCGAACTGGACGCCAGCAAGAGCCCTCCGCCCGGCGACACCCACGAGGTGCCGTCCCATAGCACAAGGGCTTCGGCTCGAGTGGCACCCGCCCGGTAGAACGAGCCGCCGGCGGCGAAGCCTCCATTCGGCAGCGCCGTCAGAGCGCGCACGCCAGGCCCCGTGATGCCGCTGGCGATCGACGACCAAGCCGAGCCGTCCCAGCGGGCGATGTTCAGGGCCGGCACGCCGCCCGCTTGGGTGAAGGTGCCGCCCGCGACCAGATCGCCGTTCGACAACACAGCCAGGGCGTCCACGCTGTCGCCGAGCATGCCGCTGCCGAGGGCCGACCACGCTGCACCGTTCCACACCGCCACCCGCGCAGCCGGCTGGCCCCCTGCGTGGTCGAAGGTGCCGCCGACCACCAGTTCGCCCGTCGGCAGCACAGCGCAGCAACGCACTTCGCCGTCCACGCCGCTGCCGAGCGCCGACCACGCGCCGGTGTTGGGATCGTAGGTTGCGATCCCGGACGCGGGCAGGCTGTCGACCACGCGGAACAAGCCGCCGAACACCACCACTTCGGCCTGCGGCCCTGGACCATCCGGATCCCAGCGCAGCGACGCGAGCACGGCGCGGTCGCTGCCGGGCAGACCTGACGCCACGGGCTCGAGCCCGCATTGCGCGAGCAATGTGGGCTGGAGGCCGAGCAGAGCGGAGGCGCTGGCAATCGACAACGAGAGAGCAGGCAACCACGCCAATGCGGAGCAATTCATGGGGCACCTCGGCACAGAACAGTGAGACCACCGCGCGCGGACACCCGAACGCAAGTGCGGCCAGGGGGCAAGGCCCGGCTGCCCTGCATCGCAGGAACACGGTGAGGATACGCACCTGCCAGCCTCGCGCCAAGGAGCGGCGCGGTGCGGGCGATGCGGGCAGCCTGCATGCCACCGGGTCCCTCGCAGCGACACGGCAACGAGGCGCGGCGCACGAGTGCGCAGAATCACTTCTTGGTTTCGGGCGCGGCACCACCCGGCGGTGCCGGCAGCAGCACGGGCGCTGCCGCCGCAGCCGCCGCGAACGCCGCTGCCACCGCCGCCTCGACCCCTTGCGCAGCGGCGAGCTGCTGCTGCAAGGCCGCAAGCCGCGGCAGCAGCGCCGCCTGCCGGGCCGCGAGGTCGGCCTCCTGCGCGGCGAGCTGTGGTTCGAGCGCGGCGAGCTCGGCCGCCACCGCCGCCAGCTTCGCCGTGAGCTCGCTGCGCTGCTGCTCGAGCGCCCGCAACGGCTGCAACTCGGCCGCGACTTCGGCGGCACGGGCCTTGGCGGCGGCCAGGTCCTGTTCGAGGTGCTGCAGCTGCTGCAGCGCGGCCAGCAGTTCGGTCTGGTGCGCCCGGAGCACCGCCGATCGCGCCACCGATTCGGTGCGAAAGTGCGCCAACTGCTCGGCGTAGTCGGTGGCCTCCAGCCGGTAGCGCTCGGCAGCGCGCCGCATCTGGTCGCGTTCGACCCGTGCCGCGGCCGCTTCGCGGTGCGCGTGGCTCCGCAGGACGCTGTTGGTGCGCTCCACGGCACACCCAGTGCCCAGCAAGCCCAGCAACAGCCCCACCAGGACCGGCAGCCCCGCGGCCCGGGCCGGCCGGCACCCCGAGGGCGAACCACCGCCGCAGCCGGGGGCCGCGACCGGTCCGACCGGATTGGCCGAGGCAAAGTGGGTGCGGACGGTTACCATCTTCCCCCCAATCTACCATGGAACGCACCCTCATCCTGCTCAAGCCCGACGCCGTCCAGCGCGGGCTCGTCGGCCAGATCCTGGCCCGGTTCGAACAGAAGGGCCTCAAGGTCGTGGCGATGAAGTTGATGAAGATCACGCCCGAACTGGCCGCCAAGCACTACGAAGCGCACAAGGAGCGCAAGTTCTACCCGGGTCTGGTCAAGTTCATGACCAGCTCGCCGGTGGTGGCGCTGGCGCTCGAAGGCATCGACGCGATCAAGATCTGCCGCACCCTGATGGGCGCCACGTTCGGCGCCGACGCCGCCCCGGGCACCATCCGCGGCGACTTCGGTGTGAGCCGCAGCTACAACCTGGTGCACGGCAGCGACAGCCCGGAAGCCGCCGCGCGCGAACTCGGCCTGTTCTTCCCCGAGGGCATCGTCGGCTACGACTACGCGGCGTTCGGCTGGATCTACGATCCGATCGAAGAACTGAAGAAGTGACGCCATGGCGGACGGCCCGGCAGCAGGACCACCGGCAGCCGGTACACCTCCCTCTGGCGGTCCGCCCCGATCCGGCGGTCCTCGCCAACCCGGGGATCCGTCCGGCCCGCGCCCGCGCGACCGGCTCCCGGCCGCGCGGGGCCTGACCGCGCGCGAACTCGCCGCGGTCCTGGCCGAACTGCAATCGCTGCGCTCCGCCACGGTGCTCGACATCGCACCGCTCGCGGTGCCCGCGCAGTGCGACGACCTGCTGCTGGTGCTCCAGGAGCCCGCCGCCAAGGCGTTCGTGCTGCTGGCGCCGGGCGGTGACCGCGCGCACCTCTGCCGTACCGCGCGCCGCTACCCAACCGCGGCGATGCCGCGGTCGCCGCAGCGCGACGTGCTGCAGCAGCACCTCGTCTCTGCCACGCTGACCGGCTTCAGCCAGCCCGAAGGCGAACGCCGCTGCGAACTGCGCTTCGCCACTGCGCACGGCGACCGGCGGCTCGTGCTCGAACTGTTCGGCGCGCGCGGCCTGTGGGCGCTGCTCGACGCCGAAGGCCGCGCCATCGCGCTGTCGCGTCCGGTGGCCACCGCGGTGCGCACGCTCGGGCTCGGCGACCGCTACGCGCCGCCGCCGTCCGCCCCGGGCCCGCTGCGCGACGAGCCGGCCGAGCGCTTCACAGCCCCAGTGCTGGCCAGCGTCGACGCGCACTTCACCGCGCTGGACGCGGCGCGCGAGGCCGTGCAGGCCCTCGGCCTTCTGCAGCGCGCGGCCCAACGCAGCCTCACCCAGGCCCAACGCGAGATCGAAGGCAAACGCCAGCAGCTCGCCGACAGCGGCCGTGCGGCGGCGTTGCGCGCCGATGCCGACCTGCTGCTCGCCTACGCCCACCAGGCGCCGCGCGGCGCGCGGGAACTGTGCGTGCCGGATCCGGAGACTGGTGCGCCGCGCACGCTGGCGCTCGACCCGGCCAAGCCCGTGGTGCTGCAAGCGCAGACGCTCTACGACAAAGCGCGCCGCCTCGAAGCGGGCCGCGCGCGCACCGAGCAGGCGCTGGCCGAGGCCGAAGCGCGAGCCCTGGCCCTCGGCCCACCGGCCGCGGCCCTGCAGCAGTTGCAGCCGACCGATGCCAACTTGCCCACGGCCCTGGCCGAACTGCACCGCACGTTGCAGGCGCTGGGCGTGCCCGGGCTCGGGCCAGCACCTGGGGGCATGGGGTCAGCGCGGCCGAAGCCTGGCAAAGCCGCACCCGACCCGACCGCGGAGTTCCGCCGCTTCGTCTCGGCCGAGGGGTATCCGCTGTGGGTGGGCCGCGACAACGAGCAGAACGACCGGCTGACGATGCGGATCGCCAACGGCAACGACCTGTGGCTGCACGTGGGCGGGCAGCGCGCCGGCGCCCACGTGGTGGTGCGACTGCCGAAGGGCAAAACCGCGAGTCTGGAGACGCTGCTGGATGCGGCGACGCTGGCGGTGCACTTCAGCAAGGCGCGCGGCGAGCCGCGCATCGAAGTCGTCTACACGCACAAGAAGCACGTGCGCAAGCCGAAGGGGCTGCCACCGGGTGCGGTGGTGCCGGCGCAGACCAAGACGATCGTGGTGCGCCACGACCCGGCGCGGCTGCAGCGGGTGCTCGACAGTGCCGGGGTGCGTGACGATGCACAGGATCGCTGAGTTCGCGGACTGGCGAATGGCAGTGGCGGTGGCGCGAACACCGAAGCAAAAGCACCGGTTCGACGTCGGCTGCGACCGGCAGTCGTTGGCCGCGACGGCTCCCAGATCAGGAACAGAACTGATCAGGAACAGAACTGATCAACCCAAGAACTGAACCGTACAAGAAAATCGGGTGACCGCCTCCCGTCAGGCGATCACCCTCCCTTGCACATCTCTCGTATCGCCACTGCGACCGGCAGCATCGCGGTTGCCCACGACACCACCGAACACGGCAG
>JAEUHP010000214.1 GCA_016795295.1 Planctomycetota bacterium | reverse complement strand
TGCTGGGCGCCGCGCTGGATCATGGCCTCGAGGCGGGCGTCCGGGGCGAAGGGGACGCGGAGTTGGTTGGTGTGGCGGAGGCGTTCGAGCTGGGTGCGGTGGGCGCAGGCGAGGTGGTTGGCGAGGTCGGTTGGGGTGAGGGGGCGGGGGTTGGGGCGGGGCATCGGGGGAGCTGGGGTGCCGATCGCTGCAGCATGGGCGCAGAAGTGCAGAAAGGCACCAGGCTGGTACGACCGGCTGGAACCTGATCATCCCGGACGAAGTCGAGAAGCGAAGTTGTGCGCCGAGCCGTCGTCCCGGTGCAGGTTCACAACTCCGATCCAAGCCCGGCAGAGGGGAACGCTCCTCGCTTCGTGGGTGGACCTGTCCTCAGAGCTGGCGCTGGTCGACGAAGCACGTACTTCGGACCATCCAACGACCTGGGAACCTTCCGCTCGGCCAGCAGCCGAATCTGCGCTACCGCAGGTTCATTTCCGCTGCGTTCGAGGTCGCGGCCTGGATCGGGCGGGCGACGGCGGTGTCCAGCGAAAGCGCCTGCTGGAACAAGCGGACTCCGGCGAACGCCGCGTTGTTCGGCAGACTGAAGTTCCACGTGGCGGTCCCACCCACGTTGGGGAGCAGCACGGTTGCCTCAGCCGACGTGTAGGCGCGACAGCCCGTGAGACCGAGCGAAGTCAGGTTCAGCGGCAGCGGATTGCCACCCGACACTTGGTCGCTGAATCCAATCGCGAGCACCGCAAAGGCAGCGGCTGCAGGCAAGTTGGTGACGGTCAGAGCCGACGTCGTGCCGAGGGTGGGCATCGCCGTCGGCACCAACGTGGGCGGCAGGTTGTTGCTGCCGAGGCAGCCGCTGCCGAACGTGCGGAACGTCGCGGCATTGCCACCGAGCTGCCAAGTGGTGCCAAGTGCAGCGGCACCGTCGAAACCACCGAACACGACGGTCCGGTTGCGCACGCTGTCATAGGCCATCGCCATCGCCCCGTTGCCCGGCGGCGTGGTGGCCGTGAACAGCCGGTGCCAACGAGTGCCGTTCCACTCCCAGGTGTCGTTGCGTTCGATCAGCAGGTCGGCGCCACCAAACAGTACGCAGCGCGCGCGAGCCGAGTCATAGACGATCTGGTGGTCGACACGGGCTGGCGGTGCCCCGTCCGTGATCACCTGCACCCAGTTGGTGCCGTTGTACTCCCAGGTGTCGTTGAAGAACTGGGTGGCACTGGCAGCTCCACCGAACAAGACGGTGCGGCCCCGTGCCTGGTCATACGCCATCGCGTGGTTGGCACGAACCGCTGGCGAAGTCGCCGGGCTCCGCTGGGACCAGTTCGTACCATCCCATTCCCATGTGTCGTTGAGCCTACTGTTGGCGTCCTCACCGCCGAACAGCACAGTCCTGCCTCGTTGCACGTCGTACGCCATCGCCCCCCAGATGCGGGCGCTCGGGGCGTTCGCCGGCTGCCGGTTCAACCAGTTGGTGCCGTTCCACTCCCAGGTCTGGCCAAGCAGGACGAAGTTGAAGTCTTGCCCGCCAAACATGACCGTGCGACCTCGCCCCAGGTCGTAAGCCATCATGTGGCTCTCCCGCTCGTCAGGTACAGTCGCCGGTGAGCGCCGCGTCCAGTTCGTGCCGTTCCACTCCCAGGTGTCTTGGAACACGACGTTGCCGATCGGCGCATCCCAGCCGCCAAAAGCGACACACACCGACCTCTGCACGTCGAAGACCATGCGCGGGAACGTGGCTGCGGCTGGGCTCGTGGCGGGCGTCGCCAGAGTCCAGTTTTGTGCCGTTGCGAGAGCCGCGAACAGAGGGAGAGGAAGCGAGGTCAGGAGGACTGCGCGCATGAAGAATCCGGGTGTGCCGGATGGCATTCTACACCGACGCAGCAGCAATGGGCTCTGCATGGGTCGTTGACCGCCACAGTCGGCCGTGCGGCTGATTCTCACGGACGTATCGCCGTATCGGGGCAACGAAAACAACACAGAGACCTGGGGGAGTTCGCAGTAGGTGAGGAGCTGGAGCAGGGCACCGGCTTTGGTCTCGGTGGCGAGTTTGGTGTCTACGGGCTCGTAGGTGTGATTGCCGAGTGCGGAAGGAGGGTCGACCCGCAGCAGGACGTCGGCGATGCCGAAGAAGGTGTGGTTGCGCAGGGGGGCTTGGACGATGGCGTCGGCGCCCTTGTGCATGGCGGCGAGGGTCGCGTCGGGGTCGCGGGAGCCG
>JAEUHP010000206.1 GCA_016795295.1 Planctomycetota bacterium | reverse complement strand
GAACGGCGTGCCGGCCTTGACGATGAGCGGTTTGCCGGAGTTGGGTGCCAGCTACACGGTCCGGATCAGCCAGCTGAATCCGCAGCCGGGTTTGTTCGGCATCCTGCTGACGGGTCTGTCCGACCAGCAGTGGTCGGGCGGTTCCCTGCCCGCCAGCCTGGCCGGCTTTGGCCTGCAAGGCTGCACCCTGCTGGCCAGCGATGAAGGGCAGCTCACGTTGCTGCCGAGCCAAGGCCAGAGCCAGAGCAGCTTCACGCTGCCTGCCGCGACCGGGTTCCTGGGGCTGGTGCTCTACCACCAGTACCTCGGTCTCGATCCAACGGCCCCCAACTCGGTGGGCGCCGCGATGAGCAACGCCGGCGCGGTGCGCGTCGGCAACTAGGCCGCGACGACTCGGCGCCGGTTCTTCCCGGCGCTCCAGGTCACCGGCGCTGCCTGCGCTGCCGTGCCGCCTCGGGCACCGCTGGGCTGCCCTGCCACTGCCGTGGCGCCAGACCTACTGCGACCGCCCCTCGAGCATCACGCCCCGCGCGAGGCACCCGGCCAGCTCCAGCTGCAGTTCCCGCAGTGCCTCCCGGCTCGGTTCCGTCCCGACCCGCGCCAACATGCGCCGCGCCAACGGCCCCTGCGTCAGCACCGTGCGCAGCGGTGCCACCAGGGCCGGATCGACCGCGCCTGCATCCGGCAGCACCGCCGCCGCCAGGCGCTGCCACAGTTCGCCGGCCGGCAGCGCCCGCGTGGGCAGTCCGAGCGCCTGCAGCAGGCCCGGGTGGTCCACCAGCGCCTGCTCGCCCCGCTCGGCGACCTGCCACAGCACCGCGGCCAGTGCTTCGGTCGGCAGCGCCGCGAGGTTGGCCAGCGAAGTCCAGCGTTCGGCGCAGAGCGCCTGCAGCGCCGCCGTGACCAAGGCGCAGATCGCCAGATCGGCCGCCGGGCACTCCTGCACGTCGAGCACCCGGATCTCGAGCGCGTCGCGGAAGAACTTCGCCACCACGCCGCGCGAATTCAGCCATTCTTCGCGCAGGAGACCGTCCGGATCGAGCGGCGCGATGTCGGCCCAGATCGGCTCCAGGATCTCGCGGAAGTATTGCGCGCGGCTGGTCACCGGCTCGGGCACCACGGCTCCAGCGATGCGCGGCACGCGTGCCTGGTTGTGTCGGTAGACGCGCAGCCGGTGGTCGCACCAGCCGGTGTAGCGCCCGTCGCAGAACGGCGAACTGGCGGCGAGGGCCGGCAGCAGGGGCAGCAGCGCGCGGGCTGCGAGGTGCAGGCGGCCGAACTGCGCGTCGTCGGCGAACGGCAGGTTCAGGTGGCAGCTCTGCAGGTTCGACCAGCCATGGCCACGGCAGTCGAAGATGCGGTCGTAGGCGCCGTAGACTTCGGCGTAGTCGTGCGGCCAGCGCTGGAACTCGCGACTCGGATCCATGGTCGCGTGCATGCCTCCCGGCAGCAGCATCGCGTCCATGCCGGCGAGAGCCGCTTCGAGGCGCCCGACCGAACGTTGGAACTCCGCCGCCGCGCCGCGCAGGGTCGGTGCGGGCCCGTTGGTCTTCAGTTCGACCACGTGCAAGGCCAGTTCGTTCGACCAGGAGATCGCGCCGTCGTCGAAGTCGCCGGTGGTCTGGCCGGCGAAGTGGCGCAGCAGCAGATCGACGATCGGCCGCACCGCCAGCGTGCGGCGGTCGACCACCATGTATTCGAGTTCGATGCCGAACCCGCCGAACAGGCCCAGCGTCATGCCGAGCCCCAGCCGCGGTGGCGGGCAGTGACGCGGGCGAAGAACGTGCGCATGATGCGCAGGTAGAGCTCGTCGCCGAGCACTTCGTCCTCGAAGCCCGCGTCGATGTTCGGGTTGTCGTTGACCTCGATCATGTAGACCTTGCCGCCGACCTCCTTGAGGTCGACGCCGTAGAGCCCTTTGCCGACGTGGTTGGCGGCCTTCAGGGCCGTCTTCACCACGCGCGTCGGCGCCATCTCGACCGGCACCGTTTCTGCGCGGCCCACGTCCTCCTTCTGGCCGCCGGCATCGCGCTTCAAGATCTGCCAGTGGCCGTCGGCCATGAAGTACCGGCAAGCGAACAGCGGCTGGCCGTCCAGCACGCCGACGCGCCAGTCGAAGTCGGTGGGCACGAACGCCTGGGCGATCACCAGGTCCGACTTCTCCAGCATGACTTCGACCTGCTCGCCGAGTTCGCCGGGAGTGGTGACCTTGCGCACGCCGGCGGAGAACGAACTGTCCGGCTGCTTCAGCACGCACGGCAGGCCGAGCCGCGCCACCAGGTCGTCGACGTTGCCGCGGTGCACGATCATGGTGTTCGGCACCAGGATGTCCTGCTGCTCCGCCATCTCGGCCAGGAACACTTTGTTCGAGCAGCGCAGGATCGACGCCGGGTCGTCGATCACCACCAGGCCCAGCGCTTCGGCGCGGCAGGCGAAGCGGAACGTGTGGTGGTTGACGCCGGTGGTCTCGCGGATGAACAGCGCGTCGAATTCGCCGATGCGCGCGTAGTCCTCCTGTTGGATGAACTCGACGTTGAAGCCGACGTCCTCCCCGGCCTTCTGGAATTTCTGTAGCGCCTTCTTGTTCGACGGCGGCTCCGGCAGCTGCGGATCGATCAGGATCGCCAGATCGTACGGCCGCTGCGCGCGCTTCTGCGGCCGCGTCCAGGCCTTCTGCAGGAAGTCGGTGGTCGCCTCCTGGGCGAACCCGGTGTGGCCCGGCGGGATGTCGTCGAGTGCCAGCGGCTTGATGCTCTCCAGGCGCCAGCGCCCCGACTTCTCGCTACGGGCGAAGGTCGCCTGCAGGAACGGGCTGGGGAACATGCGGAACAGGGCGCTGGACAGGCGTTCGTGCCGCTGCGCCAGGTTGCGGCCGAAGTAGACGCTGAGCACGAACTCCTCGCTCTGCACCTTGGCCAACGACTCGTCGATGATCTCCTGCAGGTCGCTGCCGGCGATCGCGGCGATGGCGCGATCCTTCATGTTCTGGATCGTCTCGATGCTCGGCATCGGCTTGTGGCCGCGCGCATCGGCGAGCAGGGACACGTAGTAGCCGAGTTTCTGGTAGCCGACCGAGCGGCACAGGTTGATGACGCGCACCTTCTCGAGCGTCGTGTAGGACGGGTGGGTCAGGTACTTGCGCGCGGCGACGACTTCGACGCCTTCGTGCGGAAAGGACCACTCCTTCGGATCGTTGACGACGACGAGATTGCGCATGGCTTCAGGGTGGATAGGCGCCGCGGTCCTTGCCGCGGGGCTCGATCATCAAGAGGTTGGCATCGTGGGTGAGCACGCCCAGCAAGATGGCGCCGACCACGCGGGCGAGGGGCACTTCGTAGTGGGTGGCGGGCGCCATCGGGTGCTCGAGGAACGGATCGGCGATCAGCACTGCGCGCCGGCTGCGCCGGTAGCCGCACAGGACCACGAAGTGGCCCTGGGGCTCGCCCCGCACGTCGTCGTCGTCGTCGTTCGGCCCGTATTCACGCGACCGCCGGTACAGATACGTCGACGACAAGCCGGTCAGGATCGGCACCCCGCGCCGCAACCAGCGGCGCAGCAGCGGCGGCGAGAGATCGACGAAGCGCAGGTCGCCGCCGAGGTCGAGGAACTCGAGGTAGGCGTCGGTCAGGAGGCCGAACACCGGGCGCTGCGCGGCCTTGAACTCGCTCTGGGCGCGCAAGCGCTGGCGCATGTCGACGCCCGTGCCACCGAACCAGGTGGGGTCGAAGATGCGCAGGTTGTAGGTGAAGATGGTGGCGGCGTAGCCGCGGCGCAGGGCGTGGTTGGCCAGGAACACGTCCGCGGTGCCGCCCGAGGGGGTGCGGGCGACTTCGTCGACCAGCTGGCGCACGGAAACATCGTCGCCCCAATAGCGGTAGATCGCGTGCAGGCACGTTGGGCCACACGTGAAGTCGTCGGGCTGCGGCTGGATGTCGAGGTGCAGCCGTTCGAGTTCGGCGGCACGGTCGCGGCGCTGCATGGGGAAGGGGGGGAGGGTAGCCGGGGCGGGGCTGGATGGAAGCGGGGGCGGGGAGTTCCGGGGGGCGTGGGGCTGACGGGCGGTAGCGCTCCGAGGGGCGGTGTGGGGCGGGGTTAGCCGTTCAACGGCCTTGCTGGCATCGTGCGCGACAAGCTGCAGTCCGGCCCGATGTTGCGGCTTCGAACCAGAACTACCCTTGTGCCCGCAGCTCCAGCACCACCGTCTGCACCACCTTCATCGCGTAGCCGCGCAGATTGTCGATCGTCCCGCCCTTGGCCAAGTGCTCCATGAGCCGGCACCGAGCCTCAGACACCACGTCGTCGCACCGCCACTTCGGACTGCCCCGACGCACCTGCGATTCGATCACCCGTTCGGCTTGCTGCCACTCCGGGGACAACCACAGTGCCTCCAAGTCGCATGCGCCTACAGGCTTGGGGCTTGGGGCCCATCCGGGTCAAACGCTGCCATTTCCACGTCCGACATCACCGACCCCCTGGCCACTGGCTGTGACTGCGATCCTGCGATTGCGGCCCAGTCTTGCTGGTCCCACCGGCCGCATCATGGCCAAATACCGGCTGTCCAGCAACCCCGCCTCCGCGCTCACGCGCTCACCGCGCTCACCGCGCTCGTGCTCCTCGACGACACCCACCCCAAGGCCCGCGCCGTCATGACCCGCATGCTCGCGGCCATGACCCCAGAGCAGCGCTTCGCCATGGCCGCGGAGATGACCGACTTCGTCATCGACCAGTCCCTGGCCGCAATCGCCGCAACCATGCCTGACGCGTAGCCGGCCGACGTCCACCTGCGCTGGTGCGAACTGCACTACGGCCGCGAACTCACCGACCGACTGCGTGCCTACCTGGCGCGCCGCAAGGCATGAGCGGCGAACGGGTTCTTGCGGCGCTGAGTCGAGCCGCCACACTCCCACCAGCCAGTGCCAGAAATCGCGAGTTCGGCCGAGGTAGGGCTGCACGTCCTGCCAGAGATCGGCCAGTTCGCCGGTGGAGACGAACTCGAACACGTCGTCCGGCTTCGCCTGACGCATCAGCTTGCCCAGGAAATACGCGCGCACCAAGCGATCTGGATCTGCCAATCGTTGCCGAAACTCGTCGATCGTCATGTCCAGGTCCCACAGAAAATAGGGACGCTGCCGCTCGTCGACCAGCAGATGCGGAGGCGTTGGCCGGAGCAGAGTCACCCGTGCATCCTAACCAACCAACTCGCCAGCACCGAGTCCATCACCGCGGCTGCCGCCCCACCGAGAGCAACCAACGCAACTGTTCCCGATACCCCTCGGGATCGTCCAAGAACACCCGCCCGTGCCGCGAATCGGGCACCGACCACAGCCGCCGCCGTTCGGCCGGCATCGGCAGCGAATCGAACAACCGCTGTACCGTCTCCGGCGTCGCCCGATCGTCTCGCCCCGCACCGACCAGCAACACCGGCAGATCCACGGGCAGGTTCGCCAGCACCACCGCCGGCACCACGGCGTCGACCGAGAAGCCCGACCACAGCTCCAGCGATTGCAGCACCAGCGACTGCCAGGGCTCGTGGATCGCCAGCCAGGAACGGGAATCGTCGGGCCGGCGGAACAGCATCAGCCGCCGCGCAGCGGCAGAGAGATCGTCGATCGGCGCGTCCAGGACCACGCCCTTGAGCCCGTCGAGCCGCGGCAGCGCCAGACTCACCGCCACCGTGCCGAGGCTGACCCCGAACACCACCATGGGCACCTGCGCGCGCCCGGGGATGTTGCGCACGTGCTGCACCGCGGCGACCACGTCGTCGCTTTCGCGCAGGCCGGCGGTGAACGGCGCTCGCGAACTGCCGCCGTGGTTACGCAGTTCGACCAGCCAGCACTCGCAGCCGAGTTCGCGCAGCAGCTTCGCCACCGGCTCGAGCTCGAGGGCCGAACGGAACAGCCCGTGCACCAGCACCGCCGTGGCCACGGGTGGCTCGCGGGTGGCTTCGAGGCGGAACGCACGCAGCGTCACCCCGTCGGAGCTCGGGATCGCTTGCTGGCGGCGGGCCGCGGCGGTGACGATGGTCTCTGCCACTTCGGCGCGGCCGGCTTTCGCCTCGCGCTCCAGCGAATCCCAGTCCTGCACCAGCAGCTGCCCGTCGGTGCCGAGTCGGGGGCCGGCGTAAGTGCGTTCGTGCGGTCGGGTGCCGAGTTGCCGGGAGCCCCAGTAACCGAGCAGACCCGGGAAGGTGACGAACAGGTGCAGCAGGAACAGTCCTGCGTGCAGCCACAGGCCCGCCCGCCAGTAAGGCCATTGCCGGCGGCCGAGCAGCGCTGGCACCAGGGCCAGGGGCACCATCAGCAGCAGCGTGGCCAGGGTCAGAGCCAGGGCGGCGGCGAGCGGGAAGATCACAGGTCCTCCAGGAACACCGAGGGGCCTTGCGGCAGGAGCCCGGCGGTGCGGCCGCGCTGGAGCAGGTGGTCGATCGCGGCGCGGCCGCGCGTGCCGAGCGTCACGGTGAAGTCGTTGACGTAGAGCGCGATGTGCTGGTCGCAGACCGCGTCTTCGAGTTCTTGGCTGTGCGCGCGCACATAGGCGCGCGGTTGCTCGGGGGCCGCGCGGGCCTGCTGTACCGAAGCGCGCAGCAGGGCGGTGAGCTGCCGGTGCACGGTGGGGCCGAGTTCGCGGCGGGCCGCGATCACACCGAGCGGCAGAGGGCCGGCGGTCGCCTGCTCCCAGAGCACCCCGAGGTCGGCCAGCTCGCGCAGGCCGTGGTCGCGGTAGGTGAAGCGGCTCTCGTGGATCACGAGCCCGGCGTCGCAGGTGCCGTCGGCGACCGCCGGCATCACCTGTTCGAAGCGCATCGCCGCCACGGAGCGGGGTGTGGGGGCGAGGGTCGAGAGCAGCAAGAACGCGGTGGTGTGCCGCCCGGGGATCGCCACGTGCGCGGTGGTCAGATCTGCGAGGCTGCGGCAGGGCGAACTGTTGCGTACGACCACCAGGGGGCCGCAGCCGAAGCCGAGTGCGGCGCCGCTGTCGAGCACGGCGTAGCGGTCGGCGACCGCGGCGAGGGCCGGCAGCGAGAGCTTGGTGACCGGCAATGGGTCGCGGTCGGCGATGGCGCGCTGGTTGAGCGCTTCGATGTCGGCGAGCACTGGCTCCAGGGTCAGTGCTGTGCCGGGCACGGCCCCGTGCACGGCCGCCCAGAAGGCGAAGGTGTCGTTGGGGCAGGGCGAGAAGCCGAACGGCAGCACGCGGGCGGTCAAGGCTGCGCCATGGTAGCGCCGCCCCGGTCGCGATGGGCAGCGCTACTCCGCCGGCACGTGCGACGCCGCCAGCGCTGCCAACGCCCAGCGCGGGCGGGCAGCGCGGCGGGCTTCCTTCACTGGATGGTGACGCGCGCCACGTTCGACTGCGCCACGATCGTGCCGCTGTTCCACAGCGTGACCATTGCATCGAGCTTCAGACCGGCGAGTGCCGTGACCAACCCCGGCGCGAACGTGTAGTTCTGGAAGGGGTAGTTGCCGGGTGCGTTGGTGAAGTGGAACACGTCGCCGGGCGTCGCGGGCAGGCCCCAGATGCCGGTGGTCAAGCCGTCGGCCTCGAGACCGAAGAAGCCGCCGAAAGCCTGAGGGCGGAACGTGTCGAAGGCCAGGAACGTGAAGCCGTTGGTCCAGCCGGTGGTGGGCACGTTGCCGCACTGCACGCTCAGGTTGCCCGGGCCGGTCGACACGAAGTCGACGGTGAGCCCGTCACGGTTGCGGAAGCCGCCGCCCGTCGGGAACACCACCAACGCGAAGTCGGCGTCGAGCGCCGGCGTCTCGACCTTGCCGTCCTGCACGATCGAAGCCGCCGTCACGGTGACCGCGTAGATGCCTGCGGGCGGGTTCACGAGGCGCACCATCTCCAGCGTGTCGCGGTCGTTCGCCACGCCACCCGGAGTCGACTGGTCCCCGCCGGTGGTGCCTGCGGTCAGGCCGTTGTTGCCCCACCAGAACACCCCGTCGCTGAAGCGCGTGACCTTGAGGTCGAGGTTGTTGACCCGGTGGATGGCCGAGTTGGCCTGGCCCGCCGGATCCGCGTAGGCCATCGCCGCCCGGAAGTCCGTGGTGCCCGGGGCCACCCACACCCAGTAGGTGCGCGACTGGCCCATCTGCAGGGTTTCGTACTCGTCGACCACCACGATCTTGTTGCGGTTGTCGTAGAGATTGGCGAGGTCGGGGAAGCCCCAGCCCTGCTTGCGCCGTTCGACCTGCGTGACCGGATACGGCCGCGCGGTGCCACACAGCAGTGCCTTGCTGGTGGTCATGTGCGGCTTGTTCTCGAAGCGGTTCGCCGCGGTGGCTGGCAGTGGCAGCGCATTGCCGAACAGGCCGTCGGTGAACATCTGCTGGATGATGCCGGTGTGGCCAGCGCAGATCGGCGTCGCCGAGGACGTGCCGCTGAACGTCGCGGTGTAGTTGCCGGCGAGGCCCGCCGCAGTGTTGTAACCAGCCGTGCCGGGCAGGTCCGACGTGAACACGTTGTCGTAGTAGGAGCAGATGTCGGGCTTCTGGCGGCCGTCGCTGGCCGGACCGAAGCTGGCCGTGGTCCAGCGGTCGTCGCTCGGGTCGGCATTGTTGCCGTGGGTCACACCACCACCCGAGATGATGTTCTTCGCCCACGCCTCGGGGCGCGAGTTCTGGCTGTTCTGGTTGCTCTGGCTGTTGAGCCGCGTCAGGTCACTGACGAACAACGCATCGTCCATGGTCTGCGACACGGACGTGTAGAGCGTGGTCACGGTCGAGCCCCAACTCGCCGTCGCCACCATCGTGCGCCAGGGCAGGGTCGGATTCACGCTGCCGGTGGCCTGGCTGAAGATGGCCGCCGAGCTGGTGTAGGCACCTTCGATCAAGGTGCAGTTGGGCATCATGCCGCGGCCGGCGAGGTTGTTGGCGCCGCTGCCGCCGACGATGCCGGCGGTGCAGTGGCCGTGGGAACCCTGCGAGTTCGTGCCGCGCACCAAGACTCGCCCCGGAGTGTTGGTGAAGTCGGGATGCGTCTCGGCGAATGCCTCGGTGATCTCGGCACGCACACCTTGGCCGGTGTAGTTGCCCATGGTGACGTTCTCGACGTAGTTGGCGCCGCCCTGGTTACGGGCGTTGTCCATGTCGTAGCCGATCGCCGTGGTGGGATCGGCCCAGGTCACGGTGTCGAGTGCCAGCACGCCGCGCAGCTGGGCAGGCGTCACCTTGGCCTGCAGCATCACCGAACCGTCGCAGAGATCGGCGACTTCGGCGCCGAGCCCCTGCAGCTGGGTGGCCAGCGTCTCGCGATCCGACTTCTTGGCGAGGATCAGGTTGACTGCCAGCGCTTCCGTGCCGTCCGTCTGGGCGAACGCGCGCAGCTCCTCGCTGAGCTTGAAGCCGTTCTGCAGGTCGCCCACCCAGCGCACGAACGGCAACTGGCGCAGCGCCAGCACCTGCGCGCGGTCGCCGCGCACGAAGAACGCGTTCTCCGGCAGGTAGTGCAGCACTTCGACGCCGCGCGCTTCGAGCGCCCGGCGGTAGGGTTCGAGGATCTGGGTCTGGAACTGCACCAGGAACAGCCGGTTGCCGGACGGGGCGCCGAGCACGCCGGGCAAGTCGATCTGGGCCGTGGTCGGATCGAACTGCGCCAGCAAGAAGTGCAGGCGGTCGTCGGGGTTGGCCAGCGCCTGCCAAGAACGGCCCTGGTCGCGGCTCAGCGCCGCGTGCGGGACGCCGTCGACGCTCCAGCGGCGCACCATCAGGTCGCCGGCGGCGTAGCGCAGTTCGCCGTTGGCGATCGTGGTGGTGGTGCCGGCGGGAACGACGCTCTGCGCGTGGGCGACTGGCAGCAGCGCGAGCGTGGAGGAGAACAACAAGGCCCGTGGGGATTGCATGGGTGCTCTGGTGGTTGGGGCAGGGGCGTTGGGGCGACGCCGGGGAACGGAAGATTCTGCCTCCCGGGCCCAAGTGCGCAACCCCACTCCCCAAGAGTTGCCCAGATGCCGACCGCGTGCGCCCTGGTCGAGCCCCCCTTGCCACCGCCGACTCCCCCTCGCGCCACCGCCAACCCAGCGCCCAGTCCCAGGACGGGAGCCCCGTCCCGCGGCTCGGCTACTGCGCCTCGAGGCGCATGTAGTAGTTGCGGTCGAGTTCCACCAACTTCGGCTTGCTGTGCAGCGCAATCCTGGTCGGCTTCTCCTGCACTTCGACACGGTGCTCTGCGCCATCGATGCGCAGCAACACCGGCACCCGGAAGCCCGGCACCACGTCGTGCCACCAGACTTCGACGCCATCCCCGTGGACCCGGTAGCGCAACACCGGGATCTTGGTGGTGCGCAGATACTGGTCGAACACCTTGCCGAAGTCGAAGCCGCAGGCCTTGCTCAGATACGCCTCGAACTCCTCGGTGCGCACCGTGCGATGCCAGAATTCCTGCTGCAGGCCGCGCAGCGCCGCGCGCCACTTGGCGTCGTCGTGCACGATGTGGCGCATGGTGTGCAGCAGATTGCCGCCCTTGTAGTACATGTCGCCCGAACCTGAGCGATTGCGGCCATAGGTGCCTTGGATCGGGCTGTCGTTCAGCACCAGGGCCCGGCAACCGATCACATAGTCCTGTGCCTCGGCCGCGGTGAAATGGTGCTCCACGAACAAGTTCTCGGCGTAATTGGCGAAACTCTCGTGGATCCACATGTCGGCGGCGTCCTGCATGGAGACGTTGTTGCCCCACCATTCGTGCGCGGATTCGTGCACCACGATGAAGTCGAACTTCATGCCGACGCCGGTATTGCTCAGGTCTCGGCCCAGATAGCCGTTCTGGAAGCCGTTGCCGTAGGTCACCGAACTCTGGTGCTCCATGCCGAGATAGGGCACCACCACCAACTTGTAGCCGTCCTCGTAGAACGGGTACTTGCCGAACCAGTGCTCGAACGCGGCGAGCGTGCGCGGCACCTCGGCGAACTGCCGTTTGGCCCGCTCCACCTGGTGGTCGAGCACCCAGTACTGCAATGTCAGTTCGCCGCCTTCGCCGGCATGGGTGCCGTCGATCGCCACATAGTGGCCGATGTTGACGTTCACCGAATAGTTGTTGATCGGGTTCACCACCCGCCAATGGAAGGTGCGGGTCTTGGCCTGTGCGTCGGCTTTGGTCTCGACCAACCGGCCGTTGCCCACCGCAGTCAACGCCTCGGGCACGGTGATGCGCAGATCCACGCCGCGGTCCGGCTCGTCGTAGCCGTGGTCCTTGTTCGGCCACCAGATGCTCGCCCCGATGCCCTGGCAGGTGGTGGCGATGAAATCGCGGCCACGGTCGTCTTTCGCCCAACTGAAGCCACCGCTCCACGGTGGGCGCTTGCTCTCGCGCGGCCGGCCCTCGTACCGCACCACGAGCGTGGCCTCGGTGCCGGCCGGCAGCGGTGCCGGAAAGCGGATCCAGTAGGCATTGCCTTCGCGCTCGAATGGCAGGGCCTGCTCGCCGTGGACGACCGCCGTGATGGCCAGCGGTGGCTGCAGGTCGAGTTGCAGGCGTTCGCCCGGCTGCAGCACGCGGAACGTGATCGCGTTGCTGCCGCGCACGCTCTTGGTCGCGGGCAGCACCTCGAGTGCGAGGTCGTAGTGCTGCAGATCCCACCAGGCGCGTTCGGGCGTGACCGAGCCACGCAGAAGCTCTTGGCGTTCGTCGGCTTTGCCGGTGGTCGAGTCTTGGGCCACGGCCGGTGCGCCGAACACGCACCAGAGCAGGACGAACGAGCGAAGCGAGCTGCGGTTGTTCATGGTTGGCTCAGGAGGGCGCGCACCCGGTCGGCCGCGCCGCAGCGGCGCGCGCCTCGGCGCTGGCGCCCGAGGTGGGGCTGTCTATCCTATCCGCCCCCCCATGCCCACTGGCACCCGCCGCTTCGCTCCCCATGCCGCGATGACCGCCATGATCGCGATCTGGGGAGCCAGCTACGCCGTGGTGAAGGTCACGCTGGGCAGCCTGTCGCCCTTCGCCGTGATCGCGCTGCGGTTCTGGCTCGCGGTGGTGTGCCTGTTGCCGTTCGTGCGCTCCGGCTTCGGTGACCAACTGCGCCGGGCGCGCGGTCCCGGTCTCGCGGCCGGCGCCTGCCTCGCCCTCGGCTACTTGCTGCAGACCGTCGGCATGCAGGGCACCTCCGCGTCGATGGGTGGCTTCCTCGCCGGCCTGATCGTGCCCCTGGTCGCCATCGGCGGACGGTTCGTGTTCGGCGCGCGCTTCGGCCCCCGTTCGGTCGCCGGCCTGTTCCTGGGCATGGCCGGAGTCGCCTGCCTGTGCTGGCCGAGTGGCGACCCGGCCCAGACCGACACGCCGCTCGGCATCGGCCTGCAGATCGGTTCGTCGCTCAGTTATGCCGGGCACGTGTTGCTGCTGTCGCGGTTCGGCAAGGATGCGCCGACCGTGGCGTTCTGTCTGTGGCAATTGGTGGTCGTGGCGCTGGCCGGCAGCGCCGCCGCGCTGGTCAGCGGCGAACTGGCGGCGCCGGGCCAGAGCGAAGTCGTGGTGACCTGGGGGCTCGGCGCCGCGATCCTCTACCTCGGCGTCCTGGCGACGGCACTCGGCATCGGCGTGCAGAGCCTGGTCCAGCATCGCGTGCCGCCGGTGCACCTCGCCCTGCTGTTCGCCACGCAGCCGCTGTTCGCGGCGTTCTTCGGCTGGCTCGCCTTGGCCGACGCGCTGGGGCCGGTGCAGTTGCTCGGTGGCGCGGTGATCATCGCCGGCGTGGTGCTGACCAGCCTCGATCGCAAGTGAGCCGTCAGCCGAACCGCAGCACCACCGCGGCGCTGCGCAGTTCCTGTTCGGCCCAGTGCACTTTGTAGTCCATCAGCGGACCCAAGTCGTACCGTTCGGCGCCGGCCTCGGTGAGCCAGAGCAGTTGCTGCCACTGGAGCCAGTTGCCGAGCGAGTGGTGCGTCCAGGACGCATCGAAGCTGAACTGCTGCCCGCGGTAGATGCCGTCGACGCAGCCGCCGAACACGAAACCGACGTCGTGGCCGCGGTGGCGGGCGAACAGCACGCGCGCATGCCCGCCGGCGGCCAAGCGGCGCAGCATGACCCCGTAGAATTCGCGGGAGCCGGGCTCGGCCATGCCGCACGCGCCGAGGCCCTTCCAGCTGCGGCGTTCGACGTCGAGCATGCGTTCGTAGAGTTCGGCCGCGCTCGTGGCATCGCTGGGGCAATGGCGTTCGGCCGTGACGCCTTCGGCGTCGACTCGGCGCAGCCCCGCACGCAGGCGCCGTCGAAAGTGCCCGGAGCGCCGCATCAGCCAGCCGCCGATGCCTCCCGCCAGGGATGCGCTGCGCAGCTGCACCGGGGCCAGGGTCTGGCCGAACACCGGCAGGCCCACGGCCGCGCCCTGCTCCAGGAGCGGTTCGGCGTCGACCAGGCCACTCACGAGCACGGCCCTGGGCGCGTGCGCTGGTTGGCCGCGCTGCAGCGCCACCAGCACGTCCCAGAGCAGCCGGGTGGCGCCCGTGCCGAGCAAGCAGGCGCCGAACAGCCAGTGGGTCTCGATCGGCTCGAACACGGGGCCGATGCCTGGCACGCGCGACGCGGCGAAGGCCAGCAGATCGTCGCCGCGTTGCCAGCACAAAAGGGGCCGTGCCGGCAGGAACACTTCGTGGAACGACCACAGCCACTCGGTGCGCGCACAGAGCGTGTCGACGGTTCCCGCCGGGTCGACGGCGCGGTTCCAGGCCGAAGCGGGCGCGTCGAAGGCCGCGCTCGGCACGCTGCGGGCGCCGAGCGCCGGGAGGTCGAACTCGGACCCAGGCGGGCTGGGCGCGTCGAACGGCCCGTTCACGGCAGATTCCGGACCGTCGCCGGGTCCTTCTTGAGTTGGCGCCAGAGCGCGGGAGCGCTGCGTTTCTGCACCGTGGCGTGCTGCACGCCGGTGGCCGTGCACAGCCGGACCCTGGCCTGGTGCGCGTCGACCTCGGGCCGGCCGAGCACGCGGTGGGGCGGTGCTGCGCTGCTGGGCGCCGTGCGGGTGGCGGCCAGGAAGGCGTAGGGCAGCGCGCGCTGGTCGATGCCGAGTTCGCGGGCGGCGCGCACCCAATCGCCATCGGTGAACACTTCGGGCGGCGGCGGCGCGAAGAAGTGGCACCAGTCGTCGGCGCTGGCGAGCGCCGGACAGGCGCCCGGATGCGGGCACGGCGCCAGGATGTGCCATGTTCCGCGCAGTCGTTCGCGCACACCCGACAAGCGCCGCGAACACTGCCGGTTGCCCGGCTCGACCCAGAGCACCTGAGCACTCCGCTCGAGCAGGGCTGCGAGCTGCCGTTCGCCGTCGGCGTCGAGCTCGCCGAGCACATGGCTCACCAGCAGCACGTCGGGCCGGACCGCACCCACGTCGCTCGCCGGGTGCACCGCCGTGCCCGGGGCCGCCTGCCGCAGGGCCGCTGCCGCGAACGCCATGGCGCGCGGCGACCGGTCGTGGCACAGCACGGTCCCCGCGCCGAACGCGGCGGTGTAGCAGCGCCCCGCGATGCCGGTGCCGCAGCCGTAGTCCAGGACCACCGCCTGGTCGGTGCGGCGCCAGCCGCGCGCCCGGCTCTCGGCGAGCGCCGCCTGCCACTTCCAGCCGATCCGTGGCGCCAGCATGCGCGCGTAGGCCGCCAGGTCGGCGTCGTCGCGCCAGTAGTCGGTACGTGCGGCACGGGCCAGGTCGTCGTCGAGGAAGATGCCGCGCAGGCGCTGCAGGCGGGCCAGTTCGTCGCGCGACAGGGTCACCACCGCAGTGTCGCCGCGGCAGCGCAGCTTGGGAAGGCGGCGGCTACCGGGTTCGCCGGGTGGTTGGGTGCGGTCCTGGCCGCGCAGGGCTGGTAACATGCCAGCCGTGATGCGCTCCCTCGCCAAAGTGTTCGGCTTGCTCGCCATGGCGGCACCGGTCTCGGCCCAGAAGCTCGGCACCGAAGCTCCCGACATCGCCTGGGAGCGGACGTTCGTGTTCGGCGACGTGCCCAACCAGAAACTGAGCGACCTGAAGGGCTCGGTGATCGTGCTCGAGTTCTGGACCACCTACTCGAACCAATGCGCGCAGATGGTGCCGAAGCTGAATGCGCTGTTCGCGGCGAAGGCCGAGGCGGGCCTGGTGGTGATCGGGCTCACCGGTGACGACGCCAACCTGGTGCTGCCCTGGGTCAAGAAGCACGACGTCAAGTACCCGACCGCGAGCGCGCAGAGCAAGGACTACACCGTCTCGGGCATTCCCGAGGCGATCGTCATCGACAAGGACTTCAAGATCGCTTGGCGTGGCCATCCAGCCGCGCTCGAAGACGCGACGCTCGACCCGCTGTTGGTCGGCGCCCAGCCGGCCGTGGTCGTGGCCGGTCTCGAGGACGTGCAGACCTTGCGCCGCGCCAGCGACCACGGTGGTGCCTGGCAGAAGGGCAAGAAGCTGCTCGAAGAAGGCCTCCTCAGCGAGCGCGCCAAACGGCAGCTCACCGGCTGGCTCACCGCGTACGAGAACTTCGTCACCACCGCGGTTGCGGCAGCCGATGCTGCCGAGAAGGCCGGCGACGTCTACGAGCAGTGGCGCAACCTCGAGCCGCTCGCCGGTGGGTATCGCGGCGTTCCTGGCACCGACGCCGCCAAGGACCGCCTCGACAAGCTGCTGGCCGAGCCGAAGCACAAGCGCGAGATCGACGCCGGGCGCAAGCTGGCCGAAGCTCGCCAGAAGGCCGCTGCGTTCGACTTCGACGGGGCCCACGAAGCTTTCAAGGCCGTGGCCAATGCCTACGCCAACACCCGAGCCGGCAAGGCGGCCGCGGTGGCGTTCAAGGAGATCGAGAGCCAGGGCAAGCTCGGTTATCTGGCGACTTGTCCCTACTGCAAGACCAGCGGGGCGGCCTGCCCGACGCACAGCAAGAACAAGAAGAAGAAGTGACCCGCGCGT
>JAEUHP010000195.1 GCA_016795295.1 Planctomycetota bacterium | reverse complement strand
GGTTCCGGTCGTGGGATCGGCGACGAACAGTTCGTGGCCTGGCGGGGGTGGAACCGCTTTGCTGAACCACGACCGCCCAGGGCGCGGGACGATGAACGCAATCGGGTTGTGGTTAGAGTCCATCGGTGGCGAGGCTGTGGTCGAGGGCGTGTTGACGTCGGCTTGCAATGAGATTGGCGACCAACGCGGTGTGCAAGGCAGCGATGACGAATGTACTCCCGGTCACTGCCCAGGCCGAGGCTGGGTCGAATTCGGGAGCCACGAGCAGGTGGGCGCACAGGCTGGCGGCACCACCGAGCACGACCAGGCCGAAGGCGTTGGCAGTATTGGACCGCTTGGCCACCATCCGCGCCAGGAAGCCGATCGCTAGGATCGGCAGCAGCAGCACTGCGAGTGCGAGCAACAGCAGGCGGCGCACGACTGGCGGCCAATCGGCGGTGCCGGCGGCAGGTGCCAAGACGGGCAGCAGTTCTGGCTGGAGGTCCTCGACGTAGCGCTTGGCAAGCAGCAGCTTGCCATCGTCGACGCGCGCCAGTTGCAGCGAAAGTTCGATCGTCGCGCCGCGGTCGGTCAGTTCGAGCCGGTCCACCGAACCGAACAGCGTCGCCATGGCACCCTCGGCGCGGGCTGCTTCGATGGCTGCGGCGAACGACGGTACACCCACCTGGTCTGCGTTGGTCAGCGCCCGGAGCCGTTCGCCGAAGGTGCGATTGGTCATTAGCACCATGTTGGTCCGTTCGATGGCGTTGCGCACTGTCTGGGTGACTTCCCCGGTCGGGTCGAACTGCAGCGGCTGCACCATCAGGGTCCGCAGACCGGCACGTGCTTGCTGCAGGTCCTCGAGCACCGCGGGTACGACTTTGTCGACCACGGCACGGCAGGTTGGCCCCAGAGGCGCCCGCTGCGGGCGCAGTTCGAGCCAGGCCAGCGCGATCAGGAGGCCCACTGCCAGGGGGGCCGTGAGCACGGACACGAGCGTGAACGGCATGCGCGACAGCCAGCCGCAGCCGGACAACGACGAGCGAAGAACACGCAACATCGGGGCAGCTCCTAGTCCTCACCTTGGTCCTGGTCGGGGTTGTGGCGGCGGGTCCGCCACTCCTCGAATTTCTGCAGTTCTTCGGCGCTGGTGCCAGGTGGCACCTGTGCCAGTGCGTGCGCGAAGTCGGCTTCGCCGACTTGCTGCTCCATGTGGGTGGCGATCTGCCGTTCGATCGCCCGGGCCTTGGCCCGGGTGACAATCTCCTTGATCTCGGCGCCGGTGCGGCCCGCACACTGTTCCGCTAGTAGGGTGCGGGGCAGGGCCGGATCGCAGGGCACCTCGCGCAGCATGCCTTCCAGCATTGCGACGCGCGCCTTAGGATCCGGCAGGCCGACGTAGACGTGTGTGCCGAGCCGGCCGGGTCGCAGCACGGCGCTGTCGATCGACCACGGTCGGTTGGTGGCGCCGACCAGCAACAGCTTGCCGTCCCCATTCTGCATGCCGTCCGCCAGCGTCAAGAACTGCGCGACGGCATCGGCATGCCGGTGGCCACGGTTGGCGAGCAGCGAATCGACTTCGTCCATGAAGATCACGGACAGCGGGTGTTTGCGTGCTTCCTCGAACAGCCGGGTCATGTTCTTGGCGGTTTCGCCGACGTACTTGCTCTTGATGCCCGAGAGTTCGGGGCAATAGAACGGCACACCGAGTTCGCCAGCGAGGGCCTTGGCGATGAATGTCTTGCCGGTGCCGGGCGGGCCATAGAGCAGCACTCCGCCGCCGAGTTCGCTCTGGAAGCGTTCATAGATTTCCGGGTGACGCAGCGGCCGCAGGACCTTCTCGTGGAAGGCGGCCTTGACGTCGTCCATGCCGGCGACGTCGTCGAGCCGCAGCTTGGGCAGTTCGGCGATCGGCAACGGTGCCGGTTCGTCGGCACTGATCGGAGTGCCTGGGGTCTGGCTCTTGGGCGGTTCCGCCATGCTCGTGAGTTCTTCGGCGATGGCCACCAGGTCGGTGCCGTCCAGTGCGTACTGGGAATCGCGCTCAGCTTCGGCCAGGTCGTAGCAGAGAGCGGCAGCGGCCACCGTCTGCAGCGCCGCGTCCTGGTAGTTGCCGTCGCGGATCGCCTGCCAGGCGAGTCTTTCGAGCGCGGAGAGCTCGGCGACTTTGCGGGTGACGGTCATGGTCATTCCCCTCGCTTCTTGTCGGCCAGAGCGTTCTTCAGCCGGTCGACGGCGGCGCGACCCTGGGCGATGCGGCCGCTCAGTTCACCGTCGTCGCTGGCGCGGTCGCGTCGCGGCGCTTCCCCGCCGTGGAGTTCGGCCTGGATCTCGCCGAGAATCTGGTCAGCAGAATCGGCGTCCTTGTCGTCGACCTTCAGCGACAGGCCGAGCGACTGCGACACCGCCTTGTGCAAGTCGGTGTCGTTCTCGAGCTGCAGTGTGAACTTGTCGAATGCGTCCTCCAGGTTGCCGAGATTCAGTGGTGCCAGGTTGGTGGTCCCCTGGATCAGGCCCAGCGTGTCCTTGAATGCCGACTTGTCCTCGAGGTTGTCGGCGATGACCTCGAGCATCAGGGTCATGTTGCCGAGGCGAAACAGGCGACCCTGCTTGTAGCTGGCCATTTTGGCGTGCTGCCGAGCCTTGGCTTCCTGGCCGGTGCGCAGGGCATCCTTGATGCGGGTGCGGCAGTCGGACGAGGCGTGCTCGGCCTCCTGGATGCGGTCCTGCACTTCCTGGATCGAGCGGCGCACGCGGCGGCGTGCTTTGCGCAGCAGCTCCCGGTCTTCGGCATCGCGGTTCTTGAACAGGTGGGAGAAGAGGTTCATTGGTTGGTCCGTTCGGCGGTATCGGTGGCGAGAATCTGGTTCACCGGATCGTGAGAAGGGCGGGTTTCGACGGTGGTCCGGCGCGCGGTCTCCTGGGCGGGCTGCGTTGTCGGTTGGAGCGCCGGTGCTGCGTAGTCGGTGGTGAAGGGCGTGGCATCGAGGTCGCGCATGGCGTAGCGGCGGTCCTCGAGGGCGGCGGCGGCGTTCTCCACCTGGGTGGTGATGCTGTCGATTTCCTCGACGCTGACGGCCCCGGTGCCGGCGGCGAGGCGCGTGACCTGGAGCTTCTCGAGCAGGTTGCCGACGTGGTCACGCTGGTCGGCGAGCACGGCGATGCGCGTGGCGCGGCGTTCGAGCGCCTTCTTCAGGGAGTGCAGTTCGGCCTGCAGGACCGCGAGCACCGGTTGCCGCCCCTCGGCGGCGATCTCGGTCTGCTTCTGGGCGATCTGCTGGTCGATCGCTTCGACCTCGCGGCGCAGGTCACGGCCGTTGCGGTGGTGTTCTTGGCTGAGGCGCAGCAGCCGGGCTTCGGTCCGCAGCAGCCGTGGCACTCCGGCGAGGGGAAGGCGGAACAGGCGGAGGAGTCTCTGGAGCATGGTGGCGAGCGACATCGAGGAAGTGGTCCTGCCCCCCAAGAAGGGCTGGCGCTGTCAAGAGTCCGGAGGGTTTTGGGAAACTGCGGCGGCAGCGCGCCGATGGCGATCCGTAAGGTGCTCAGAGGAATATGGTTGCGCATTCCTTCCAATGCGCTGCTCACGGGTGCGTTGGGTCGTGGTTCCCGACGCAGTGCGGTGCTGGTTGCAGCCGACCCACGGAAAATGCCGGAAAGCTGCGTGCCTCGGTCCTTCCCAAGGTGTTGCCACGCCCCCTGGCTCCCGAGTACCTCCTGTATACCTACCCGCGATGACGCCCCATGCCATGGCTGCCGATCGTGTTCCGCGCCGCTGCTTCTTCGGCGTTGGGGTCAATCGCTACTCAGACGAGGGGATCACGCGCCTCAAGTTCTGCGTTGCCGATGTGCACACACTCGGGGTCTTCTTGAAGACCCATGGTGCTTTCGCGAACTGGGTGCTGACCGATGAGGACGCGACCCAGGACGAAGTGCTCAGGCAACTGAAGGATCTCCTGGACGGACTGCAGGCCGGAGACATCTTGGTGGTGTTGCTCGCGATGCACGGTGTCGTGGAGGACACTGGCGATCAGATCCTGTACCTGCACTCCGCCAACCTACGCCATGCACGCCAAGGGGTCGGCACGCTACGCATGAGCGTACTGCGAGACATGGTCGCCGCAGTCGAGGGCCTGGAGGTGCTGTTCCTCGTCGATGCGTGCCGTGCGCCTCTCGTGGCCACCCGCGGGGTCCATGCGCCAGTGGAGCCCCAGCGCTTGCCGACGCGTGACGCCGTGGCCAAGAGGCAGCTTTCGACTTCGCGACGCGCTCACATCACCGAGCTGTATGCCTGCTCGGATGGTGAGCGTGTGCCCGAGCTGCGGAGCGGCAATGGGCTTTTCACGGCGTGCGTCGACGAATTGTGGCGGTCTGCATGGCACAGCGGGCAGGCGGTGGCGCCAAACGAGGCCTTCATGCTGGCACTGCGTGCAAGGATGGGCCAAAGGCTGCAGGACGAGTTCGGTGATGCACTGACAGTCACGCCGATGTTGGTGCAAGCGGCCCCGTATCCGCCGGTGGTCTTGCCGGCCAGGGCTAGTGAATCCTCCCGCGAGGCCCAGCAGCCGCCGCCGCCACCGCCAGATGCCGCCCCCAGGCCTGCGGTCATGCGGCCGAGTCCGGTGGTCGGCCCCAACAGGCCGATCACACACCAAGAACCTTCCTCGTTCACCTTTGGTGCGACCGGGCCGGGGTCTGCTGCTGAGGCTCGGTTGGAATCCGTTTCGTCTGCGTCACTGCCAACGGGTGCTGGCACGCCGAAGGTTGACGAGAAACCCCTTCGGTCTCGGACCGACTCGGTGTTGGCTTTGTTCGCGGCTGTGGTGTGCGTGGGGTATC
>JAEUHP010000015.1 GCA_016795295.1 Planctomycetota bacterium | reverse complement strand
TCAACCCGCATGAACATGCCTCTGTTGCTTATTCCCATTCTGGCTGCCGTACTCGTTCCACTCCCTTCCGAGGACGATTACGTGCCGCCGGTGGATTGCGAATGCGCCTTCAACGGGAGCTACTCAACCACGGTACCGACGAACACCAACCCCCATTCCAGCCCTGAAGTCTCGATAGATTTCAGCGATGAATCACAGAGCGGGCGGTGCGACGGCCTTTCCAATCCATGCCCCACAGTGGGAGCTTGCCACGGCACTGCAACGATGCACGTCACTGCCAAGCCATTCACGCAGTTTGCGTTGTGGCCGAATCCTCAGTACATGGTCAACAACCTCACTACCTACGATTGGGAAGTGGTTGTCACTGGCTGCGGCTTCTCGGCGAGCAAGAAGCTGGAGGTCTATGCTAGGCCGAATGGCAACTCGCTCGGCAACGTGACGCTGAGGGTCTTCTGCACGCGGTGTTCGGATTCATGATTCGCATGGTAATCAGAAGGTCTACACTGGCAAGCATCGGCGCTGGCACGGCTACCGCGCTGGTGGTGTTGCTTCTGCGCTGGGACCACAGGCCCAGCTCTGCTCTGCTGCATCCTGACCGACAGAGCCTTGTGACTGCGCCTCCAGAAAGCGCTGTTGCAGCAGTGGATGCCATCGAGCGAGGCGGATTGACCGCAGTGGAATCCGCCCTGCAGGGAATCGACCAACTCGAGCGGTGGGCCGCCAATCCCACGAAGCCCTTGGCGAACAACTCCCGCTGCGAGTGGCCCAGTGGAATCGAGCGCACGTCATGGCGCTTGGCTTCCAAGTTTCTGTTCGGCAAACTCCAGGGCAAGGCACTCATGAGGCATGCTATTCTCAATGATCGGGATGTGCCTTTGTGCCCAGAGGAAATGACGGAGTTCCTCGACATCGTCGAAAGGTACGACGCCGTCGTCGCTCCACTGTGGAGCACCTATCGCGAAATCAAGATCCGAGAAATGATCGAGATTGCCGACTCCGGACAGGTGAAGCCTTGGCGCCGTGACGAAAACGTCGATGCAGAGATTTCTCGCCGCGCAGCAATCCTGGTGGCAGAGCGGCGCATGTCTCACGCCGACGCCATGCGGGAAGCAGAGAAGGGCCTTGGTTCCAGAGGACAACCTCCTGCCGTGAACCAGATGTGGCACGACGGCGAGTGCTACCTCGCCAGCGACTTCCCGCCACTGCCACGATCGAAGGCCTTCTTCGAGAGCCTGAAGGTAGTGATTGGTGAGTACGCCGCGTGGGTCATGTCATGGTTCGTGGCTAAAGGACTCTGCTCCGACCCTGGCAAGATCCGCGAAGTCCTGGAAGACATTGCCACCGCGCCGGCGCGCTGACGTGGTGCCACCGCTCGCGACGGGCCAGCCGCGGCGCGGCTCGGCGCTGGAATCACCACACTCGCGCGGCCCCAACCCCGTCACTCGAGCGAAATCGTCCGTCCCTCACGCGCCGCCTGATCGGCCGCCAGCACGATGCGCAGGCTGTTCACCGCGTCCGCCAGATGCTCCCCGAGGTCCAGATCCTCGCGAATCGCTCGCAGCAGATACTGCTGCTCGCGCAGACACAGACCGTCGTGGTCCGGCTCGTCGCGCATGTCGAGCCAGTCGTCGGCGCGCACGAACTGATCCTGGCCGTCGCGTTCCTGCCAGTGCACGCGCAACGTGTTGGTCTTGGTGTGTGCGTCGACGTCGGCGCTGCCGCTCTGCCGTTCGCCGCCGCGCTCGACGATCGACACACAGCCCTTGGGCCCCACGACGTCCTTCACGAAGTAGGCCACTTCGCTCATCATCGGCCCCCAACCTGCCTCGTACCAGCCGACCGAGCCGTCGGCGAACGCCACCTGCAGCTGGCCGTAGTTGTACATGCCAGGCTTCAGTTCTTCGGACAGACGCGCGGCGATCGCCGACACCCGCACCGGCCGGCTGCGTGTCATCTGGCACATCACGTCGACGTAGTGCACGCCGCAGTCGACGATCGGCGACATCGAGTCCATCAACGCCTTGTGCGTGCGCCAGTCCTTGCCGCGGCTCTGCTGGTTCAAGTTCATGCGCATCACCAGCGGCTTGCCGAGCGTGCGCGCCACGTCGATGAACTTCTGCCACGCGGGGTGCACGCGCAGGATGTAGCCCACCACCACCTTGCGCCGGCATTCCCGCGCCAGGTCGACGATCTGCTGCGCCTCCGCGACCGTCTCGGCGAGTGGTTTCTCGACGAACACGTGCGAACCACCGCGCAACGCCGTGCGCGCGATCGCGGCGTGGGTGTCCGGGTAGGTGTTGATCGACACCACGTCGGGCTTGGTGGCCGCGTAGGCCTGTTCGAAATCGGCGAAGGTCGGCACCCCACCGAGCTCGGCGGCGAGGCGTTCGCGGCCTTGCGGCCCGCGGGCGACGAGGCCGACCAGGCGGAAGTCGGCGGCGAGACGGTGGTAGGCGCGGGCGTGGGAGCTGCCCATGTTGCCGCAGCCGACGACGAGCACACGCAAGGGGTTCATGGGCCGATTGTTCTACCGGACCGACGATCCAGGAGCACGGGAACCATCCGCTGGCGTCTCCCGCGACCAGCCGCCCAAGTCACCAGACCGGCGCAACTCCTCAGTAGCCAACCAGCGTCAAGCTCGGATTGGAGATCGAAACTTGGCCCACGCCGTCGAGATCCACCACCTGCCAGGTGACAGCCAAGCCACGAAGCGCCATGACGTTCGGCACTTGCCGCGCAATCTGCAGCGAACCACTGCTCGGCACCACTCCCAACGAGTCCACCACCATGGTGCCAGCATCGATCCAGACCGGGTATGGAATGCCTGGCAACTGCCAGGGCCGGCCGTGCAAACTGGCCACCAGCGCGGCGAGCACGTTCGACGGGCCCGAGCGCCGGACGGACAGTGCCGCGCCCAGTGGTGCATTCGTCGCCACCACCCTGGGCATCGCCGAGCGCGCGAACGCAACGGTGCTGCTGGGCCCTGCATCGATGCCAATGGCCTGATCCGCCACCACCGAGCCGGTTCCAGTGATCGCCGGCTGCCGCATGCCGCCGAGCTGTGCCGGATCCCGGCCACCGCGCACCCACTGGCCGTTGCCGAGGATTCGCAGCACAGCGTTGCTGGCGACCACACCCGGAGCGCCCGGGCTCACCACCACCCCGAACGTCATCTGGGAGACACCTCCGTTGCCCCCGGCTGCAGGCGTCTCGACCAACTGCAACATGCTGTCCCACACGCGCACCGCTGGCGCCGCGACCATGCTGAGTTCTGGGGTGACCAAGTGGCTGCCAAACAGGTCGGAGCTCTCCAAGACCACCGAGCTGCCGCCTGAAATGGAGGCTGCGCAATCCCCCAGGCCATGCTCGATGCGGAACCTGCGCAAGTGAACCTGTGGCGATGCCTGGATCCGCAACGGCAGGATCCCAAGCCCCTGGCCATTCAGAAGCGAGTCTTCTCCGTCGATCACGACCGAGCCAGCGGCATTCGCGATGTCGAGGGTTGCATCGGTACGGAAGCGAATTCCCGAGACTGCCACAGTCTGGGATGCAGCTAGATTCGAGATCCGCAAGCCTCCGAGCGAAACAGAGGTCACCCCCAGAATCGTGAGGCCCTTGCCGGCGATGGTGACTGCGGGGTAGTTCCCCTGGCGAACCCAAAGAGAGCTGCCGTCAGGTACCGCCTGGATCGCCGTCTGCAAGTCTGTGTAGTTCGTCCCCGGCCCGTTGTTCAGGTCGACGAAGAAGGACTGTCCTTGCGCAACCAAGGCCACGGCTCCGAGCATGAAGGTCGCGAGCTTTGCGAGCATGATGTTCACCGCTACTGCGACCAGTCTCATGGAACTGGCTCCCTATGGCAAGTCCCCGGGGTCGACCCTGTCGACCCTCACGGCCTATCCCCGCCCGAGCAGCCGCCCGAGCCACGACCGCCGCGGCCCTGGAAACAACCGTTCGATCTGCGCCGCGAACTCCGGATCGAGCGCCACCGCAATCGCCGCCAAACTGTCCTGCAACTGCGCTGCCGTGCTGGCGCCGACGATCGCCGAGGTGATGCCGGGCTGCTGCATCGCCCACGCCAGCGCCACCGCACCTGGACTCACCCCACGTGCCGCGCACATTGCAGCGAACGACCGCATCGCCGCCAACCGCTCGGGCGTCAGATACTCGTCGACCCACTTCGAAGTGGCGCCGCGGCTGCCCGCCGGCCGCCCGTCCAGATACTTGCCCGTCAGCACCCCACCCGCCAACGGACTCCAGACCACCAGCGCCATGCCCAGTTCGCGGCAGGCCGGCACCACGTCGCGTTCGATGCTGCGTTCGAACAGGTTGTAGCGCGGTTGTTCGACCCGCGGCGGGGCCACGCCGAGCTGGGCCGCGAGCTGGTGTGCCGCGCGCAGGGTCGCCGGCCGCCAACAGCTGGTGCCCCAGGCGCGCACCTTGCCGGCGCGCACCAGATCGCCCATCGCCTGCACCGTCTCCGCGAGCGGCACGCTCGGGTCTTCGCGATGGCAGTAGTACAGTTCGAGCTGGTCGCGGCCGAGCCGCCGCAGCGAACGGTCGATCGACTCGTGGATGTGGCGCCGCGACAGGCCGCGGTCCGCGGGGTCGTCGCTCATCGGCCAGAACACCTTGCTGGCGACCACCAGCTTGCGGTGCGGCACTTCGCGCAGGAACCGGCCCACCACCTGCTCCGCCGCGCCGCGGGAATAGACGTCGGCGAGGTCCAGGTGGTCGATGCCGGCGTCGACGGCAGCGTGCAGGATGCGCAGCGCTTCGACCTCGGCGACCGAACCGCCGAAGGTCAGCCAGCCGCCGAGTGAGAGTTGGGGGAGCGCGAGGTCGGTGCCGGGGATGGGACGATGCTGCACGATGGCTTCGTAGAGCATGGCGCGGGTGCTGCCAATGGCCGAGGTCTCGCGCTGACGAGGTGCTACTGGCGTTCTACCTGGTGTGGGCCGAGCGGAACGCGTTCGCGGGTCTGGTGACGCGGCCGAAGCGCAGTGGTGGCTGATCGGACCCGACGCGGCGGTGCGGTTGGCGCGCTCTCTGCTCACCAACACCCGACCCCGTGCTGGAGATGGTCGTTCTACCCTCGGCCTCCATCGGATAATTGTCGCCATGATGCCAAGCCCACGCTTCCTGCTCGAAGAGCCGCAGGTGTTCCTGCAGTGGCTCGCCGACCGCCGAGCTGCAGGCTGGGCATCCTTCGACGACGTGGACGTGGCACAGATCTATGCCATCGCCGCCTCTGCAGCTCTGGGCCGACACGATGGCCGCGATCGCTTGCTGTTGCCGCCGGCATCGACTTCGGGCGCAGCTCGCTTCGCCCACGCAGTCGGCATCGACGAGGTCCTCGAGGGCGAATGCCAACGCGAACCCACTGAGCAGGCCCGCACGGTGACCCTGACCCGGGTCCGTCGACTTGGCGAAACGGAAGCGGTTGCCAAGCAAATCGTGGATCTGACGCTGCCCAGACAAACGCATCGAGACGCTGCCGATCTGTATTGGTTCGTGCTGGTCGAGCTGCTGCGCAACGTCGTGCAGCACAGTCGGGATCCGGCCGGCGGCATCGTTGCCGCGCAGGTCAACGACGCCGGACCCTATGCCGGCGCTCCTGCGCTGCAGGTGGTGGTGGTCGACAACGGCATCGGCGTGCACGAAGCCCTCCGGCACACGCAACCGAACTTGACGAACCCTGCGGAGGCTCTGGTGCGGGCCATGGAGCCGCACGTTTCGGGCACCTTTGCCGAAGGCCAGAGCGGCACCGTGGCGAATGCCGGCCTCGGCCTGTTCTTCATCGCCGAGATGGCCAAGCAGACCCGCGGCAGACTGCTGCTGGCGACACGTGGCGCCACGTACTTCCTGGACCGCACCGGCAGCTCGGAGAGCCAACCGCGCCTCACCAACGGCGACGCGCCCGACTATCCTGGCACCTTGGTGGTGTTCGAGACCGCTCTGAGCAGGGTGGGCAGCTATGACACCATCATCCGTGGCATCCATGAATTGGCTGGGCTCAGGACCCCCAAGCGCATCACCCACCACTGGCTGCGCTTCGAAGCGCCGGCGACCGCCACCGTTCAGATCCTGGTGGACGTCGCAGCGGAGGACACCGTGGCCGCCCACCAGTTCGTGGAGCAGCAGCTGATCCCAAGGCTGATTCGTCGCGAATCCGTCACCCTGGATTTCCGCAATCTGCGCGTCTGCACCCAGAGTTTCCTCCACGCTCTGCTCCACGAAGCGGTCCGCCTTGCTTGGGCCCGCAAAGTTCCGCTGTTCGTGGTGCACGCGGTCCCCACGGTGCGCGCTCAGCTCGAGTTCGTCGAAGCCTACTCGCTCGGCGGCTGACCAACGAGCCGACGTCACCCCAGCGCGCCGCGTACCAGCGCCACCACCGCGATGGTGGCCCACACCGCCTCGAGCCAGAACGCCTGCCAGGTGCGTTTGCGCCAACAGACCCACGCCACGCCGAGGCCACCGGTGAGGTTGAGCAGTTGGTAGGCGGTCGCGGTGGTCGGCAGAATCCCGAAGCTCGACAGCGCGTAGGCGCCGAGGATCGCCAGGGTGCCGTACCAGCCGGCGATCTCGGCGAGCAGGGCGATGGAGGTGGGTCGGGTGGGGAGTGGGGTGGGAGCGGGCATGGGTTCAACCATCACTCAGGCCACGATCACTGACTGCCAGCACCCTGGCGAGCGGATCGCTACCAAACGCCAGCAGGGCCTCGCTGTCTCGACGGAGCAGCTTCTCGCCCGCCTTGGTGGAGCAGTTGCCGAGGCGCTGCCAAACAACTCTCGGGGGAGCCCCCACGCAACCGACAGGTCGAAGAAATCGGCGTCCTTGGTCACGATCGTGAAATCTCCAGAACGAAGGCACCGAGACCCCGTGATCGATCCGAGAGTCCTGCTGAAAGAAGGCGCCGTCCCGATCGAACGCTTCGCCCTCGACTCGGGAGATGAAATCTCGCGCAGATTCAGAGCACCCACCCCTCAGCCGACTTCGAGCACGTGGTAGTTCTTCTTGCCCCGCCGCAACACCACGAACCCACCGTCCAGCCGATCCCCGACGCCCAGCAGCCGCGCCGGGTCCTTCTCGACCACCCCATTCACACTGACCGCACCGCTCTCGATCGCCGTGCGCGCGCGGCCCTTCGACGGCTCCAGCCCGCTCGCCACCAGCACCGCGACCAGGGCCGCGTCGGGCGTGCCGAGCACCTGGGCGGCGAGCCGGCTGCGCGGGGCCTCGGCGAACGCATCCTTGAGCTCCTCTCCCGACAGCGCCCGCAGGTCACCGCCTTCGAACAGCACCGCCGCGGCGCGTTGGGCCGCGGCCACGGCAGCCGGGCCGTGCACGAACGCCGTCACTTCGTCGGCGAGGCGCCGCTGGGCGTGGCGCCGCTGCGGCTCCGCCAGGCTCTGCTGCTCGATCGCATCGATCTCCTCGACCGGCACGAACGTGAAGTACTTCAGATAACGCACCGCGTCGCCGTCGGCCTGGTTGAGCCAGAACTGATGGAACGCGAACGGCCGGGTCAGTTTCGCGTCCAGCCAGACGTTGCCCTTCTCCGACTTGCCGAACTTGGTACCGTCGGCCTTGGTCACCAGGGGCGACGTGAGGCCATAGGCAGGCTTGCTGCGCAGGCGCCGGATCAGGTCGATGCCGTCGGTGATGTTGCCCCACTGGTCGCTGCCGCCGAGTTGCAGTTCGCAGCCGAACTTGTCGTGCAGCACCAGGAAGTCGTAACCCTGCAACAGCGAGTAGCTGAACTCGGTGAAGCTGATGCCGTGCTCGCGCCCGGACAGCCGCTGCTGCACCGAGTCGCGGGCGATCATCTGATTGACCGAGAACAACTTGCCGATGTCGCGCAGGAAGTCGAGCAGACGCAGCTGACCGAGCCAGTCGGCGTTGTTCACCAACAGCGCACCGTGTTCGCCGCGGAACTCGAGGCAGCGTTCGAGCTGGCTGCGGATGCCCGCGACGTTCGCCGCCAACTGGTCCACGGTGAGCATCGCGCGCTCGCTGGCCTTGAAGCTCGGATCGCCGATCAAACCGGTGCCGCCACCGACGATCGCGATCGGCCGGTGGCCGGCGCGCTGCAGCCGCACCAGGTGCATCATCGGCAGCAGGCTGCCCACGTGCAGGCTCGGCGCCGTCGGATCGAAGCCGATGTAGGCGGTGATCGGTCCGCGGCGCAGCCGGTCGGCGAGCGCCGGCCAACCCTCGTGCGAGGGCTGCGACAGCTGGTGCACGAGCCCGCGTCGTTCGAGATCGGTGAGCAGGTCGGTGGTCATGGTGGTGCGGTGCGTCACTCGTTGGCGACCCATTGGCCACGACGGCCGAGGAACGCCACGATCTGCGCGCGGTCGGCGCTGGGGATGCTGTCGGCGAGCGCCAGGCCCTTGGGCGTCGGGTGCACGGCCATGCCGTTGCGCAGATCCTGGATCAGGGCCGGCAGCAGTTCGGGTTCGGCCACCCGCAGCGGATCGGGGCCACCGCGATCGACGGCCACCGTGCGCAGGTGCCGCGTCACGCCCTCGGCACCGCCTTCGCGCGCGGCGAGGTAGAGCAGCGTGGCGAGGTACGGCAGGATCGCTTCCCCGTGGGCCGCCGAAGCCTCGAACGGATAGGCGCGCGGCATGTTGGTGATCGCGCGGTAGCGCCGCGGCCGCAGCGCCGCTTCGAAGTGCGGAATCAACCGTTCGCTGGGCCAATCGGGATCGGCGTTGGCGTCGAGAATGGCGCCGCGTTCGTCGATCGAGATGTCGACCACCAGTGCCGCCGGATCGAGCTGGTTCAGCGTGGGCAGGGTCAGCACGTGCGGCGCGCGGCCCTTCGGCGCCGCCACGGCGAACACGAGGCCCACGGCCCCCTGCAGGATGCCCCCCAGCGCCGCGTCGTCGACACCGGCGATGCCGGCCACACCCACCCGCACGTCCCCGGCGAACTCGCTGCGCACCGCATCGACCCGCGCCGGATCCCGCTGGTTCTCCAGGATCGTGACCTTGGTGACACTGCCACTCGCCAACAGCTTGCGTACGCAGGCGCGGCCCGCATACCCGCCACCGGCGACCACCACGTGGCCGTGCAGTGCCCGCTGGCCGAGATGTTCGGCCACCCACTCCGCTGCGATCTCCCCGGCGAACACCGACATGCGGCCGCGGATCGGAATGCGAAACGCCGCCGGAGCGCCGATGTTCGAACCGTCGAACACCGTGACGTTGCCCTTCTCGAGCAAGCGCGAGAAGCCACTGTGCTCGTGGAAGTCACCACTGTGCAACGCACCGATGCGCAAGAACGGCCCCGGCAAGTCCGCTTCGTACGCGGAGGGCTCTTTGAGCGCGTGCACCACGTCGGGCGGGCCGTCGTGCCACACCAACTCGTCGCGACCGAGGATCTCCGCACCGGCATGCACATAGTCGGCGTCGGCGTAACCGGCCCGAGCGCCGGCCCGTTCGAGCACCAGCACGGACAGGCGCAGGTCGAGGCCCTTGAACATCGCGCGCAGGTCCGCGACCTGGTCGGGGGTGATGCCGACGCGGCGCTCCTGGGTGCTGCCGCCCTGGCCCTTCAGGCTTGGCTTGCGGCCGATCTCGCGGTCGCTGCCGAGCACGAGCTCCACGTGGCGCTTCTGCCAGACCCGCTGGTTGGCCGGGCCTTCCCGATGGGCGATCGAACGGCTCAGGCGGGCGAGGGTCTCGTGCATGGTGCGGTTCCGGGGGCGAGGATCCTAGCCAGTGGTCGAGGCGACCGGAAGCGAACGCCGGCCGTCGGGCCCGGGCACCGAACCTGCGTCCCGAGGCTCGCGGCACGGCGCAGGGATGCGCTCGGGCCCCCTGGCCGCGCCCCGCGCAGCGGGACGGATTTCCTGCCGGTTTCGCATCTCCAGACTCCACAGCCTGTGGGGTTCGACGCGTCGTCGAGCCAACAACGGTCCAGGCCCGGCAGAGCCACCATGGCGATCCACCACGACTCCTACCTGCTCGCCACCTTCGGCGAGCCGCGCCTGTTCGCGGCGTGGCTGCGCTGCGTGCTGCCGCCAGAACTGCAGGCGCGGCTGAACTGGACCACGCTGCGCCGGGTCGGCGAACGGCACACCGGCCTGCGTCTGCGCTCCGGCACCGTCGACCTGGTGTTCGCCATCGATCTCGCCGATGGCACCGCCCGGCTGTTGGTGTTCGTCGAGCACCGCAGCCACCGAGCCCTCGACCTGCACGACACCATGCTGCGCTACGCAGTCCATCTGCAGCATGTCGCCCGGCGCGATTGGCCGGACCAACCGACGTTCGCTCTCGGTGTCGTCATGAGCCATGGCGAAGGCCCGCCCGAACTGCTGCCCCGAAGCGCCATGGCCGCTGGCGATGAGGCGGCGGCGCCCTGGTTGCCGTTCCAGCCGCGCATCGCCGTGCTGGTCGACCACCTGAACCACCATGGCGAAGCCGAACTGCTGGCGCGTGCCATGCCGCCGGCGGCCCGACTCGCGCAGGTGGCGCTGCGCTTTCTGGCTGCGTGGGACGGCCCGACCACGATCGATGCCATCGGCCGTTGGGCCGACCTGCTGCGCGAGGTTGCAGAAGAAGACCGTGCGCTCGGCAGCGACCACCTGGAGGCCTTCTTCGGATATGTTCTGCAGGCCAACGCGACTGCCATCGAGGACCTGCAGATGGCCATCGACAAGCACCTGCAAGAACAACGAGGTTCGTTCATGTCCACCGCAGAGAAACTGCGCGCCGAAGGGCTGGCTCGTGGCCTCGAGAGGGGCCGCGTCGAGGGCCGCGTCGAGGGCCGCGTCGACGCCTTGCGCCGCCTTCTGATCCGCCGCTTCGGTCCGCTGCCACCCAGCGCCGAGGCACAACTCGCCGCAGCCAGCCAGCCCGAACTCGACCAGTGGCTCGACCGGGTTCTGGACGCAGCGAACCTGTCGGCGGTGTTCCACCCTACGGCATCTCGCTGAGCCGACCAAACGGTCCACCTCGCCGAAGCGCTGCATGGCACTGCAGCCCCACGCCCGGCATGATGTCCGGCCCTCGTGTCCCGCCGCCCCGCCACGCCCCCCGACGCCGACCGCACGCCGCACTGCCGGCACTTCGGCGAATGCGGCGGTTGTTCGCTGCTCGACCAACCGATCGCTTGGCAGTTGCACGCCAAGGTCGCCGCCAGTGAGAAACTCCTGGCCCCATACCTGAACGGCCAGCGCCTCGCCAGCGTGGCACCCGACCGCTCCCCGCAGCACTTCCGCACCCGCCTGCTCTATCCGATCCGCGCCGACCGGGACGGCCTGCCGATCGTCGGCATCTATGCGTTCCGCAGCCACCAGTTGGTGCGCATCGAAGAATGCCGCACCCAGGACCGCTGGCTCACCGCCTTCGGCCGCGCTGCCGAGAGCGCGCTGCGCGAACTCCGCCTGCCGCCGTTCCGCCCGGACAGCAAACGCGGCGTACTGAAGGCACTGTGGGCCCGTTTGGCTCCAGGCAGCGGCGAAGTGGTGGCCGGCGTGGTGACGCAGCCGGGAGCGTTTCCTGCCGGTCCAGAACTGGCCGCCGCTTTCACCCGCGCCGCCGAGTCCCTGGCCGAAGGGCCCGCACGGCGCTTGGTCGGGGTGGTGCACAGCATCAGCGAGCGCAACGACGCGTTCCTGCTCGCCGAACGCCATGTGCCGCTGCGCGGCCGCGACCACGTCGTCGACCGCACCGATGGCCTCGAGCTGCGCATCAGCGCCGGCAGCTTCTACCAGATCCACAAGGACGCGAACCGCCTGCTCTATGCGCCGGCCTTGGCGATGTGCGGTGACGTGCGCGGACATCGCATCGTGGACGGCTACGGCGGTGTCGGTGCGTTCGGTCTGCGCTTGGCGAAGGCCGGCGCTGCCGAAGTGAAGGTGGTCGAAGACAACGCCGCGGCGTGCCGCGACGCCGCCCACAACGCCAAGGCCAACAATCTGCCCCAGGTGCAGGTGCAGCAGGCCGCGTTCGCCGCCGCCGACCTCCCAGTGGGAGCGAACCTAGTGGTGGTCGACCCGCCCCGCTCGGGCCTGGGCACCGACGGCGCGGCGAAGCTGCTGGCCGCCGCGCCGCAGCGCATCCTGCACGTGGCGTGCGATGCCGAAGCCCTGGCGCGCGATCTCGCGATCCTGTGCGCCGGTGGCTACCGAGTCACGGCAGCGCGTCTGTGCGACCTGTTCCCGCACACCGAACACCAAGAGCTGCTGGTGCGGTTGGATCGAGCGAACTGAGCGACGGAGTCGGCGCGGGCAGCGCGGCCCAGGCCAGCACGGCTCGGGAAGAACCGGGGAAATCGCGGTCACAGCACCACGCCCCCCCTGATTTCCCCTTTGGCGCACGACGCGCCCCGTGCCCCAGGGCGCGTCCAGCCCCCAACGCAACTCATGCTCAAGACCTTCGTTACGGCGTTCCTCGCCCTGCTCGCGGCAGCTCCCGCCCAGGATGTTCGTGAACTCTCCACCCCAGTCGCCCACGTCAATCTGGTCGGCGTCTCCGCCACCACGATCAACAACCAGGTGGCCAACGGATACCGCCTGGTCGACATCGAATACCGCGGCCCGAATCTGCTCGGCACCCTGCTGTTCGATGCCGTGTTCGTCGAGAACACCGGCAGCTACGCGACCGGCTGGTGGTGGTACTTCGGCCTCACCAGTGCCCAAGTCGCGAGCAACCTGACCACCAACCAGGCGCGCCTGATCGACCTCGAGCCCTACGAGGACACCAGCGGCAACCTGCGCTTCGCCTGCGTCATGGTCGACAACACCGGCAGCAATGCCAAGGCGTGGTGGTGGTACTTCAACACCACGACCAGCAGCATCACGACGAACCTCACCAACAACAGCGCTCGCCTGGTCGACCTCGACACCTACGAGATCGGCACCACCACGTACTACAGCGCCGTGATGATCGCCAACACCGGCAGCGACAGCCGCGGCTGGTGGTGGTACCTGAACCTCACCCCCGCACAGATCGGCTCCGCGCTGAACACCAACAACGCCCGCCTCTACGATCTCGAACGGCGCGCCAACGGCAACTGGGACTGCATCATGATCCGGGATCCCAACCCGGTGGCCTGGTACTGGTGGTACGACATGACGTCGAGCGACATCTCGTACCTCATCGGCAACTACGGAGTTCGCCCGATCGACATCGAGTCCTACACCGTGAGCGGTGCCCGTCGTTACGCGATGGTCACCATCAACAACAGCAACGCCCTGACCACCAACATCGGTGCGGCGATGCGCGCCCGGACCGACGGCCAAGTCGGCCTCTGGTTCCAACGCATGAACGGCGGCAACCTGGCGAACCTGAACGGTGACGCCCAGTTCGAGCCGGCGAGCACGATGAAGACGCTGCACCACGTGCACGCCATGCGCCGCGTGCGCCTCAACGCGGTGGCTCTCACCACGCTGATCAACGTGTTCACCAACTACTCGGCCCCCGGCTCGTCGTGTCCGATCGACACCGGCGCGACCAGCCAGTCGCTGCAGAGCGTGCTTCGATTGATGATGGAGAACTCCGACAACGCCCGCACCCAGGCGGTGACGGCCTACTTCGGCCAAGGCAACATCAACAACACCGCAGCGGCGCTGGGCATGGCCGGCACCAGCCTCAACCACCGCCTCGGCTGCGGCGCCGACGCCATCGCCAATCCGAACCGCATCACCCTGCGCGACCTGAACACGCTGCACGAGCAGGTGGTCAACGGCTACCTCGGCACCTTCCGCGACACGTTCTACGACCTGATGCTGGACAGCGTGAGCGACCTCAGCGTCGCCGCCGTCATCAATGCCGAAGGTGCTGCCCTGGGCCTGTCCAGCACGACCATCGCCTCGTTCCGCAACTTCACCCAGATGGCGCACAAGGGTGGCAACTACATCCTGAGCAACGGCGGACCGACGTTCTACCACCGCGCCGAGTTCGGCTGGCTGTCGCTGCCGTTCATCAGCAACGACGTGATCACGCCCCGCGAGTACGGCTTCGGCGCCTTCGTCAACGACGCCAGCAACGACACCAATGCCCGCAACGCCATCTATACCGATGCGATCCCTGAAATGCTGCGGCCGACGATCCGCCAAGCCCTGCAGTCGTGGACCAACAGCCTCGCCGGCGTGGTGTCGATCGGCGCCGGGTGCGGCAGCCCCACCCCCTACACGCAGACGGTCTCGGGCTTGCCGCGCCTGGGCACCAGCGTGAGCTACATCGGCAACAACGGCTTCGCCAGCTCGCTGGCGGTCTTCGGCATCGGCTTCTCCACCACGTCGTGGAGTGGCAACCCGCTGCCGGCTTCGCTGGCACCGTATGGTGGCGCACCAGGTTGCATGGCCTACAACGACGTGGTCTCCAACGAAGCCAGGGTGGCCAACTCTTCGGGCTCTGCGACCTTCCAAGTGTCGATCCCGAACAACACGTCGTTCATCGGGGTGCAGTACCTGACGCAGCTCTACACGCTGGGCGCGCAGTTCCGCACCAGCAACTCGCAGCGCACGATCGTGGGCCTGTGACGTGAGCTGACCGTACGGGGCCGCGTGCGCCGCAGCGCAGCGGCGAAACACCAGGAGACTTCCGGTCCTGGCGCTAGAAGCGCGGCCCTGCTTCGGCATCGCCGAGCAGGGTCGCCAGCCGCGCCAGGGCCCGCGACAGGGTCTTGCGCACGGCGACTTCGGATTTGCCCAGTCGCGCAGCGATGGTGCGATGGTCGAGGCCGACCAGCCGCGACAGAATCAGCACTTCCCTCGGCTCGGGCTCCAGAGCGTCGAACGCCTGCTCGAGCTGCTGCAGTTCCTCGCGCACGGCCGCGTGCTGGCTCGGCGACGCGGTGAGGCCGCGCAGCTCGTCCGGCAGCACATCGTGCGCTTCGCGCGCCGCATCACGCTTCTCCGCGCGCCAGTGCTCCAGACGGTTCACGATCTTGCGGTGCGCCATGGTGAACAACCAATCGCGGAAGCCACCCTCCCCACCGTGCTGGAACCGGTCGGCGTGCGCGAGGATCTCGCGCGCCACCGACTGCACGATGTCACAGCTCTCCTCACGTGCCCGCAGCTCGCGCCCCATGCGCAGGCGAACGAAGGCACGCAGCGCCGGCAAGTGGCGCGCCACCAGGTCGTCGACCGGTTCGGCGGGTTCCATGGACAAGTGCGTCCAGGATACGCCAGAACGCGCCGGGCTGCAGCCGGCTGGCAATGCCGCGGTGGCTGCCACCGGTCCCCGACGGGCCCAATTGGCCGTGGCGCCGGTGGCTAGGGGCCCTACGCTCACGGGAAACCTCGTGTTGCGCGAGGTACTCTCGACCACGGCCCATGAAGTGCCCCTTCCAGAATCTGTTCGCCGCCCTGCTGTTCGCCCTGCCGATCGCCGCGCAGACCCCCGGTGGCGACCGGCTGGCACTCGGCAAGATGTGGACGTTCAGCAACCCGCCACTCGGCTACCTCGAACGCGAGTACGGCTTCAAGCCGGACCAGAAGTGGCTCGATTCGCTGCGCCTCGCCGCCTTGCGCCTGGGTGAACTCGGCAATCCGTGGTGTTCGGCGTCGTTCGTCTCGCCACAAGGCCTGATCCTGACCAACCACCACTGCATCCGCGAACAGTTGCCGGCGATTCAGGGTGAGGACGATTGGGTGAAGAACGGCTTCGCCGCCACCGACCTGACCGACGAAGTGCCGATTCCCGGCCTTTGCGTGCAGCAGCTGGTCGGCATGGAAGACGTCAGCAAGCGGGTCGACGCCGGCATCGAAACCGGGGACGACGACACCACCGTCGCCCGGAAGCGCGCCGAGAACATCGAGCAGATCGAGACCGCAGCGAACGAAGCCGACGGCGCGTTCCACCATCAGGTGGTGGCGCTCTACCAGGGTGCGGTGCACCACCTCTACCGCTACCGCGTCTACGACGACATTCGCCTGGTGCTGGCGGTCGAGCTGCAGGCCGCTCACTTCGGCGGCGATGCAGACAACTTCACCTTCCCGCGCTGGAGCATCGACTTCTCGTTCTTGCGCGCCTACGAGAACGGGGTGCCGGCCGACACCAAGGCCCACTACTTCCGCTGGCGCAAGGCAGGTGCTCGGGAAGGCGAGTTGGTGTTCGTCCCGGGCAATCCCGGCAGCACCAACCGCCTGTTCACCAAGGCCCAGCTCGAGAGCCAGCGCGAGGTCGACCTGCCCTTGCAGGTCGAGCAACTGGAGAAAGGCATCGAGGCCCTGCGCCCCTATACGGCGGCCAATCCCGGTCTGCTGGCCATCCAGCTCAACTGGGAGAACGGCCGCAAGTCCCTGGCCGGCACGCTCGCGGGCCTGCGCGACGCGGAACTGCTGGCGAAGAAGGCCGCCCACGAGCAGGCCTTCCGCGCCGCCGTGGCCGCCGACCCACAACTGCAGGCCCGGTTCGGCTCGTTGTGGGACGAACTCGCAGACTTGGCCAAGCGCCGCGCCGCGTTGCTGCCCAAGGTGCTGTTCTATTCGGCGAGCTACTCCAGCATCCTGGAGCGCGGCTTGGCGATGGCGCGAGCGCTCGATCCGCAGCTCGACGAGGAAGAACGCGACCAGGCCCGCGAACAAGCCCTCGGCATGGCCATCGGCGGCAATGCGCTGACCGACGCGCTGCTGCTCGACCATTTCGAACGCGCCGCACGCTGGCTGCCGGCAAACGACCCCTACATCGCGGTGATCGGTGGCCTGCCGAAGACCGATGGGCCACGCAGCTGGCCGGCTTCGCTCGACGCACTGGCCAGCAGCAAACTCGCCGACGACGACTTCGTCGCCGGTCTGCTCGACGCCGACGATGCCAAGCAGCAGTTCGCGAGCGCCGACGACTGCGGGGTCGCTGCCGGGCGCATGCTGTATCCACTTCTCGAGGCAGTCGGGAAGGAGAACCAGGAGCTCGAAGCGGCGATCGCAGCTCGGTCGACCAAGATCGGCCAAGCGTTGCACGCCGTGTTCGGCACCGACACCAGCCCGGATGCGACCATGACCCTGCGCTTCTCGGACGGCTTGGTGCAGGGCTATCCGTACAACGGCACCCTGGCGCCGTGGGCAACGACCTTCTACGGCCTGCTCGGCCGCACGCACGAATTCGGCGGCATGGCGCCGTTCGACCTAGCCTCGGGTTGGGCGAAGGCCGCGCCGCGCTTCGACCTGCAGAAGCGTGTGTGTTTCGTCAGCACCAACGACATCGTCGGCGGCAACTCAGGCTCGAGCGTGGTCGATCGCGAACTGCAGGTGGTCGGGCTGATCTTCGACGGCAACATCGAGTCGCTGGCGAACGACTTCTACTACACCCAGCAGCGGGCGCGGGCGGTGAGCGTGCATACCGACGCGATCGTCGAAGGGCTGGGCAAGGTGTACGGCATGCGGAGGCTGCTCGAAGAGCTGGGCCTGGCCAACTAGAGAAGCTGCTGCGTTGGCTGGCACGCCGGAATTCAGGTAACCGCAGACGCGCCCGGGGCACAGCCACCCTGCCGAGGTCTTCGCGCCCGGCAGGAGCTTCCATGGAGACTTTTCGCCCACCGTTCTGCCCGATTCAGGGCTGCGACGCCCACACCAACCCCACCGGCACCTGGTATCGCCCCCGCGGCCGCTACCAACCCAAGTGCCGAGCCGAGCCCGTGCCGCGATTCCGCTGCCTCTGCTGCGGGCACACCTTCTCACGCCAGACCTTCCGCCACGACTACCGGGACCACCGGCCCGAGACCAACGCACCGCTGCTGCGCCTCCTGGTCAGCGGCGTCGGCCTGCGCCAGGCCGGACGCAACCTGGACCTGGGCATCCGAGCCGTGGTCCAGAAGCTGCACAAGTTCGCTGCAACACTGGGACTCCTGCACGGCAACCTGTGCCGGAAACTGCCCGAAGGACTGACGTTCCTGCTCGACGAGGAGGAGTCGTTCGAAACCTCGAAGGGCCTCCCCGTGACCATGCCGCTGGTGATGCACCGGGACACCTGGTTCGTGGTGGCCACCGCGGTCGAGCCGATCCGCCGCCTCGCCCGCAGGGGCAGCAAGCTGCGCCGCTACCAGGACCACCACGAGCGCCTACACGGACGCCGTGAGGACCGCAGTCGCGTGGCGGTGCGCACCGTCCTGCAGAGCCTCGCGCAGCGGGTCGCGGCTGGCTCCCTGACCATGCTCACCGACGAAAAGTCGAGCTACCGCAAGCTCTTGCACGAGAGCTTCGGCGACCGGGTGCTGCACCTGCGCACCCCTGGCAAGGCGCCGCGCACCGTGGCCAACCCGCTGTTCCCGATCAACACCACCATGGCCATGACCCGGGACAACAACGGCCGCCTGCGCCGCAAGTCATGGCTGCACAGCAAGAAGCGCTGCTACTTGGCCGACCAACTGACGTTGTTCCTGGTCTACCGCAACTACATGCGGCGGCGCTTCAACCACGACGCACCC
>JAEUHP010000157.1 GCA_016795295.1 Planctomycetota bacterium | reverse complement strand
GCCCCGGTGGCAACGCCGCGCACCTGGCTGCTCACCCTCGGTTGGCGCCGCCGCGGCCTACTGTCCGTGCACGAACTGCCCAGCGCGGGATGAGCCCGGGCGCCATCCGCATTGGCCGAGCCCGGGCGCCCCGAACCAGCCACTCGCAGCCGTGACCCCACCGACGCCGGAGGCTGGGGGCGCCCGCTTGACGCACCGCAAACTGGTTCGTACGCTTTTGCATACCCTCTTGCTGCGCCATCGGCCTCGCTGGTCCGGTGACGGTCCCTGCTGTCCGTTTCTGCCATGCGTATCGAGCCTGTCTATGTGCTGGCGCCGAAGGCCCAGGTCCGCACCATGCCCACCCGGCGCGCCTTCTTGATGGCCGGCGGCGCACTGCTCGTGGGCACCGCGGTCGGCGGCGCCTGCGGCTATTCGCTGGGCGCTCAGAACAGCGCAGGCGAACGTGGCGACAGCGAGACGGAACGCAAGAGCTCAGGGGATGCACTGCTCGACGAGCTGCGAAGGCTGGCGGTGGATGCGCCCGTTGCGGAGTTGGTGGAGCGTTCGATGTTCTACCTTGGGTCGCTCACAGACGCTTACCGGGAGGACGCGATTCTCTGGGCCGGTGTCGGCAGGCTTGCTGATGAGCTTGTGCGCAATTCCTCGATTGAGCGCCGTCGAGTGATCGCAAGATTCACCGCCCAGATCATTGCGGGTGCACCAACTCCGTTTGACAAGAAGCTCGAGGAGAAGCGCGGCCCCCTCTTGTCAATTCGATGAGAGATCTCTCGCCACAGGATGGCCTACGTGGCCCGCAGACAGTCCCGGTTGGCGGAACTGTGACCGTTGAGGTTGGTCCAAATGACTCAACCGTTGAGGTCAAGGATGGCGATCCCAACCACACCAAGTCTTACGACGTAGAGCCGGGCAAGACCGCGAACATCCCGATTCCCGGAGTTCCTGCAGGAACCGTCTTGCTGATCAAGGTCGGTCGCGGTGCCCGCGCACGCATGATCTGGGTCGAAGTCGTCTCCACATTCCGCTGATCCAACCCACGAGCGCTGCCATGATCCCACGCACTCCCGCCCTCACCGCAGCCCTGCTCGCCAGCGCCACCCTGGCACAAACCCCACAATTCACCACCGCGCCCGCAGCCCACTCCACCACCGACGCCATCAGCTACGAGTGGTTCGCCGGCGCCAGCCGCCCCCTGCGCCAGCAGACCCTGGTCGGCCCGAGCCATCTCCAGAGCATGCTCGGCCGCACCATCACCGCGATCGAACTGCGCCGCAACGCCGCGAACGAGGTCTACCAGGGCGGCACCGCAAACCTCACGGTGACCCTGTCGATCGCGCCGCACGGCCCGCTGCAGGCGAGCCACCTCTACCAACAAAACCGCGGCCCGACACCAATCCTGGCCTTCTCCGGGTCGGTGACCCTGCCGACCTCGCCAGCCACCCAGAGCCAGACCGTGGCTTGGTCCCCGGCCAACACCGTGCGCATCCCGCTGCAGACGCCGTTCCTCTACCAAGGCGGCACCCTACTGGTGGACATCGAAGGCCAGCCGATCGCGGGCCAGAACGCGAACTGGTGGATGGCCGACGCGGCGTTCGAGGACCTGAAGGGCAGCACCACCCAGCTCGGCGCCGGCTGCGGCCTCTACGGCGGCCAGAACCACGAGTGGAGCCACGTCGCCACGCGCACCCTGCTGCCCGGCGCCCCAGCGCGTTTCTGGGCGCACGGCACCCCGAACGGCCTCGGCTTCGCCGTGTTCGGCCTGCCGAGCCCCCTGCCGATTCCCCTCAGCCAATTCGGCATCCCGACGCCGAACTGCAACCTGCACCTGTTGCCAGCACTGATCCTGGCCAGCACGGTGGCCGTGTTCGAGCCCGAAGCCAGCCCGCTGCTCGCGGCGTTCGGTGGCATCGCCGAGACCCGCCTCAAGCTGCCGGCCGCGACCTGGCTGTTCGGCTTCTCGCTGGCGACCCAGTGGTTCGACCTCGCCCAAATGGCCTCCAGCAACGCCATCCAATGGACGGTCGCCAGCGCCATCCCGAGCCTCGACATGGCGCTGGTCGAAGGCGATCCGAACGAAGTCGGGGGCGAAGTGACCGTACACCTGGCCCACGTGCTGCGCTTCGAGCATCAGTGAAGCCAGGGGGCTGGTGAAGCCAGGGGGCTGGTCCGCCAGAAGATCGGGCAGCCAGAAGATCGGGGGCCAGAGGGCTGGCCGGCAGCGCTCCCGCGCCGAGCCGCGGCTCAGAACACCGGCCGCCCCAGCACCTCGCGCCCGTCGAGATACTTGCGCAGGGCTTCGGGCACGCGCACCGTGCCGTCCCGCTGCTGGTGGTTCTCGAGCAACGGGATCAGCATGCGCGGACTGGCCACCACGGTGTTGTTGAGCGTGTGGCAGAACAGCGGTTTGCCGCCGTCCTTGGGCCGGTAGCGCAGCTCCAGGCGCCGCGCCTGGTAGTCGTAGAAGCGCGACGCCGAGTGCGTCTCGCCGTAGTTGCCGCGGGACGGCATCCAGGTCTCGATGTCATACTTCATCGCCTGCGGCACGCCGAGGTCGCCGCCGCACACGGCGACGATCCGGTACGGCAGCTCGAACGCCTGCAGCAGCGCCTCGGCGTTGGCGACGATGTCCTGGTGGTGCTGCACCGAACGGGCCTTGTCGGCCACGTCGACGATCACCTGCTCGACCTTCTGGAATTGATGCACGCGGTACAAACCGCGCGTGTCCTTGCCGTAGGTGCCGGCTTCGCGGCGGAAACACGCCGAGCGCGCCACGTACTTCTTCGGCAGGTCGGCCTCGGCCAGCAGTTCGCCGCTGTGCAGCGAAGTGACCGGCACTTCGGCGGTGCCGATCAGGTTCAGGCCGTCGCGTTCGGCGCGGTAGGTCTGCTCCTCGCCACCTGGGAAGAACCCGGTGCCGAACATCGCCGCGTCGCGCACCAGCAGTGGCGGGTCGACCACCACGAAGCCGCGGGCGCGCATCAGATCGACGGCGAAGCGCAGCACCGCGTCGTGCAGCACGGCCAAGTCGCCGAACAGGAAGTAGTTGCGCGAACCGGCCATGTCGGCGGCGCGCTTGGTGTCGAGCCAGCCCTGCTTCTCGGCGAGCTCGTCGTGCGGCCGCGGCAGGAAGCCGAAGTCGCGCACGGTGCCCCAGCGCTTCACTTCGACGTTTTCGGTGTCGTCCTTGCCCTCGGGCACTTCGGCATCCGGCAGGTTGGGCACCAGGCTCAGCTCGCGCAAGAGGTCGGCGCGCAACTGCTTCTCCCGCTCCTCGAGTGCCTGGAGCTCGGTCTTCTTCTCCTTCTGCCGCTGCAGGAACGCCTCGCGCTCGGCAGGGGCCAGCTTGCCCAGGTCCCGGCTGCCGCCCTTGAGCTCGCTGCGCAGCGCATCGAGGCCGGGGGTCATGCCGCGCAGTTCGGCGTCGAGGGCGAGCACACGGTCGACGGCCGCGGCGCGGTCGGGCAAGCGCTTCTTCAGCGCCCCAGCGCGGGCGGCGTCGGGATGGTCACGGAGCAGCTTGAGGTCCAGCATGGCGTTGGCGGCAGAGGATACGGAACGGCACCGCGGATGTCCCGCAGCTCTCGGCCGCCCGCGCGCGGCCCGTGGACGCCAACACCGAGCCGCCGCCGGCCGTATAGTGCTGGCATGCGGTTTCTGGCCCTTCTGTGCGTCCTCCTGCTTCCGTCCCTGGCCTCGGCCCAGCGCACGCTGGGCCAACTGCAATCCGACTTCGCGCGGCGCTCGCAGCAGCTCGACCAGAAGCAACCGACCCGCGAGCAGCGGCTCGAACTGCTGGCCCAGCAGATCGGTGAGCTGGAGACGTTCGTGCGCAGCGAGGCCAAGGGCGACGACCGCTGGAACGGCCAACTGATGCTGGCCGACCTCCAGCTCGCGCGCGGCGACCGCAAGGCCGCCGCCCAGGCCCTGCAGCAGGTCGATGCGGCGGCCGCCGGCGGCCTGCTGCTGACCAGTGCCGCGGCGATGGCCCAGCACCTGAACCTGAAGGACCTGCGCGAACGCTTCGTCGCCGCAGCCGTGACCAAGGACGCCCCGCTCACCGACCGGCTGGCGATGGCCCGCCTGCTGTCCACCGTGCTGCGCGAAGTCGAGCGGGGCGAGGCGATGTTCGCCGCCGCGCTGGCCGCCGCGGGCGACGACGAACAGCGCGCTCTGGTGCGTTGGCACCGCGCCGATGGCCTGCGCGACCGCGAAGACCTGAGCGACAACGCCGGCTTCGAAGAGCTCGAGAAGCTGGCCAAGGAGCTGCCCAAGACCTACTGGGGCAGTGTGGCGGCGGATCGGCTGCGCGCGACGCAGCTGAAGCCGGGCGACGCCGCGATTCCGTTCGCCGCCACGGCGCGCAACGGCGCCAAGGTGTCCCTGGAAGCGCTGCGCGGCAAGTCGGTGGCCCTGGTGTTCTGGTCGGCCGCCGACCGCGACCTGCCGGGCCTGCTGGCTCTGCTGCAGAAGGCCCAGCAACAGCGCGGCGCGAACCTGGCGGTGGTCGGCATCTGCCTCGACCGCGATCCAGCCGCGATCGACGCCGCGATCCGCGCCAACCAGATCGAGTTCCCGGTGGTCGGGGACGGCAAGGGCATCGAAACCGACGTGGCCCTGCGCTGGTTCGTCGAGGGCCCGACGGTGCACGTGCTGGACGGCAGCGGCAAGGTCCGCGCCCTCGGCCTGCACGCCGGCACGCAGGACGCGCGGCAGCAGCTCGGCGAAGCGCTCGGGCGCGACTGAGAGGCCGAGAAGCAATCCCTGCACGGCCTCGCAGATTGCCGATTGGCGGCCGCCCAGAGCCTTCGAGAGGTTTCTCTCTCTCAGGCTCTGAGCGCGCGAGCGGCGGCATCGGGCCAGCGGGCTCGCGAACCGGCGACCTCCAGAAGCCGTTCGCCTCAGCCGTGCCCGACCGCAACCTCCCCCAACTCGCCCACGACCGGCGGCATGCGCTCCGCCAGCAAGAGCGCCGCTGCCTCCGCAGCCGGGGCGTCGGTCGCCGCCCACAGCAGCCCTGCCAGCTCCTGGTGCAGCTCTGGCCGCGGGTCCCGCAGCAGCCGCTCCAGCACCGACAAACCCTCCTCTTCCGGCATGCGCGTCTGGATCAGCGGGTGCTGGCTCGCCGCGGCCACCCATTGGGGTGCCGACAGAGGCCGGTAGCGGCAGAAGAACTCGAAGTGCCAGGGCAGGAACCGCATCGCCCGCTCGCGGCCCTTCTCGTCGTCGCGGAAGTGCGCCTTCAGCCGTTGGGCGAAGTCGTGGTAGATCGCCAGCCGCTCGCTGGCGGTCGGCTCGAACGCCTGCCGCGTGGCGATCTCGCGGAACAGCCACGGTTTGATCAAGGCCCCGCGCCCGACCATGATCGACGCGACACCGCTCTTCTGCCAGCGCTCGTGCGCTTCGTACCAGGTGAGGATGTCACCGTTGCCGATCACCGGAATCGAACGCTCGGCGGCGATTTGGGCGATCGCGTCCCAGTCGGCGGCGCGGGAGTAACGCTGCTCGCGGGTGCGCCCGTGCACCGTGAGGGCCGCGGCGCCAGCCTCCTCCACCACCTTCGCCACTTCGCTGGCATTGCGGTCGCTGTCGGTCCAGCCGAGCCGGATCTTCACCGACACCGGCGCTGGGATGCCCTTCACCAGTTCGGCGACCAGTTTGCCGAGCTGCGTCGGGCGCTGCAGCAGGGTGGCCCCCATGCCCCGCTTCACCACGTCGTGGATCGGACAACCGCAGTTGAGATCCACGAACGCCGCGCCGCGCTCCACGGCAGCGAGCCCGGCGGCGATGCCGTCCGCCGGCCGCGACGCAGCGATCTGCGCACCAAAACAGGTCTCTTCCGGGTGCTTGCGGAGCAGCGCAAGCTCGCTCTTGCTGCGCTTCACCACCTGGTAGGCGTAGGCCATCTCGCCCATGGTGACGTCACAGCCGTGGGCCAGGCACAGGCGGCGGAACGGCAGATTGCCGCCTTTGGTGAGAGGAGCCAGGAACACACGCCCGCGGAAGTTCATCCCCGCATGCTGGCCGAACCGCCTCACGCTGTCCACGGCGGTATATTCGCCTGCGCCTCCCCTCGTCCCTGCCATGCACAGCCACACCATGCTCTGGGCCGGCGTAGCCCTCGCCGGCCTCGGTTGGATCTTCGTACCACATGCCACGCCCGCGAGCGACGCGCTGCCGCCGGCGAACCCACCGACGGCTGCTGCCGCCGCACAGCGCCCTGAACCCAACGGCCACTACGCGCTGGTGGTCGAAGGCGATCGCGACCACCTCACCATCACCCACGCGCACTGGAAGCCCGATCCCTGGGCCGGGGTGCCCAAAGGGCTGACCAGCGACTATCGGCTCGCCGTGCTCGATGCCGCCGGCGACGAGCTGGCCAGCGTGCCGCTCGACCTGTCGAAGTTCGATCTGCGGCCCGAAGCCAAGGGCAGTGCGGTGCGCAGCGAAGGCTGCACGGTGCTCGACGCGCGCGTGGCGATGCTGGCCAACGTGCCGTGCCACGGGGACCTGGCCGCCGTCCACGTTTTCTACCGCGGTGGCGAAGAGCTCGGGCGGGTTCTGGCCACGACGGTCCGCGACCTGGCAGGAGGTGGCAAGTGAGCCGCCACAACCGCTTCGCCGGCAGCCTGGGCGCGCTGGCGGTCCTGGCGGCCGCCCACGCCCAGCAACCGATCGTGCAGACCGTCTACAGCAGCGGCACCACGCAGAGTCGCTACGACATGGTGATCCTCGCCGACGGCTACCAAGCCGCCGAACAGACCACCTTCCAGAACAACGTGCAGGCGTTTCTGACGGCGCTGTTCCAGAAGCAGCCCTACGCGACGTTCGCCAGCTACTACAACGTGCACACGGTGTTCCGAGCCAGCGTCGACAGCGGCGCCTCGCACCCGGACGCGAACCCGCCGATCGTGCGCAACACCGCCTATGGGGCGGCCTACAACACCGGCGGGACCGCGCGCTGCCTCTACATCAACAACACCAGCCAGGCGCTCGCCGACGCCGCCCTGGCGCCGGCCAACGAAGGCCGGGTCCTGGTGTTCGTCAACGACAGCCGCTACGGCGGCTGCGCCGGTCAGTTCGCGGTCAGCTACAACGGCAGTTCGATGACCGAGGTGCAGATCCACGAGATCGGCCACAGCCTCGGCAGCCTCGCCGACGAATACGACTATCCGAACCAGACCTACACCGGTGGGGAACCGGGCCAGGCGAACATCAGCGCGTCGCCCACCGGGCAGAAGTGGTCGCACTGGTGGGGCACCGACGGCATCAGCGCGTTCCAGGGGGCCGGCTACTACCTCTACGGCCTGTACCGGCCGAAGAACAACTGCCTGATGCGCAGCCTCGGGGTGCCGATGTGCGCGGTCTGCCAGGAGCAGTCGACGCGCACCCTGAATTCGATCACCAACGTGATCACGTCGACTCTGCCGACGGCGAGCTCCCTGTCGCTGAACGTCGGCACGGTCCAGCCGTTCGCGTTCACGCACTTCGTGCCGGCCGGCAACAGCCCGCTGATCCAGTGGCAGCTCGACGGCAACGTGATCCCAGGCGCCACCAGCCCCAGTTGGTTGCTCGACACGACCAACCTGACCCTCGGCACCCACACGGTCGAAGCCAGCGTGCTCGACCGCACGCCGATCGTGCGCCAGGACCCGAGCCAGACGATGCGCGAACGGCGCACCTGGACGGTCGTCGTGACGGACCCGAATGCCGCCAACCTGCGCTTCTCGGCGCTGTCCAGCAATCTGGTGTGGGTACAGCCCGGGCAGTCCCCGGTGCTCTCCTACACCTTGGCCAATGACGGCCCCGCCGCCGCCGGGCCGTTCGACGTGGAGTTCTTCTTGTCGACCACCACCAGCTACGACCCGAACCGCAGCATGTACCTGGGCAAGCAGGCGTTCGCGTCGTTCGCGGTCGGCAGCCAAGCACAACAATACAGCCCGCAGGTGCCGTGGCGGCTCGAAGGCCGCGTCTACTACGTGTTCGCGGTGGCCGACCGCCAGAACTCGGTGCGCGAGACCAACGAGAACGACAACAGCCGCTATGGAGCGTTCGTCGGCCAAGCTGGCCCGTGCGTGACCAAGCTCGAATACGCAGACCCGCTGGTCTACCCACTCTCGGCAGCGGCATTGCCGGTGAGCACGGGCGGCGCGGTGCAGCCGACGGTGGTGGCTCGCTGTGCCGCGCCGGGCACGCTGTATCTGATCGCCTGGGGTTGCTCGGGCACGGTGCCCGGCACACCGCTGGCACCGGGCATCACGGTGCCGCTCAATCAGGACCTCTGCACCCAGCTCGGGCTGGCGGCAGTGAACGGGGCGTGGTTCCAGAACTTCCTGGGCACACTCGACGCCCAGGGACTCGGTCGCGCCACCTTCCAGGTGCCCGCCAACTCGGGCCTGCTGGCTTCGACGGGGCATTTCGCCGCGCTCCTGGTCGATCCAGTGCAGGGGTTCTCGGGCGTGACCAATCCGGTCGTGATCGATCTGCAATGAGCCGGCGCGCCGCGCGGCACCATCGCGGCGCGCGGCCGCTCCGCGACGAGTAGACGCTCCGCGACGAATGGAGGCGCTGGCGCCGGGAAACCGGCCTAGACCAGCGGCTGCTCCACCAGCGGATCGTAGGCCAGCTCGCGGCGCGCACAGGTGCGGCGCGCCAGGTCGAACGACAAGCACGCATCGTGCGCAGGCGCATAGACGTGCAAGGTCACCGTGGTGTCCACGGCGGTCTCGGGATTGCCGAGGCGGTGGATCGCTCGCACCCGGTCCACGTTGCACACCGCACCGATCTGGCTGATGACTCCCGAACCCGTGGGCTCCAGCCCCACCGAACCGCCGCGGCCCGCCGGGTCGTTGGCCACACCGGCCTCCGGCAGGGATGCGCCCGGCACCAGCCGGTACGCGTCTTCGGCGATCTGCCCGCGCACCAACCGCACCCAGCCACACGAACCGGCGTGGTTGTGCACCGGCGTGTATTGCCCGGGCAGCCAGGTCAGCAGCAGCATTTCGAACGCTGGGCCGCGGTAGATCAGCCGGCGCGCATACTTGTCGGTGCGCGCACCCATGAAGGGACGCAAGGTGGCCTCGTCGAGCACGCCGTCCGCGAGCACTTCCTGCACGCGGTCGAGTTGCATGCCCTTGGGGCCGAGGCCTTGGAGACGATCGAGGTAGGTCTGGATGCCGAGGCGCTGCATGGCAGCAGCAGAGCGTAGCAGCGGCCCGGCCACGGGGTAGCCAGGAGGCGCAGATCCCAGGCGCAGATCCCGGTGGGCGGACTCCGGTGGGCGGACTCCGGTGGCGGCCCGGGCGCGTTCGGCCCGGGTTCAGGCGCCGTACTGCTTGATGGCGCGATCGAGTCGCGGCAGCACCCACCGGATGTAGAGCGCCACCAGCGTCACCGCACCGGCAATCACCAGGAAGAACAGCGCCGGTGGCATCGCACCTTGCAGCACGCCCAGGAACCCCGAGAACTTGTTGCCGACCGCCGTGGCGAAGAACCAGCCGCCCATGGTCAGGCCGACGAAGCGCTTCGGACTGAGTTTGGTCACCAGCGACAGCGCCATCGGCGACAGACACAGTTCGCCCATGGTGACGATGCCGTAGAAGCCCATCAGCCAGAAGCCGCTGACCTTGACTTCGCCGTTGTTGGACAAGAACCCGGCGAGCGCCATGAACAAGGCCGACAGCGCCGTGATCACCATGCCGGCCAAGATCTTCTTGGCGGTGCTGAAATCGAGTTTGCGCGCCACGATCCAGCCGAAGAACAGCATCACCAGCGGCGTCATCAGGATCACGAACAGCGCGTTCCAGGACTGGTAGAGCTCGGCGTTCGCGGTGCGCAGGTACTCGCCCGGCGGCAACTGGGTGACGTTGCCGACGTAGAGCTTGTCGAACGACTCCTGGGTGAGCAGGTAGGTGGCGAACTCCGCAGCTTCGGTCTTGCGGACGAACGCGACGCGCTGGGTCGCGGCAGCACCTCCCACCACTTCGACCGACACCACCGGCAGGCCGTGCGAGTCGGTGTCCTCCACGATCCGGATCTGCGGATAGATGTCGACCGAGAACCGCTTCCAAGCCTTCTGCTGGGCAGTGAGCTCGCCCGACAGCGGCAGCACCTCGATCCGCACGTCGGCGGGCAGCTTGCCGCGCAGGTCGGCGAGGCTCGGCTCGTCCATGCGCTTCTGGCCGAACATGCGCGCCTGCTCCTTCGAAGCGATCGGCAGCAGCGTCGCCTGGTTGGGGCGCGGCACCGAAACCTCGGCATTGCCGTAGTAGCCGGGGAACGCCTCCCCGGCGAACACCGGCTTGCCGTTGACCACGAACGCGTCGGCGATCGCCACCACCGGATCGGGCGAGCCGAGGTGGCGCGCCGTGTTGTCGTTGGCCCAAGTGGTCATCGCCGAGCCATTCAGGTGCAGCACCATGAAGAACGTGCCGCCCGCCAGGTAGATCGGCATGAGGGCGGCGAGCCCGGGCTTTTCACTGTCGGCAGCCTTCTTCGACAGGTTGGCGAAGAACATCAGGATCGGCACCGCGCCGAGCAGGAACCCGAAGTCGGTGGGCTTGACCAGCTTGGTCATGCCGGCGGGCAGCACATAGGCCGCGAGCGCCCACCCGGCGACTCCCACCGCGAACGCCGGAGCCAGGATCCGCAGCATGATCTCGCGGAACGGCGTGTCCTCCGGATTGGTGCCCGGCACCCGATCGGCCCGTTCGAGCACGCGCCAGCTGGCGCCGAGGATCAAAACCGACAGCAGCATGCCGATGCCCGCCGCGACGAACACCATCTCCCACCAGAAGGCGTTGCGCATGTAGGCGACCAGGAAGTTCGCGAAGAACGCCCCGACATTGATGCCCATGTAGAAGATGTTGAACCCGGCGTCGCGCTTGGGGTCCCCCTTCTGGTACAGGTTGCCGACCATCGCGGAGATGTTCGGCTTGAACAGCCCGTTGCCGCAGCACAGCAGCACCAGCCCCACCGGGAAACTCCACTTCTGCCCGGTGGCCAACAGAAAGAAGCCGCTGGCGAACAACACGCCGCCGATCAGCACCGATTTGCGATAGCCGAGGAACCGGTCGGCGATCAGCCCGCCCAGGTAGGGAGTGAAGTAGACGAACGCCAGGTAGAGACCATAGATCTCGTTGCCGGCCGCCTTCGACCATCCGAGGCCACCGCTCTCGGTGTCCGTGGCATAGAGCAGCAGCACGCCGACCATCGTGTAGAACGCCAAGCGTTCCCACATCTCGATGAAGAACAGACGGAACAGCCCTTGCGGGTGGCCGGTGAACATGGAGCCAGAGGCGGGAGAGGTGGCTTGCATCGATGGCTGCTCGGAGGGCCGCCGCCACGGCGGCGGCGCATCAGGGAAGGGAGGAAGCGGACGGCTGAGGGGAGAGGGCCGGAAGAGGCTAGCGACGACCTGGGCCACAGGCACCCCGGAACCTTGCCCCGGGTGTGTCTCGCCCGCAGGGCAGTCGGCCGGCCGGGGTCGCGCCCTCAGCAAGCAGCGTGCCTGGACCCCACAGCGGCATTCCCCGCTTGCCTCGCCCTGCCCGCTCGGCGATCCTGCTGCCTTCCTCGAACCCAACAGAGCATCGAACGCGCATGGGCCGCCAGTGGCTGCACAGCAAGAAAGAGGTCACCGCCAACCGGCGGGCCAAGATCACCAGCAAGCTGGTCCGCGAGATCATGGTCGCGGCCAAGATGGGCACCCCCGACCCCGACATGAACCCGCGCCTTGCGCTGGCGATCGAAGCCGCGCGCAAACAGTCGGTGTCGAACGACGTGATCCACCGCGCGATCAAGAAGGCTTCGGGCCAAGGTGACGACGCGATCAACTACGAGCTCGTCACCTACGAGGGCATGGCCCCGCACAACGTGCCGGTGATCGTCGAGTGCATGACCGAGAACCGCAACCGCACCGCACCCGACATCCGTTCGATCTTCAAGGACGGCCAGTTCGGGTCGAAGGTGGCGTTCCTGTTCGAGCACGTCGGCATCGTCGAAGCCACCCACCCGCAGCCGAACCAGGACCGGGAAGCAGCCGCCATCGAGGCCGGCGCCCAGGACGTGGAAGCGCTCGAGAACACCGACGAGGAGCAGACCGGCGGCCGCTTCTTCACCGACCGCGGTGATCTCTACACCGTCGCCGAAGCGCTGAAGAAACTCGGCTGGCACGTGGCCACCGCCGAACTCGGCTACCGGGCCAAGGATCCGGTGCAGTTGTCACCGGAGGACCACCAGAAGGTCGCCGGGTTCCTCGAACGGCTCGACGACCACGACGACGTGCACCGCGTCTACGCCGGTCTCAAGTGACCGGACTGCTGCCGCTGGCGGGACTGCTGCCGCCTTGGGCAGCCCCGCCCCGCTGCAGCCAAGCTTTGTCGAAGTGCGGGTTGGCCACCAGCACGTCGCAGGTGCGGCACACCTCCGGATAGTCCTGCGCGAACATGCGCCGCCGGAACTCGCGGTACTTGGGCCCGTTCCAGATCTGCTCGAGGCTCTGCTCGTGCACGTTGCCCATCTCGAGCTCGCGCGGCCCGCGGCAGCACGGGAACACGCGGCCGTCCGGCTCGATCTTCACGTAGGACGTGCTCATCGAGCAGAACTGCGGGAAGCGCTCGCGCACCTCTTCGAGCAGGATCGACAGCACGTCACCCGTGATGTTGCGCGTGAACGGTTCCTGCATCGCCACCGTGCGCCGGTACGGCTCGTCGATGTCGACGTGGAAGTTGAGGCCGCGCGCCCGCGCGCGTGCACACGCGCGATCCAGTTCCGCCGTGATCTGCGCCTCTGAGTGGGCGCGGAACACGTTCTGTTCGGCGCAGCGCGCCGCGTTGTCGAGCATCGGCTGCACGCGCAGATCGCAGTGCGCCGCCACCGCCCCGAGGTCGGCCAGGAAATCGACCAGCTCGGCGAGCCGCGCCACGTTGTCCTTGACCAGCACCGCGACGAAACCGACCGGGATCTGCCGCTCGGCCGCGATCGCCAGCACTTCGCGGATGTTCTGCACCACCTTGGCGAAATCGGCGCCGGCGCGCAGCATCTCCAGCACCGGCGGATCGCACGAATCGAACGAGATCCACAGCTTGTGCACCCGCTCGCTCATGTCGGCGAACGCTGCGCCGTCGAGCAGGGTGCAGTTCGAATACATGTTCAGGTAGACGCCGTGTTCGCGGCACTTCTCCAGCACCAGCCGGAAGTTCGCCAACATCGGCTCCGACAACGCCGACGGCGTCCACAGCGTGGTGTGGGGCAGCACGTGGTCGAGCAGCGCCACCGCGTCCTCCTTCTTCATCACCTGCAGCGGCAGACCGTCGGCCTGGGCGCACATGATGCAGCGCAGGTTGCAGACGTTGTTCGGCGCGAACTCCAGCCACCCGGGCCGCGACGACCACGTCTCGGCGTGGCTGGCGAGGTCGGCGATGACGGCGTAGTAGTTGCGGAGGTCGCGGACGATCTTGCTCATGGACGGGGTCGGCGGCGGCAGGCCACCGCCAGCAGTCTACGGTATCGGCAGCGCCGATGGCGCGGCAGACCACGCCCCCCATCGCAGCATGGCCGCTGGTGGTTCTCGGCCCGGTGCTCCCGAGCTGCCGCCCCAGCGCGCGTCCCGAGCCGACGGCCGAACGGCCCTTGCCATGGCCCGCCCGATGCGCGGCCGCCCAGGCGCGGGGACCGCGCGGCTCATTTGGTCAAGGACGGCGTCCTCAGCACGAAGCCGTGCCGCCCCGTCGGCACCTGCCCGAGCAGCGCCCCCACACCCTGGCCCAGGATCGCGCCAAACCCGTGCCGGGCCCGCAGCGCATCGACGGCCGCGCCGAGCCGCCGCCGCGCCTGGTCTTCCGCGGCGAACAGTTGCCCCTGGGCGACCCCACAGCGCTCCAGCCCGAGCAGTGCGGTGCCGACGCGACGCACCAGCGCGCGGCGTTCGAGCAGGCCCTCGAGCAGGGCCTGGGCGGCGCCCCACAGCAGGTCGGTGCGGTCGGTGGCCACGCCGAGCGCCTGGGTGCGCTCGCCACGCACCCCGTCGATGCCGTCGACGCGCACCTGCACGCGGCGGGCCAGGAGCCGTTGGCGACGCAGTTCGGCGGCGGCGCGATCGACCAAGTACGCGAGCATCGCCCGCAAGAACGGCCGTTCCTGGGCGACCAGGCCCCCGCGCGGCTCGAACGACGTCTCCCGCGAGATCGACTGCGGCAGCACCTCGCTGCGCAGCGGCGCGTCGTCGCGGCCGTGCGCGCGCAGCCACAGTTCGTCGCCGCGCGCGCCCAGGCTCTGCTGCAGCAATTCGCGGTCGAAGGCCCACAGTTCGCGCACCTGGGTGACGCCCACCGCGGCCAACAGCGCCTGGGTGCTCGGCCCGACGCCGGGCAGATCGACGACCGGGAACTCGGCCAAGAACGCGTGTTCGCGGCCGGCTGGCACGATGCAGATGCCGCCCGGTTTGGCCCGCGCAGTCGCCAACGCCGCCACCGTGCGCGTCGGCCCCACCCCCTGCGCCACCGACAAACCGGTGGCGGCGCGCACTTGGTCGCGCAACCGCCGGCACAGCGCCAACGCCGCCGCCGCCGGATCGGCGCCCGCGGCACCCAGCGCCGCAGCGCCGGTCAGTTCCACGTAGAAGTCGTCGAGCGAGCAGACCTCGACCTGCGGCGCGAACTCGCGCAGCACCTCGGCGGTCCGCTGCCGATACCGCTCCGCCAACCGCGCATCCCCCGGCCGCACCACCAACTCCGGGCACCGCCGCAGCGCTTCGTGCAGCGGCATCGCGGTGGCCACCCCGCGCACCTTCGCCTCGTACGAGCGCGACGCCACCACCCCGGTGCCGACCGCGACCGGGCGGCCGAACAGCGCCGGGTCGCGCAGCTGCTCCACCGACGCCAGGAACGCATCGATGTCCACGTGCAGGAGGGTGCGCACCGTCACACCCTAACCAAGACCGAACCAGGCGTCACCTGGCGGCTTGAGGAGGTCTGGGCAATCTACCGTAAACCACTACAAATATTTAGTTTACGGTCGAACGCGCCACAGCCAGACTCAGCGCAGCGAACTCATGTCGAGCACGAACCGGTAGCGCACGTCCCCCCGCAACAGCCGGGCGAACGCCGTGTCGATCTGCTGGACCGGGATGCGTTCGATGTCGCAGACGATGCCGTGCCGACCGCAGAAGTCGAGCATCTCCTGGGTCTCGCGGATGCCGCCGATCGCCGACCCGGCGAGCCGCCGGCGGCCGAACAGCAGGCTGAACACGCCGAGCGGCACCGGCTCCGGCGGCGCCCCGACCATGGTCATGGTGCCGTCGCGCACCAAGAGGTCGAGGTAGGCGTTGACGTTGTGCACCGCCGACACGGTGTCGAGCACGAAGTGCAAGCTGCCGGCGCGCGCGGCCATCGCCGCCGCATCCGTGGACAGCACCACTTCGTGGGCGCCGAGCTGCAACGCCTGGGTGGCCTTGCCGGGCGAGGTGGTGAACACCACCACGTGCGCACCGAGCGCGCGGGCGAACTTGACCGCCATGTGGCCGAGGCCGCCGAGGCCCACCACGCCAACCTTGTGTCCTGGCCCCACGCCCCAATGGCGCAACGGCGACCAAGTGGTGATGCCGGCGCACAAGAGCGGGGCGGCGGCCGCCGGATCCAGACCGGCGGGCACGCGCAACACGAATGCCTGGTCGACCACGATCGCGTTCGAGTAGCCGCCGTAGGTCACGCCGCCGAGGCACTGGTCGGGGAAGTTGTAGGTGAAGGTCGGCATCGCCTTGCAGTACTGCTCGTTGCCGGCCCGGCACTCGTCGCAAGTGCGGCAGGCGTCGACCATGCAGCCGACCGCAGCGAGATCGCCTGGGCGAAACTTGGTGACCTTGCTGCCCACCCGCGCCACCCGCCCGACGATCTCGTGGCCGGGCACACACGGATAGACGGTCGGCATCACTGCCTGCCATTCGTTGCGGACCTGGTGCAGATCGGAGTGGCAGACGCCGCAGAACAGGATCTCGAGGTGCACGTCCTCGGGGCCGGGTTCGCGGCGCGCGATCGCGAGCGGCGCCATCGCGGCGGTCGGTGCAGTGGCCCCGTAGGCACGGGCCGCGAACGAACGGGCAGCAGGAGTCGGCGTGGTCATCACCGACCATGGTAACCGAGCCGGTCGCACCGCCGCCACGCCGCGGGCCGCGCACCGCAGCGCCTCAGCAGGCGGCGGGGACCCGCTTCGGATTGGCCAGGATGCGCACCACGTTCAGATGCTCCAGACTCGCCAGAACCTGATCCGGCGGCACGCCGTAGTCGATCAGGCACGCGATCTCGTCGACGTCGGCGGCGGCGACCCGGTCGACCATGTCGAGGCAGCGCGCATGGCTGCCGAACAGGCCGCTCAGGTGGAAGTACTTCTCGAACGACGCCTCCAGCACTGCGTCGACCTCCTGCGGCGTGACCTTGGCGAGATCGATCTGGTCGGCGCGCTGCAGGAACGGCACCGAACAGATGTGCGCCGCGGCGAGGCTCAGCGAGCCCTGCAGATACCGCTTCATCGGCGCGCGCACCAGTTCGTGCACGGCGTCGTCGTCCTCGCCGACGAACGTGTGCAGCATCAGCGTCACCACGCCGCGGCCCACGTGCCCCGCCGCCTGGTAGGCCGCGCGGTACGCGCCGATCTTCTCCGCTAGACCGTCGAGCGTCTGCCCGAGCAGGTGGGTCAGCACGTTGGCGCCGAGCGTGCCGGCCAAACGGAACGTCTCCGGATTGGCCGCCGCGGTGAGCCACAGCGGCAGTTCGCGCTGCACCGGCCGCGGCAGCGTGCGCACTTCGATCTCCTGGCCCTGCGGGTTGCGCACGCGCTGCGCCTCGCCGCGCCAGAGTGCCCGCAGCGCCGCAATGCTCGCTTCGAACACCTGTTTGCGCCGGTCGAACTTGTCCTGGTTGCCGCCGATCACGAAGTCGTTCGGCACCCAGCCGCAGGCCACGCCGAGCCCGACGCGCCCCGCCGACAGGTTGTCGACCACCGCCCACTCCTCGGCGACGCGGATCGGGTCGTGCAGCGGCAGCACCACACTGCCGGCACAGAGCTGGATGCGCTGGGTGGTCGCCGCCAACGCCGCGCACAGCACCGCCGGATTCGGCGACAGGCCGCCGAAGCTGTGGAAGTGCCGCTCCGGCGTCCACAGACGCGCGAAGCCGTGCTGGTCGGCCCACCGCGCACTCTCCAGGATCAGCCGGTACTTGGCGGGATCGTGGTCGGCGGTGTCCTGGTTGGCGAAGTAGTAGAGGCTGAAGTCCATGGGGAGGGCGGCGCCGAGGCGCACGGCAAAGCTATCCCCCGTTCGGCAGGCGAAGCGGTGGCAAGGCATCGGCCGCAGTGCGCAGCCCCCCGTCCGCCGCTGGACCCACCCCCGGCGGCCCCGCCGCCGTCACCGGCGGTTCAGCACCCGCAGCAACTCGGCGTGCAGCGCCCCATTGCTGGCCAACACCTGCCCGCCGAACAACCAGTCACCGCCGGCGGCGAGGTCGGTGACCGTGCCGCCCGCTTCCTGCACCAACACCGCGCCGGCCGCCACGTCGTACGGCGCCAGATACAGCTCCCAGTACCCGTCGTAGACGCCCGCGGCGACCAGACACAGGTCGAGTTCGGCCGAACCGAGCCGGCGCAGGTCGCGGCAATGCGGCAACACTGCGGTGAGGCGTGCGCTGTTGTCGTCGCGGCCCGGCTCGTTGCGGTTGTAGGAGAAGCCCGTGGCCAGCAGCGCGTCGGCGAGCTCGTGGGTGCGCGACACCGTAAGGCGCTGTTCGCGTCCGTCGGCCCAGCGCCGGAACGCGCCGAGGCCGCGCGCGCCGAAGAACGTTTCGCCGAGTGCGGGCGCGTGCACCACGCCCACCACCGGCACACCGCGGTGGGCCAGCGCGATCGCCACGGCGAAGAACGGCAGGCCGTGCACGAAGTTGGTGGTGCCGTCCAGCGGATCGACGATCCAGGTCCAGTCGGCAGCTTTGTCGACTTCTCCAGCGGTGGTCAGCACCCCCTCTTCGGCGAGGATCGCGTGCTCGGGATGTGCCGCGCGCAGGCCGCCGACCACCACTTGCTCCGCGGCGCGGTCGGCCGCAGTGACCAGTTCGCGGCGGCGCCCCTTCTGCATCACGGTGCCGGCGGCGGCCGCGCGCTGCGCCAGCAGCCCGACGCCGGCTTGCTGCGCCAGCGCCAGGGCCCGGTCGAGGAACGGCTGCAGCGGCGGTCCCGCCGGCACCTCGGCCCCCGCAAGGGTCACGACACGCCCTCACCGCGGTCGAGCGCAGCGACGATCGCTTCTTGGAGCTGCTTCAGGTCCTTGTTCAGGCCGTTCTGCTTCGGGTCGTAGTTCATCAGGATCGCGAACCAGCGCCGGCTGCCGTCGGCGCGGTCCAGGGCGCCCGACAGCGCCGACGCGCCGCGGATCCAGCCGGTTTTGGCGTGCACCCGGCCGACCAGGTTGGTGCCGCGGAAGCGCTCTTCGAGGGTGCCACTGCGTCCGGCGATCGGCAGCGCATCGTGCAGCATGCGCCCACCGGGCAATTGCGCTGCGGCCTGCATCGCCGCCACCAGCAGTTCGGGCGACAGGCGATTGTCCTTCGACAAACCCGAACCGTCGAGCAGCACCACACCCGGCGGCAACTCGCCGACCAGCCGCCGGAGCTGCTGGTGCATGCTGGCCATGCCCCCCGCGAGGCTGCCGTCGCCGCCCACGGCGCCGAGCACGCGCAGGCACTGTTCGGCGTCGAAGTTCGACGAGTCTTCGAGCATGCGCAGCAGCGCCGGCGCCAGCTCGCTCTGGTAGACGAACACTTCGCCGTCCGGCACCGCCGTGCCTGCCGCATCGCACCGGATGCCGGCCTCGGCCAGCGCGCGCCGTAGCGCCGCCAAGTAGAACGTCGCCGGATCGCCGACCGCGGTCTTCACCACCGCCGGCGCAGCCCTGCGGAACAACTTGCCGCGCACCACCACCGCGCCGTTCTGCTCCAGCGCGCCGTAGACTGCGCCCTTCTGCGCCTCGACCATTTCGATCGACCCGCGCAGTGGCAGGTCGCAAAGCGGCGCCACCACCGCCGCGTCGGCCACCGCCCCGCGGGTCGAAGCCACGCGCAGGCTGAACGTGCCGAGATCGAGCACGAACGGGCCGGTCGGCGCACAGTAGTAGGTCTGCAACTGGTCGGCAGGCCAGGTGGCCGGCCGCGCCGGGCCGCGGAACACCCCGGGTTCGAGGTCGATGCCGGCGAGCGCCCGCACGCCGAGCTTCTGCAGCGCGGCCGCCAACTCGGCGAACACCACTTCGGGCGCATGCGCCGAGCCGGTGAGCCAGTTCGGATCGCCACTGGCGGTGACCAAGAGTCGCCCGGCGCGCAAGGCGAAGCGCGTGGTGAAGCGGAACTCCGCGCCGAGGCCGCCGAGCAGCGCCGCCGCGGTCAGCAGCTTCTGGTTGCTGGCCGGCGCGAACAGTTCGTTCGGGCGGTGGCGGAAGCGGATCGCGCCGCTGGCGTCGGTCGCGACCACCCCGGTGCGCGCGCCCATGGCCTCGGCGGCCGCGATCGCGTCGCGCAAGGAGGTCTGGGCCAGGGCCGGCGCGCCGAAGCACGCGAGCCCCAACCAGGAGAGGGAACTACGCACCACCCACGACCGCAGCCGCCGCATGCCGTTCCCCTATCCGATGCGGGAGCCGTTCGCCAGAACCGACCGGCGGCGTTACCTTCCTGCGATGCTCTCGTTGCTCAGCGCCCCGCTGCTCGCGGTCCTCGCCACCCTGGCCCCGGCCCCGCAGGAGGCAGGCACCGCCCCAGCCGCCGCGGCAGCAGCCGCTCCCAAGCCCCTGCGCGCGCTGGTCGTCAGCGGGCAGAACAACCACGACTGGCGCTTCGTCACGCCGGAACTGGTCCACACCCTGACCGAGACCGGGCGCTTCGAAGTCACCGTCACCGACACCCCCGCCACGACCCTGGCGACCGCCCCCGAACTCGCCGCCCGCGGCGAACTCGACGTGCTGGTGCTCAACTACCACGGCGACCGCTGGGGCGAAGCCGCCGAGCAAGGCTTCCTGCGCGCCGTCGAACAGGGAGTGGGCGTGGTGGTGGTGCACGCCGCGAACAACGCCTTCCCCGGCTGGACCGAATACGAACGGCTGGTCGGCCTGCTCTGGCGCGACGGCACCGGGCACGGCGCCTACCACGCTTTCGACGTGCCAGTGGTCGACCGCTACCACCCGATCACACAGGGCATGGCCGACCTGCAGCAGCACCCCGACGAGCTCTACCACCGGCTGGTGCCGGCCAAGGGCGCCGAGTGGCGTGTGCTGCTGGCGGCCTACAGCGAACCGAAGACCGGCGGCACCGGCCGCTTCGAACCGATGGCGACGGTCGCCCAGTACGGCAAGGGCCGCGTGTTCCACACCCCGCTCGGCCACACCTGGACCGGCGTGCCGCAGAGCCAAGCCACCTGGCACGATCCGCAGCTCCGGCGGCTCGTCGCCCGCGGCACCGAATGGGCGGCGAGTGGCGCCGTGACCCTGGCCCCCGAACCCCTGAATTGGCTCACTGCCGAAGAACGCCAGCAAGGTTTCGTGTCGCTGTTCGACGGCCGGCGCATCACCCAGTTCCGCACCTACCGCGGCGGCGCGCCTCTGGCCACCAGTTGGCGCGTGCGCGATGCGGCGATCGAACACGTGGCGGGCGGCGGCGGCGGCGACCTGGTCACCGCAGAGCAGTACGAGGACTTCGAGTTCCGCTTCGCGTTCCGCGTCGCCAAGGGTGCCAACAGCGGCGTGATCTGGCACGTGCTGGAGACCGAAGCGGCGACCTACATGACCGGCCCAGAGTACCAGGTGCTCGACGACCTGACCGCACGCCCCGACCCGAAGCACGGCGTGGGCGCGCTCTACGACCTGGTGCCCGCCGCCACCACCGCCGAACGGCGCCCCGCCGGCGCCTGGAACGACGGCCGCATCGTGGTGCACAAGGGCCGCGTGCAGCACTGGCTGAACGGCACCCTGGTGGTCGACGCGCCGTGCGCCGGCCCCGAGTGGCAGACGATGGTGCAGAACAGCAAGTTCCGCGACTGGCCGTTCGGCAAGAGCGCCAAAGGCCACCTGGCGCTGCAGGACCACGGCGACGAAGTGGCCTTCCGCAACCTGCGCATCCGGCGGCTGTGAGCACCGGCACCGCACCGCGGACCACCGTCCTCTTGGTCGAGGACGACCCGAGCCTGCGCACCGTGTTGAGCCGCGAACTCGGCCGCATGGGCCATCGGGTGGTGGCGCGCAGCGACGGCACCGAACTGCTGGCCGAAGTCGAACAGGCCGAACCCGACGCGGTGGTGCTCGACCTGCACCTGCCCGGCACGCCTGGCATGCAGTTGCTGCAGGAGCTGGCCGCCGCCCATCCCGACCTGCCCGTGCTGGTCTGCACCGGGCACGGCACGGTGGCGCTCGCGGTGCAGGCGATGCAGCACGGCGCGTTCGACTTCCTGACCAAACCGGTGTCGCTGGACGTGCTCGAACCGGTGGTGGCGCGCGCCATCGCCCATGGCCGCCTGCTGCGCGACAACCGCCGCCTCGCCGCGCTTTCGGCGCAGGCGACCACCACCGCGCTGCCGCTCGGCACCAGCGCGGCGGCCCAGCAACTCGAACAGCGCCTGTTGCGCATCGCCGCCGTGCCGCAGCACGTGCTGATCACCGGCGAGAGCGGTGCTGGCAAGGAACTGGTGGCGCGGCGGCTGCACGAAGCCTCGCCCCGCCGCGGCCGGCCGTTCGTGGTGGTGCACTGCGGTGCGTTGCCCGCGGCACTGGTCGAGAGCGAGCTGTTCGGCCACAAGAAGGGCGCCTTCACCGGGGCCCATGGCGACCGTCTGGGCCTGTTCGAAGCCGCCGACGGCGGCACGCTGCTGCTCGACGAGATCGGCGAACTGCCACTCGCCGTGCAGCCAGCCCTGCTGCGCGCGGTGCAGTTCGGCGAAGTGCGCGCGATCGGCCGCGACCAGCCGCGCACCGTCGACGTGCGGGTGCTCGCCGCCACCCACCGCGACCTGCGGCAAGCCTGCGCCGCGGGCCAGTTCCGCGACGACCTGTTCTACCGGCTCGCCGTGCTCGAACTGCACGTGCCGCCGCTGCGCGAACGGCTCGCCGACCTGCCGGCGCTGGCCACCGCGTTCTTGCAGCAGGAAGCTCGCGCGGCCGGCCGCAGCGACCTGCACTTCACCGCGGCCGCGCTCGAACGGCTGCAGAGCCACGGTTGGCCCGGCAACGTGCGCGAACTGCAACACGCCGTGGTGCGCCTCGCGGTGCTCGCCGACGGCCCGGCGATCACCGCCGAAGACGTCGCCACCTACGCCTTCGGCACGGCACCGCAGCGCGCGCCCGGGGCGCTGCCGACGCTCGACCTCGACCAACTCGAGCGCCTGGCGATCCAGGAGGCGCTGCGCCGCACCGAGGGCAACAAGCCGCAGGCGGCCAAACTGCTCGGGGTGGCGCTGAAAACGCTCTACAACCGCTTGCACGCCCAGGGCGACCCGCTGTGACGCATTGCGCGGGCGACGCGATACGAACCCAAGGAGCCCCGCAACTGACTCGCGGACCGTACGCTCCGTCTGACGTACGCTGCGCTGACGTACGAAGTCAGGAGTCGCGAACTTGCCAGATTGCTGGATCCCGGCTGCCGTGGAGAAAACCCTCCACGACCACCGCTCCATCCAGGACCCGGTAGTAGACCGCATAGGGAAATCTCGTGACCAAGGCGCGACGCAAGCTGCGCCTCACGATCCGATACCGCAGTGGATGTTCGACGATGCCCTCGAGCAAACGAGACGTCGCGTCGAACAGCTGCCCACCGAGCCCGGTTCGCTCCTGTTCATACCACTGACACGCTGCAACGAACTCTGCCGCTGCCGCCACCGTGAATCGGACCTTCATCGCGGCGCAGGCGGCGTCCCAGGCTTCCGGGCCCGAAGTTCCTCCCACGGCACCAGGGGCATCCGGCCTTGATCGAGCAGATCCATCCTGCGATCGAGTTCATCGGCCTGGACCGGCGTCAGCGGCAAAGAGTCGGGATCGCGCGTGAACGACTCCCAGATCCTGGAGATGAGGTCGAGCCGCTCTTCGGCGGTCATCGCTTGCACATCGATCCTGGGCAGACCCATGACGCGAGTATCCCACCCACGCACCGGCGAGCAAGCCCCCCCTCAGCGCATCGCGGGCTTGGCTGCAACCGCACTGGGCAGCCCTCACCACCGCAACAGTAGATACTCCGAACAGAACCCCGGGCCCATCGCCAGCATCACCCCCACGTCGCCGGGGCGCGCCGGCCGTTCGCGCAGCGTGCGCTCCAGGATCATCAGCACCGAAGCACTCGACAGGTTGCCGGCTTCGGCGAGGCACTGCCAACTGCACCGCAAGTCGTCGTCGGACAGGCCGAGCCCGGCCTGCAGGCCCGCGAGCACCTTCGGCCCGCCCGGATGCGCGATCCACCGCACCACCTGGCCGCGGCGCAGGCCGTGCGCAGAGAGGAACGCATCGACGTCGGGCGGCACCTTGGTCTTCGCCACTTCGGGCACTTCGGCCGACAGCACGATCTTGAAGCCGTGCGCGCCGATGTCCCAGCCCATCACCTGCTCGGTGTGCGGGTAGAACACCGAGCGCGTGGCTTCGATGCGCACACCCGCGGCGCGGTGTTCGCTGCCGACCACCACCGCCGCCGCCGCGCCGTCGCCGAACAAACCGACACTGATCAGGTTCGCCACCGAACGGTCGCCGAGCTGCAGCGTCAGCGAGCACAGTTCGACGCACAGCACCAGCGCCACGCCGCGTGGCGTGCCACGCACGAAGTCGGCGGCGCGCGCCACCGCCGCGGCCCCCGCCACGCAGCCAAGCCCGAACAGCGGCAGCCGCTTCACGTCGGGCCGCAGACCCAGGCGCACCAACAGCCGCGCGTCGAGCGACGGACTGGCGAGGCCGGTCACGGTCGAGAAGAAGATCGCGTCGACCTCGTCCGGGCGCACCCCGGCGCGCTGCAGCGCCTGCTCGATCGCCGCAGCACCGAGCTCCTGGGCCGCCGTGAGCCACGCGGCGTTGCGCTGCGTGAAGTCGGTGAGCCCGGCGTAGGCTTCGAGCGGCAGCGCCAGATGGCGCGTGTCGATCTGCGTGTTCTGGTGCAAACCACGCAGCCGTTCGCCGAGCCGTTCGTCGCCGAAGGCGGCGACCAGGTACTCGGTCAGGGTGCGCTGGTCGTAACGATGGCGCGGCAAGGCCGTGCCGACGGCGGCGATTCTCACGGGTGCAGTTTGGGCAGGAAGTAGGGAACCGCCGAGCGGTAGTTGGCGAAACGCGCGCCGAACATGGCGCCGAACCGGGCTTCCTTGAAGCGCGGGCCGACGATGCAGTAGACGGTCCAGACCGTGGCGAGCAACAACCAATCCAGCGACCACACCGGTGCCGTCCACAGCACCAGGGCGAAGCCGAGGTAGATGGGCTGCCGGCAGCGGGCGAACAAGCCGCGCGTCGGCAAATCCGGATACCGGACCGCCTGCCCGCGCAGCACGGCCCACCAGCCGATCGCGCCGGACTGCAGGCCAAGGCCGGCGTCGAACAACGCCTTGCCCAGAAACAGCCAGGCGCCGGCGAAGGCGAGCCACGGCCAAACCGCCTCGCCCTGGCCGAACCCACCGATTCCGCGCCAGACCACGCCACTCGGGGTCCACAGCCAGAACGCCAGCAGCAGCTGCAGCGAGGCCAGGGCCACGTAGGTGGTCGGCACCAGTTCGCGGCCGAAGCCCACCGGCGACAGCTTCACCAGCAACTGGCGCCCGCGCCGCGTCAACAACCACGAGTGCACCAACGGAAACTGCAGCAGCAGCGCGACGTCGGCCACGAGGCCGTACGGCCGCGGCAGCCGGCCGAAGCCGTGCTGCAGACCGGTGGCCAGCATGAACGCCATCGAGCCCACCGCCAGCAGGAACAGCCCGTGGCAACCGAGCGCCATGGTGAGCGCCGCCGCGATCCTGCGCACCCGACTCATCCGACCCTCCGGTACAGCGCCGCGTAACCCACCGCCAGCGAACGGCTCGGCCGCGGCACCACGGTCCAGCGCCGCACCGTCGGCCACAGCGCCGGCGCTTCCCCGACCGTGTGCACGAGCCGCAGGCCCGCCGCCACCGCCGCAGCCTCCAGTTCGGCCGGCGTCACGAACTGCGCCCAGCGGTGGGTGCCGCGCGGAATCAGCCCCAGGCCTTCGCCGAGCACGATCGCGAACAACCACGAACGCACGGTGCGGTGGATGGTGTTGACGAACAAATGGCCCCCGGGCCGCAACGCGCGCGCCGCCGCGGCCACGGCCGCTGCGGGCGCCGCCACGTGTTCGAGCACGTCGGCGAGCAGCACCAGATCGGCGCGCCCCTCGGCCACCGGCAGCGCGGCGAAATCGCCGGCCACCGCCTGAAACCCCACCACGCTGCGCCCATGCGCCGCCCGCAGCGCCTCCGTCGACACGTCGACGCCGAGCACCGTGGCCCCCTGCTCGGCGAGCGGCACCGCCAAGAGCCCGCCGCCGCAACCAAGGTCCAGCACCCGCTGGCCGCGCAGGCCACCCGGCAGCCACTGCCGCAGCAAGTCGAGCCGGAAGCGCGACAGTTCGCGAAGGGATGCGAACGCGCGGCAGTCGGGATCCCACCAGCCGTCGCGGTCGAACAGGGCCCGTTCGCGCGCGTTCACCGCAGCACCTCGCGCCGCAGCACCAACGCGCCACCGGGCGCTTCGATGCGCAACAACTCGCCGGCCGCAAGGAGCGGCACCGGCTCGGCGCCGTCGAGGGCGAGCCCCGCCGCGGTCACGGCGAAGCGCCCGGTCAGCGTCTGGAACGCCAGCGTGCCACCGCTGTCGACCAACGCCGCACCGGTGTAGCTGCCGTCGGGCAGGAACACGTAGTAGACCTTGCGCAGCTGGGCGGCGACCTCGCCCTGCACGTCGACCGAGGCGTACAAACCTTCGAGCTGCAGCGCCCCGGCGGGCACGAACACCGGCTCCGCGAGCGCCGCCATGCGCTGTTCGGCGTTGATCACGTTCGAACCGATGCACCCAGGAAGGACGGCAGCCACGCCGAGGGCCAGAAGCCGCAGCGCCACGCCCGCGCTCACTTGCCCCCCTTGGCCTGCGGCCGGGCGCGCAGCGCGATCCACACCGTGACTTGGTCCTGCATGGTGATGGCGCCGCCGAGCTGGCTCGGCACCGGCACGCCGTAGTCGCTGAGTTTCAGCGGCATCTGGCCTTCGACCACGAGGCGCTGCTGGGGATCCAGCGCGAACCGCACCGGCATCGCCACGTCGCGGTTCTGGCCGCGGATGGTCATGGTGCCGCGCACGGTGCCGCGCGCAGTGCGCTGCGCTGGGTCGATCGCTTCGGCGGTGAAGCCGGTGATGGCGAAGGTGAGCTGCGGGTGCTGCGCGGTCTCCAGGCGTTCGCGCAGGCCTTCGTCGCGCCCGTCGACGCCGGTGGCGAGCTGCGCGGCGGCCACTTGCACGCTGCCGGTCCAGGCGTCCGGAGTGCTGCGGAAGTCGGCGTGGAACGCGCCGGTGACCTGCGTGGTGACGCCGGTGAAGTCGTGCAGCGTGCTCTTGGCATCGAAGCCGACCCGGCAGAGGTCCGGGACCAGGGTGTAGTCCTGGGGGTCGATGAATTGGGCCTTGGTCTCGGGCAGGCGGAACGAGAGGAATGCGCGCGCGGGGGGTTCGGTGGTGGGTTGGGGGTTCGCGGCTGGTTCCGTTGCAGGCTGGTTCGCCGGTGGCTGAGTCGTCGGTGGCTGAGTCGTCGGTGGCTGGGTCGTCAGTGGCTGGGTCGCCGGCTGCGGCGCCACCACCGGCTCGGGGGTCGGCGGCAGAGCCGGATTGGTCATGGCCGCACTCGGCGCGGCATCCGGCAGCGCTGTGTGCAGAGCGAGCACTTCGTTGCGCAACGCGGCGATCTGCTGCACGAGCTGGCGCTGGTTCGCCGCTTGGCGCTCCTCAGCCGCTGCCGTCGGCGCGCTCGAGGCCTGGGCCGCCTGCACCTTCTGCAGCACTTCCGCGTGGCGCGCCGCGGCCCGTTCGTCGAGCGCCTGGCCGAGCTGCTCGGCCTGGGTGGCCTGCACCGCACGCAGTTCGTCGAGCGCACGCTGCAGGGACGCCACTTCGTCGCGCAGCAGGGCCACGGGATCCGGTCCGGTGGGCTGCTGGTCGTCCTGGACGACGATGCGCACGCGGTCCTTGAGCACGGCGAAGCCCCCGACGGTCAGCGCCGCTGCGCCGCAGAGCCCGAGGGCACCACACCACTGCAAGACGACGGCGAGCCGGCGAGCCATGCGGGGTAGTGTGCAAGCGCCGTGCCGGGCTTGCCATGGGGCGAGCCCAGCGGGTTGGGCGGCGATCGGTTGTAGGAACTGCCGAGGGCTTGCAAGAACTACACGGGCTGGGTGCGGGTGTGACGACCGCGAAGATTCCCCTGGGGCACGGCTTCCTGGGATTCACGGCCCCGGCTTCACCGACCTCCCGCCCGGGCCGATGAGCGAATACCGCCTTCCTGAAGCAGCTCCCGCATCCGCGACAGCAGCACTGGCCGCAGCCCCCAACGCGCGTGGCCGTCCCACGCCGCCAACGAAGAACGCACCTCCGGGTTCTGCCACCCCCCACGCGCCCCGAACGCACGCAGACGACGCCGCACCCGCGCCACGCCCTGCGGCGAAAACTCGACCCGGTCCGGCTTCACCACGAAGCCGACCCACGGCACCCCCTGAGCCGTCGGCAGCACCCGGGTCTTGCGCCGGTTCGGCCACAGTCGCACCCGCGCCAGGGCCGCGACGATCTCGGCGCGGACCTGCTGCAACTCCCGTGGATCGCAACCGAATACCACGATGTCGTCGCAGTAGCGCGCGTAGGCGCGCACCCCGAGACCATCCTTGAGGCGATGGTCGACCGGATCCAGCACCACATTGGCCAGGAACTGCGACGTCAGGTTGCCGATCGGCAAGCCGCGCGGCCGATCTCCAGGCGTGAACAGATCGTCGCCTGGATACCAATGCAGTGGCGCTTCGTCGCTGGTCCAGCTCGCCAGAATGCCCGCCAGCAGGGCCAAGATCCGGCCGCAGCGCACGCGCCTCGCGACGAGCTGCAGAGCCACTGCGTGGTCGACTGAAGGAAAGAACTTCTCGACGTCGAGTTTGAGCGCCCACGGATACCGGCGCGCCCAGCCACGAACCCGCTGCAAAGCCGCGTGGGTGCCCTTGCCGATGCGGCACGAGTAGCTGTCATACACAAATCCCCGCTCGAACGGCCCCTCGATGCACTGCACCAGCGCCTGGTGCACAACCCGATCCCGGAACGGCGCCGCACAGATCCGCCGGCGCTTGGGATCGACGACCTCGAAAACCCGGTAGCCGCCGGGCCGCCAGCGGTCCTGCGCCAGCTCCTCGGCGAGCCGCAGCAGCTCGTGTTCGCCACGCAGCAAGAACTCGGCGGCACTGCGGCGGAAGCGCTTCCCCTTGGCCGTTGTGCGGAGCGCACGATGCAGGTTGGCGAAGCTTGCGACGGTCAGGAACGGGCATGCGACCCCGCGCTCCAGGCAGTCGCAGGCGCTCGTCATGCCAAGGCTCGCCGCCAGCCACCGACCTGGCGGCCTACCCCGTCGAGCAACCGCGTCGCATGTTCGACCTGTGCCACGGTGACGAGCTGCTGGGCATTGGCAATGCGCAGTTCGTGGCGAAACACCTCGATCTCGACGTTGGCGGCCCCGAGCAGCTCGCGCTTGGCCTGGCGCGAGGCGTAGGTGGCACGCACCAGCAGTTCGAGCAGATGGTACAGGCGCTGCGCCATGCGATCGCCGAGGACAAACCGATGCTGGCGCGGAAACTTGCCCAGCATCGGCAGTGCCCAGGCCAGCAATGCATGGGCGTGCTCCACGACTTCGGGTCGCCCTGGCCCACCCGGGGAAAGGGCCCCGGCCGCCTCTCCGTGCGGAGGAGACGACCGGGGTGTTGAG
>JAEUHP010000153.1 GCA_016795295.1 Planctomycetota bacterium | reverse complement strand
CGACGGCAGGTGGGCGCCGCTGCCGCCGAAGGTGTCGAGCTGGGTGAACGTCAGGCCGCCGTCGGCGCTGGTTGCCACGCGAATGCCCGCAGCGACTTCGTAGGCGTAGGCGATCTGCAGGGTCGGACCGCTGCCGAGCAGCGCCACCGCGGGGTCCCGCCCGAACACGGCTTCGAGGTCGACCTGCGTGTCGCGCAGCTCGCCGCCGAACGGCTGCACCGCGCACCGGAACTCGGTGGTGCTGGTCCACTCCATGCCCTCGCTGGTGAACCAGCCGGCGGCGTAGCCGACCACCAAGTCGCCGCCGACCGAATAGGCCATGCCAGTGGTCAGCGGGGAACTGAACTGCGGCATCGTGCGCAGCACCCGCGGCGCCTGGCAAGCGAACCAAGCCGGCGAACCGGTCGGGTCGAACGCCACCGGCCCACCCTGGGCCAGCACGAACTGCTGTTCTCCGAACACACCTTCCTGCCAGTAACTCACGGCCAGGGAGTGGTCGGCAGCGAGTGCGACCTGGGCCAGACGGGTCTGGCCTTGGGCCGGCAACTCGATCTCCTGACCAAAGGTCGCGCCGCGGTCGAAACTGAGCAGCACGCGCACCTGCTGGAATTCGTTGCGCGCCACGGCCAGCACGTTGTGCAGGGCGGCGATCTCGTGGTCGCGCCAATTGCCGGCATCTCCGCCTACCGCCAGGCTGCCACCACCGGTACGGGCACCGGTGGCCCGGTCGTGCTGCATGCGCAGTTCGTAGCGCACCGGCAACATGCCCGCTGCGCGGTCGCCTTCGTAGACCACCACGCTGGTGCGGTCCCCTGAGATCGCCACGGTCGGCATGCCGAAGGTCCAGGCGTCACTCGAGTAGAGCGGCACGCGTTCTTGGATGGTCGGATCGGCCGGCAGGCCGGGCTCCGCCGGATTGATGGCACTCGGTTCGCCGAGCACGATCTCGACCACCGCGGCGTGGCCGCGGTCGTCGGCGACCACCAGCACCTGGGGCCGTTCGATGCTGCCTTGCAGAGTGAGGCGGGCCATGCCCTCGCCATGGGCCATCAGCCAGACGCCGTCCCCGAGCAGCCCCGCTCCGGCCGGGGCGAAACCCGCCGCAGCGAGCGACTCGACGCCTCCGGCAGGAATCCGGCCGTCGTCCGCAGCGTGGGCCGCCCGCACCCCGACGAAGCCCCCTGCCGCAGGCGCGATGCCGACCACGTCGAAGCGGAACGGCGTCTGCTTCGGCGTGCTGAGGCGATAGTAGGTGGCGGCTGCGTCGACGCCGAACCGGCTGAGTGCGACGCGCGGCCGCTCCCCGCCGGTTTCCGGCGGCAGCACGTTGGTGTCCGCCAGCAGCACCAGGGGTGCGGTGTTGGTGCGGGCGCTGGCCGTGGACTTGTTGCTGCACGCACCGGCCAGCACGGTCGCAGCGAGCAGCAGGACAGGAACGCGTAGGGCGAGTTTGGGCATGCGCAGCCGGTAGCCTCCAGGCTCGCCAGCGTAACCGACGCGGGCAACTGGCCACCGGTAGGGCTCGATCGCCGCGACCCGCGCCCGTGCCGCACCCCGCACTGTGCACGGGACCGACCGCGGTCCTGCCAGTCACCGCTCCCGCATTTCGCGCTGCGCTTCTTTCTGCTTCTCGTGCTCGCGCTTGTCGTGCAGCTTGCGCCCCTTGCCCACCGCGATCGTCACCTTGGCGAAGCCGCGGCCACCGAAGTAGAGCCGCAGTGGTACCAGGGTCAGCCCCTTGATCTCCGCCTTGGCACGCAGCTTGCTCAGTTCGCGGCGATGCAACAGGCACTTGCGCCGGCGCTTGGGCTCGTGGTTCATCAGGTTGCCGTGGCTGTATTCCGGAATGTTGCAGCCGACCAACCACAGCTCGTCACCTTCGATCTTGGCGTAGGCCTCGTCGAGGCTGCACTTGCCCTGGCGCAACACCTTGACCTCGGTGCCGCGCAGCACCAGCCCGGCCTCGAAGGTGTCGAGGATGTCGTAGTGGAAGCGCGCCTTGCGGTTTTCGGCGACCACCTTGGGGGCGGATTCGGCCGCCTTCGCAGCGGGTGGTTTGCCAGCCGGTTTGGCCATGGCCTGTCGCTACGGCAAAGCAGGGGGCAGCGCAAGCGCTGTCTCGGGTGCCGCAGCGCCGAACGGCCGCGCGCGGCGCGCGCCCGGCGGCGGTCGGCCCCAGGCGAAACCAGCGCTTTCCCCTTGCATCCCCGAACGACCTCGCTACCCTGTCCGTCCCCCACTTGCGCCCAGGTGGCGGAATTGGCAGACGCACTAGGTTCAGGTCCTAGCGGGAGTAACATCCCATGGAGGTTCAAGTCCTCTCCTGGGCACCAGTTTTTGCGGCGGAGAGCCCTGCCGGCTCTCCCTGTGGGGTCCGCCTGCTCCCGGATGCGCACCCACGGTGCGCCCCACGGTGCGCCCTTCCAGCGATGAGCCCGCTCGATCCCGCCGCGCCCCCTCCTGACCGCCTACAAGCTGACGGCGCGGCGACCAGCGACACCGCCGAGCCAGGCTTCGCCGGCGGGCAGGCGCTGCGCACTGCAGCCAACCGCGACGTGCCGTTGCCCAGCCCTGGGGAGATCCGACCGCTGCGCATCGGCCCGCTCGAAGTGTTCCCTCCGGTGGTGCTGGCGCCGATGGCCGGCATCACCAACGCGCCATTCCGCACCCTGTGCCGGCGCTTCTCGCAGGACCGCTGTCTCTACGTCAGCGAGATGATCACCGCGCGGGCGTTCGTCGAAGGCCACGCGCGCACCCTCCAGCTCGCCTCGTTCGGCCCTGACGAAACCAGCCGGCGCAGCATCCAGCTCTACGGCACCCACCCCGACACCTTGGCCGCCGCCACGCGCACCCTGGTCGAGGAGTGGGGTGTGCACCACATCGACATGAACTTCGGCTGCCCGGTGCGCAAAGTCACTGCGTCCGGTGGCGGCGCGGCGATCCCGGCGCGGCCGGCCCTGCTGGCGAAGATCGTGCGCGCCGTGGTGCAGAGCGCTGGCGCGGTACCGGTGACGATCAAATTCCGCAAGGGCATCGACGACTCGCTGTTGACGTTCCTGGACGCGGGCCGGATCGGCGAGGCCGAAGGGGCGCGGGCCGTGGCCCTGCACGCGCGCACCGCGGCGCAGCTCTACTCGGGCGAAGCCGACTGGACTGCGATCGGCGAGCTGAAGCAGCACGTGCGCAGCATCCCGGTGCTCGGCAATGGCGACGTGTTCGAGCCCTGGGACGCCCTGCGCATGCTGCGCCAGACCGGCTGCGACGGCGTGGTGGTCGGCCGCGGGTGCCTGGGCCGACCCTGGCTGTTCGGCGAACTGTGCGCGGTGCTCGAGGGCCGCGAACCACCGCCGCCACCGGACCTCGGCCAGGTCGTGGACACGCTGCGCGAACATGCGCGGCTGCTGGTCGGCTTCTTCGGCGAGAAGCACGGCATGGCGCAGATCCGCAAGTTCACCGGCTGGTATCTGAAGGGTTTCCCGGGCACCAAGAAGTCCCTGCCCGCCCTGCATCTGGTGCGCACCCTGGCCGAGCTGGACGAACTGCTGGCCCCGTTGCCCCGCGCCGTGCCCTACCCCCTGGTGGCGCTGCGCGCCCGCCGCTGCAAGGACGGCAAGGTCCAGCAAGTGTCCCTGCCGCAGGGCTGGCTCGATTGCCGCGAGGCCGACATCGAAGTCGAAGATCCGGCCGAGATGGACGGCGGGTGAGGCGCGGCCCAGCGCCGCGTTGCCTTGGGCCAAGCCCACCGCTGCCCCTGGACCGACCGGCCCAACCCAGGGTCCCAGCGCGGCCGTGGGCGCCTGGAACCGCGACTCTGGGCCGAACAGCCACCAAGTCGGGGGCCCTTCGGGACCGATAGCTCCGGGGATGGACCGCGACCTGAGCCGGGAGGAGTTCCAACGCTTCCACGACCTGATCTACCAGCTCGCGGGCATCCACTATCCCCCGGAGAAACTGGCGCTGCTGAGCAACCGCCTGCGCCGACGCCTGCGCGCCCTCTCGGTGCCGAGCTACGACGCCTACCTGGGCATGCTGCAGCACCAGACCAAGGGCAAGGAGACCCAGGAGTTCCTGGACTCGATCACCACCAACGAGACGTACTTCTTCCGCTGCCAGCGCCACTGGGACTTCTTCCGCAGCTGGGCCGAACGCCGCGCCCAGGAACCGTCCGTGCGCCGCGACGGCTTCCGCATCTGGTCGGCGGCCGCCTCGACCGGGGCCGAGGCCTACACCATCGTGATCGTGCTGCACCAGGTGCTCGGCGCGAACTTCGGCAGCATCCCGATCGAAGTGCTGGGCACCGACCTGTCGCAGAAAGTCCTGACCGAGGCGCGCGCCGCGCGCTACCGGCCGTACGCCTTGAGCCAGACTCCCGCCGACGTGGCGGCCAAGTACTTCACCAAGGTCGGCACCGACGAACTGCAGTTCGATCCGAAGCTGGCCAAGCTGGTGACCTTCCAGAGCCACAACTTGATGGAGCCGCTGCTCGGCGGGCGCAGCTTCGACTTCGTGTTCCTGCGCAACGTGATGATCTACTTCGACACGGAGAGCAAGGCGAAGGTGCTGCGGCACGCCTACGCCGTGACCCGGCCCGGCGGCCACCTCGTGGTCGGCGAATCCGAGAGCCTGCTCAACGTCGAGCAGCCGTTCACCTACTGCAAGCCCTCGATCTTCCAGAAGCCTGTGGCAGCGCCCACTGCCCGCGCTTAGGCCGCAAGCAGAAGCCGCCGGCCGACCACGGGGGCCGCAGCTCGACTCACGGGCGATCGACCGGCAGGCGAAACCGCACCACCTGCGCCGCCGGAGTGCGCAGCGCCACGGCCGCCACGAACTCTGGCCCAGGCGAAACGTCCAGCATCGACCAACGGCGCGGATCCTCGCCGCTGTCCCGGCAGGCGAGCAACGCCGGGTCCGCGCCCAGGGTCACGTCGAAGGTGTCGAGCGGCATCGACAGTCCCGCGCCAATGGCCTTGATGTAGGCCTCTTTGCGCGTCCAGCAGCGGTAGAAGGCCAACTGCCGGGCCTCGCCGGCCAAGCCGTCGAGCACCGCGAACTCCGCCGGCGAGAAGTGCTTGCGGGCGATCTCGGTCAAGGACTCGAGATGCCGGACTTTCTCGCAATCGGCGCCGAGTTCGGTCTCGGAAACCGCGATCAGGCCGAGCTTGCCGGAGTGCGACAAGTTGAAGAACGGACCGGCGCCGACCAAGTAGGGCTTGCCGCGCGGCCCCTGGCGGAACTCCAGATCCTTGGGCCCCACGCCGAGATAGCCCGCCAGGATGGTGCGCAGCGCCCCATGGCCGATCTGGAAGCGGCGGCGATGGTCGGCGAAGCGGAAACGTTCGAGGCGCTGCCGTTCCTGCGCCGAGAGCAACGCGGCGAACGGCTCCGGGTCGCCGTGCAGCGGCACGGCCCAGACGTGCACCTGGCCCGGCGCGAGTGGCTGGGCGCCAGGAGCGGAGGTCGCGAACGACGCGTGGAGGTCGACTTCGTCCATGCGGTGTCCCGAAGCCTATCCTGCCAACCGAGCTCGCCCAACCACCGGGCACAAAACTCCAGGCGCAGGCGTGGTAGTCTCGCCGCGTGCCCAGCTCTCTGCCCAGCCACCCGGTGCCGATGTTCCCGCTGCCGGGCGTGTTCTTGTACCCGGGACAGGTGCTGCCGCTGCACGTGTTCGAACCGCGCTACCGGCAACTCGTGAACGACCAGCTCGACGGCCTTGGCCGTTTCGTCCTGGCCACCCTGCTGCCGAGCCCGCCCGCGGTTGCGGGCAGCGGCGCAGTCCTGCCCGTGGCTGGATTTGGGGAAATCGTGCGCCACGAACGACTCCCGGACGGGCGCTTCCACGTCTGGCTGCTCGGCCTCTGCCGCGTCTACGTGCAAGAAGTGGCGAGCGATCGGCTGTACCGCCAAGTCACCTGCCTGCCCTTCCCCGAGCTGCCGGTGGCGGCCAACCTGGCCAAGGCACTGGGCCAGCGCCTGCGCAGCGCCGCCGAAGCCAGACTCGGCCAGGAACTGCCGCTGCCCGAAGACGCCCCACCGAGCCTGCTCGCGGACCTGCTGCTGCAAATGCTGGGCGCGGCCCCGGAGCTGCTGGCCCGGTGCTACGCCGAGCCTTCGGTGCAAGCGCGGGCCGACCTGGTGCTGGCGGCAGCACAAGCTGCCGGGCCGGGAGCGGCGGGCGGACCCGGGGGTGCCGCTCCGAGCCCGAACTGAGAAGCTTGCCTCGCCCGAAGCCGGGGCTACCGTGCCCGGATGCTGCCGCGCCCGTCTTCGCCCACGCCGCTCCGCATCTACATGGTGGGCGCCCATGCCACCGGCAAGACCACGCTGGCCCGCTGGGTGCGCGACCACTACGGCGTGCCGCTGATCGCCGAAGTGGCGCGCGGCGTGTTGGCCGAGATGGAAGCGCGCCTCGACACCCTGCGCACCGACATCGCCCTGGTCAACCGCTACCAGCGTGAAGTGTTCCATCGGCAGATCGAGGCCGAGCACAAGGTCGCCGGTCCGTTCGTCAGCGATCGCGCGTTCTGCAACCTCGCCTACGCCGCCCACCACTCGACGATCCTGGGCGAGGTGTTCCGCGACCGGCGCCTCGCGGACTACATGCAGTGGGTCCGCCGCGGCGTGGTGTTCTTCTTGCGCCCCCACCGCGAACTGGTGACCGCCGACGGCGTGCGCGCCGGCCTCGAGTGGGAAGAGGTGGTGCGCATCGACGGCATGGTGAAGCTGCTGCTCGAAGTGTTCGACGTGCCCTACATCCCGGTCGAGTCGCTCTCGATGCAAGAGCGGGTGCGGCTGGTCGAACGCGTCCTGGACCTCGCCAACCTGCCGCAAGCGGGACACGCCGAAGTTGCGGTCGACCTCGGCGAAGTCCGCCCCAGCGCTGAGGTCCGCAGCCAGCACCGGGAGTAGCTGCCGGGTCGCCCCCCCTCGACGGCCACCGGCTGCATGGCCATGATGGCCTGATCGGTTGCCCGTGGCACTCACCCACTTCGTCTGGCTGCTGGCCGGCTTCGGCGCGGGCAGTTTGCTCGGCGGCTGGCTCGGCGGTCGGCTCGGCGGTCGGCTCGGCCAGCGCCGCCGAGATCCCGAGCCAGCCACGAACCACGCCCCGGGGCCGCCGGCTACCGCGCCAGTCGACCCACAGCGCCTGGTGGCCAGCATCGCCGACGACTTGGCGACCTTGGTGAGTGGTGTCGAAGGCCGTGCCCACACCCTGATCGACCGCGCCCCGCACCGCGACGAACTGCCAGCCGCCGCCGAAGGGCTGCTGCACGCGATCGGCCAGCTGCGCCGCCTGCACCGCGAGTTGGCCGTGTTCGCGACCCCGCCCAAACGCGCCGAGGGCGGCCATGCCGACCTGCTCGCCCTGTTGCCCAACCTGGTCGAAGACCTGCAACACCTGCAGCTCGGCATCGAAGTGCGCTGGCAGCCGGCGAGCCATCTGCCAGCCGTCGCAGTGCCCGCCACCGTGCTGCGCGAAGCGCTGCTCTATGCGGGGCGCATCCTGCTCCGGGCCGAACCAGGGGCCCGCTGCCTGTCGCTCGAGGCAGAACTCGCCCTGGCCGGCGACCAGCCGGTGGTGCAGGTTGCGATGGTGCTCGAGTGGGACGGCGCCCCCACGGGCACCCCCGGCAATCTCGGCCTGGACGCCGCGGGCCAGATCACCCAGACAGCGGCGGTGAATCTGCTCGCCGCCCACGGTGGCGACCTGCTGGTCACGCACCGTCCCGGACACGCGGCCGAGGCCTTGCTGGTGCTGCCGATCCACCACCAGCCGAGCCTGCCGACCACCCCACTGGCCGGAGCGCAACACCCAAGGACAGCCGTTCCGGACGCCGACCCCACGGCGCAGCAAGCCGCCTCGGTGCCACTGCTCCACCCGTACGGCGGCGTGCTGGTGATCGAAGCCGATGCCGCGGTGCGCACCATGCTCGCCACCGAACTACGCGCTGTGGGCCGCGCGGTGTTCGTCTGTGCCGACTCGGGCGCGGCCGCTGCCCTGCTGCTGGCCACGCCCGAACGCTTCGAAGCCCTGATCGTCGACCACCTCGATCGGCTCACGGATGCGGCCCTGGCCGCGGCCATGCGCCGCCTCGGGCCGCAGTTGCGGGTCTGTTGCACGGCCCCCTACGGCGGCGAGCGAGTGCTGCCCCACGACGTGCGCTCGATGCCCAAGCCGTTCAGCCGGCACGAACTGCGTGCGGCGCTCGCCGCTGCCTTGGCGCGCCGGTAGAGTGCGCGGCCCTTTTCGTTCGGAGGCCCCCTGGCTCGCCAATACAACCGAGCGCCGGATCAGTTCCGGCCGATCCAATTCACCCGTGCCTACACCGATTTGCCCGGCTCCGTGCTGGTCGAGTGTGGCAAGACCAAGGTGCTGTGCACGGTCTGCGTGCAGGACCAGGTGCCACCCTGGATGTACAAGCGCCAAGCCGGTGGCTGGCTCACCGCCGAATACTCGATGCTGCCCGGTGCCGGGCAACCGCGCAAACCGCGCGATGGCCGCACGGGACGGCCGCTGGACGGCCGCAGCTTCGAGATCCAGCGCCTGATCGGCCGCGCACTGCGCTGCGCCGTGGACCTCGGCGCCCTGCCCGAAGTGACGCTGTGGGTCGACTGCGATGTGCTGGCCGCTGACGGCGGCACCCGCACCGCGTCGATCAACGGTTCGATCGTGGCCCTGTACGACGCCCTGCTGTGGCTGGAGGAGCAGAAGCAGCTGCCGAAGTGGCCACTGCGCGGCCTGGTGTCGGCCGTGTCGGTGGGCATCGTCGATGGACAGCCGCTGCTCGACCTGGACTACCAGGAGGACAATGCCGCCGAGGTCGACCTGAACGTGGTGTTCGCCGCGGACGGCCGCTTGATCGAAGTGCAAGGCGCGGCCGAAAAGCGGCCGTTCGCGATGGAGCAGTTCCAGGCCATGCTGGCGCTGGCACAACCGGCCTGCGCCCAGGTCGTGGCGATGCAGCGCCAAGCACTCGGGCTCTGACGGGGCCCCGGCAGCGCCGCGCGCCGCGCGAGAGCCTCAGGCATTCTCCGCCAGTCTCAGGCAGTCGCAGCCAGTCGGACGGTAGCACGGTCGCGATGGTGCGAGGCACCAACGAAACGCGGCCCGGAGTGGACGAGAGTCCACTCTGGGCCGCGGCGAATGCGCGACACTCGCGTTCGAGCCAGAGATTCAGCTCACTGGCCGATCTTGACGCACAGGCCGTTCGAGGTCAGCACGCCCAGGGTGTTGAGACCCGGGGTGAACGGCGCCGCCTGGAAGAAGAACTGCACGTTCTGGTACGAGTTGTCGTTCGGGATGGTGAACGGCACGGCGAAGTCACCACCCGGCTGGCTGTTGGCGACACCGAACGCCGTGAACGGCGAGATGTGCTGGAAGCAGTTCGGCATGCCGAACGGCGCCAAGCTGATCGGCGACGGCACCCCGGACAGGCCCGCGATGAACAACTGGAAGGTCGTCCCCGGGGTGATGTTGGTGGTGACGATGTTGGTCGCCCGACCGATCACCGGCCGCGCGTCCATGGTCAGCACCGGCGGCTTGGCGCCGTCGCCCGACTGGAACGGCAGCGAAGCCAGGATGTTCATCGCCGCCGGCAGGCCGGCGCCATTGCCCGGGGTGAAACCGGTGATGGCGTTGTTGCCGTTGCTGCGGTTGCCCAGGCTGCCGTAGAAGATGTCGATGTTGCCGGTGTCGTGCAGGGTCACCTGCATGGTGTTGACCGCGGCCGGCACGCCCCACTCGCTGACGTTCAGCCAAGTCACCCGCACCCACTGGTTGTTCGGGTCGACTTCGTAGTAGAGACCGCCGCTGGTTTGCAGGTCGAGGTCGTGGTAGTAGGCGGCGATGCGCGCTGGACCATCGCGGAACGGCGCGATGCTGCCGTAGGAAGCGCCGCAGACCGCGTAGTCGTTGTTGACCACGGACGCGAGGTAGATGCTACCGTTCGACGAGATCGTGATGTCGCTGGTGCTGCCCGTCGGATACGGGAAACCATTCGCGAACGGCAGTGCGATCGGCGTCGACAGCGCATCGTCCCAGTCCAAAGACGAAGACGAGCCGTAGGCGCCGGCGGTCAGCGACGTGCCGCTGGGCGTCACCAACCCGAACGAACCGGGCACCACGAGGTAGTTGCTGCCCAGGTTGATCAGCGAGATCGACTGGTTGGCCAGGTTCGGCGCGGTGTTGCTGTTCGGGAAGCTCTGGTAGAACGCCTCCGGGCGGAAGTAGCAGCCCGCACCGAGCGGCACGTATTGGGCCGAGTTGGCGGCGGGGGTGTAGACGATGCGCAGGTTCGGACTGTCGACCCCGGTGCCGGTCCAGGCGCCGGCGCGGATGCCGTCCCGGGTCATGGTCAGGAACTGGTCGGTGTAGGGCGTGGCGGGGTTCGGGGCGACGCCGAGGCAGTGCAGCGGACCGGGGTTCTGGCCCGAGGTCGGCGCGTTGTAGACGACGTTCACACCCCACTGCCCAGCCGTGAGGTTCAGGGGCGGGTTGAACACGACCACCGACTCACCATCGCCCACACCCGTGTCGACCACGGTCATCGTGCCCGAGCCGAGCAGCACCCAAGGCGAGTTGGGCGTGGTGGCCGGGTTCTGCGTCTCGACGCCGACGCGCGTGCCGGGGCACACGAACACGTCGACCTGCGAGGTGTTGCCGACCTGGTTCGGCACCGGCGGGTTGCCGACGCCCTGGTCGTACAACCACGTGCGCATGCTGCTGATCGTGATCGGCACCTGCACGTCGAGGTCGAAGATGTGGGCGCCGAGGTCGTAGTAGAAACTCGCGGCGAACTCGGCGCGGTTGGAGAGACGCTGCTGGGCGGGAGCGCCGTTGCAGTTTTGCGCGGCGGCGGCGGCGGCGAGGCCGAGCGTGGCGAGGGCGAAAGAGACCTTCTTCATGTTGGAATCCAGTTGCAGGAGGAAACAGAACGGGACGAAGGCACCATGGTTTGCCGCCCGGGCGGTTTCGTCAAGCGAGCAAGAGCCCTCGGTGAAAACGTGGTGCAATTGCCGACGAGGTCCGCGTTTACGCTGGCGCGCATCGGGCGAAACACCGGTGCAGTGGAACTACGCCCGAACCCGTGGCCATCGGCCACGGAATTTGCACGCGGTACGGCGCCTCGGGCCGACGCGAAAGGCGATTGCCCGCCCGGCGAGCATGGCCAGAATGCCGCCCCATGAGCGAACTGTGGCTGGCCACCAACAATCCCAAGAAGCGCGCCGAGCTGGAGCGCCTGCTGGCCCCCTTGGGCATCCGCCTGCGCCTGCCGGCAGAACTGCCGCAGCCCTTCGCACCCGTCGAAGACCAGCCGACCTTCGCCGGCAACGCTCGGATCAAGGCTGCGACCCTGGCGCGGCTCGCCGGGGCGCCCGCGCTCGCGGACGATTCCGGATTGTGCGTCGACGCACTCGGCGGCCGACCTGGCGTGCATTCGGCGCGCTACGGCGGTCCAGGCCTGACCGACGCCCAGCGTCTGCAGGCACTGCTGACGGAACTGCAAGCGGTGCCAGCGGCGCAGCGCAGCGCCCACTTCACCTGCAGCCTGTGCCTGTGTGGCGCCGACGGCGCGGTGTTGGCTGCGGTCGAAGAACATTGCCATGGCACCCTGCTCACCGCCCCGACCGGCCACGGCGGCTTCGGCTACGACCCGATCTTCGTGCCCGCGGAGTGCGGCGGGGACCCGGCCCCTACCTTCGCCACGCTCGACGCTGCCACCAAAGACCGACTGAGCCACCGCGGCAAAGCCCTGCGACGCCTGGTGGCCGTGCTACCGACCCTACGGCTCGGCTGAACTTCCGGCGCGCCCAAGAGAGCATCGGCGGCAGCTCGGCCGCGACGCCCACCCAGCCGTTCGCGCAGGCGCATCGAAGCCGCGCTTGGACCCGATCGTGGGACTCTCGGTGAAGGACGGCACCTGCGGCAGCCGATGGCCAGTGCCAATGCCTGCAATCACCAGCGCCGACGCCGGCAACTCCGGGATCGCTCGTCGGCATGTCCCACTCAGCACCGCCCTGCTCGCCTGCCTGTCGAATGCCTTGGCTGCCCAGGAAGAACCCAGGGACTGGCTGGGCAGCCGCCCCCTCCACCAATGGCAACGCCTGACCGGCGACTGGGGCGGCACCCGCACCCAGCTCGAAGACCTCGGCGTCGAAGTGGCGGGCGGCCTCACTGCGGACCTGGCCGGTCCCTGGTCCGGCGGGATCCGCCAGCGCGGCACCCTGACCACGCTGCTCGACCTCAACATCGCCTTCGACCTGGAACGCCTGCTCGGGCTGCCCCGCACCCTCGCCTACGTCGACGCCTACCGGATCCACGGCGGCAATCCGAGCAACCACGTGGGCGACGCACAGGGTGTGTCCAACATCGCCGCGAACGGCACCGAGCAGATCGCCGAACTGTGGCTGGAGACCTGGCTCGGGGAGCAGTTCCGCGCCAAGTTCGGCAAAGTCGACTTCAACAGCGAGTTCGCGTTCAACGAACTCGGGGGCGAATTCGTCCACTCCACGGCCGGCATCACACCGTGCATCCTGGGATTTCCGACGTATCCCAACCCGGCGATGTCGGCCAACCTGTTCTACGTGCCCTCGGAGTGCTGCTACGTGGGCGCTGCCGTGTACGACGGAGCCGTGGTGTCGGGCACCAACACCGGCAAGCTGGGGCCGAGCGGCTTCTTCGGCGGGGACAACGACGGCAGCTACCTGTTCGCTGCCGAAGCGGGCGTCACCTGGACCGGTGGCGAGAGCTGGGGTTCGGGGCGGCTGGCGCTCGGCGCCTACACCCACACCGCGCGGCTGCCGCGCTTCGACGGCGGCAGCCAACACGGCGCCGAAGGCCTGTGGGCAACCTTCGAGCAGCGCCTGTGGCGCGAACAACCCGCGGTGGCCGACGACCGCCAGGGCCTCGGGCTGTTCGTCGCTGGCGGCCTCGCCGACGCCCGGGTTTCGGCGTTCGGCGCCACCCTGGCCTGCGGCTGCACCTGGACGGGATGGTGGCCCGGCCGCGACTACGACGCGCTGGGCTTCGCCATCCTGCATGCCGACCTCAGCGACCGCGCCGGGGCCGGCACCCCGGAAGACGAAACCGCCTTCGAACTGATGTGCAAGGTCCAGGTCACCCCCTTCCTGGTGGTCAAACCCGACCTGCAGTACGTCCTGCATCCTGGCGGCGCGCCGGAGATCGACCACGCGCTGGTCGCCCTGCTGCGCTTCGAGTGCATGTTCTGATCCGGGACTGCCCAGCTCGCCATGGCAAGGAGACCAGCCAGCCACTGTCCCCCACCGCCTCCGGGCAACCGCCCGGTGTGCTAAGATTCTGTAGAACGCAATCGCAAGGAACCCCATGCGCCCCATCGCTCATCTGCTGTTGCTGCTGGCCTGCACCGCGGCCCTCACCGCCCAGGGCCGGACCGGCCGCCATTTCCAGCGCGAGACCCGCATGCCCACGACCCCGGCCGCCCACAGCCATGCCGGCACCGCCGAAGCGAGCAGCCATGCGGCGGCACCGGCTCCGGCACCGCTGGCCAAGCTGCGTTCCGGGCGCCCGTGGCCGAGCTTCCATTACAGCCGCCTGCCGCACAGCACACGCACCAGCTCGGTGCAGGCGGTCGATGCCTCGGCGCGGCGCGGCCAAGCCGCCAAGCGCGGCTTCTGGCGCGCGCACGGCTGATCGAGACTCTGGCGTGCATCGGCACCCCCGCCACCGCATGATGCCGAAGTGCGCGAGGGTGGCGGAATGGCAGACGCAGCGGCCTTAAAAGCCGCAGACCGGTTTCGGTCGTGAGGGTTCGAGTCCCTCCCTTCGCAGATTCGCCCGCGCCTCCGGCAGGATCAGCGGGCGCGCACCGCCGCGAACGAGCGCCCCTGCGCCAACACCCAGGCAACCTCGGGCCGCGGCCCACCGAACCGCGCGGCCTCGAGCTGCTCCCGGCACCGCGCCAGTTCCGCGGCGAGCGGCGGCGGCACGGCGGCGAGGTCCGGCCCGAGGCGCAGCAACGCGGCGAACGCAGCGGCGGCGGCTTCGGGGGTTCCAGCCAGGGCTTGGGCCAAGTGGGCCACGGCCGCAGCACGGGCGGCGCGCCGCTGGCGTTCGCGCTGGAGCGGACGCACCGCCATGACGAGCAGCAGCGCCGCACCGGCCAGCGCCACGTGCACCCACACGGGCCACGCAACCGCAGCACGCTCGGCCGCGGCGTCGGCTGCAACCAAGGCGGCGATCGGTTCGGACAGCGGCGCCGCCGGGGCCACGACCTGCAGCGGCAACGGCGCACTGGCCAGGGTGGCGAACGACCGGGTCTCGGGATCGAACACCACCAGCGGCACCGGCGGGACCGCGGTGGCTGCGGCGCGCACCGCCAGCAAGTCGTAGGCGAACGTGCGCTCGGTGGCGGTCGTGCCCTCGACGCACCCCTGCACCACGAACCCGGGCAGTTCGGGCCACGGGGCCCGCACCGCAGGCACGGCACCCAGCCGGCCGGTACAGTGCAGCACCACGGTCAGGGTGGAGCCGAGCGCCACCTCGGCCACGGCACAGCTCGCACGCACGGCGCCTCGTCCGACCAAACCGCTCCACGCGGTCGGCCGCCCAGCCTCCGGCACCGGTTCGACCACCAGAGTCACCCCGGCAGCCGGGCTGTGGGCCTCGCGGCGATCCACTGGCTCCCGGCCGCGCAGAAAGTGCTCGGTGAAGGCGGTGGCGAAGGCATAACGCACCGCCGCCTGCAGTTCGTGGCGGCCAGGTGCCAGCGGCAGGTACTCCACGGCCAACGCGAACCGGTGCCGCCCCGGCGGCCCGTCGACCGGGCGCCAAAGTCGGCGGGCACCACCCGTGGCCATCGACCGCCCCCCGACGCCCTCGTCCACCAGAACCTGATGCTGCTCGTCGGCGGCGAGCCAGGCAGCCTCGACCGCCACCGGCAGATCGAGCGGTTGCTGGAACAACGGCACCGCCCGCTCGGCCAAGAACGCGGCGTCCAGCTCGAGCTGCAGGGTGATCGCCACGCGTTCGCCGACGAACACCGGACGGCTCGGCGCCGTCACGACCAGCGCTGCGGGCGGATCGGGCTGGCTCTGCGCAGCGAGGCTGGCCGACAGCCACGAGCCGCACAGCCAAACGGCCAGGAACTGCATCACCAATCGCGCTCCCCGGCGCGACCCGCGCGCCGCTGCCCCGCGCGCCGCACCTGCAACTTCTCGCGTTCGCGCTGCTGCACACGCAGAAGCAGCTCGGCGGCGGCGGCGGCGGAGAGGGGTTCCTGGACGAGCTCGGGCGGCGCTTCGTCCGGTGCCTCTGGACGCGGGGGCTCGGGCTCTGGGGGCGGCGGCGCGTCCGGTTCCTGGCGGGCGCCGTTGGGCGGTTGGCGCACAGCCAACTGTTCGAGCGCAGCACCGAGCCGGGCCGCGCGTTCGGCATTGCGCAGCGCCGCGGGCCAACCGCCGCGCGTGCGATCGGCCGCGCAGAAGGCACCGAGCGCTTGGGCAGCCGCCCGCTGTGCGCTCGCCAACGCGAAGGGTTCGGCGTCCTGCAACTGCGCAGCGGCCTCGGCCCGTTCGGCGCGTTGCCAGAAGGCGAGCCCGGACACGAACTGTGCTTCGGCCAGAATCTCGGGGGCGACGCCGCCGTCCAGCAACGGCCGCAGCGCCGCCTCCGCGTCCCCGGTGCGCTGCACGCGCACCGCCGCCAGCGCGAGGCCCAGGCGCACCTCGGCGGACGGCGCGTTCGCCTCGGCGCCCAGCACTGCGTAGGCGGCATAGGCTTCGGCGTACCGCCCCGCCTGGTACTCGGCCACAGCCAGCGCCACCGTGGCTGCGGCGCCGGTGGTCGGGGCGCCGGTGGTCTGGGCGCCGGTGGTCGGGGCGCCGGCGGTCGGGGCGCCGGCGGTCGGGCCAGGCTGCTGCCCCACCGGCACCAAGGCCAGCGCGGAGCAGAGCCACAGCGACAGGGCTCTGCAGGTCATGGCCGACGCCGCCGTTCGGGCAAACACAAGAACAGCATCCAGGCGAGCACGGCCACGGACAAGGGCCAGCCGAACCGGTGCGCAGCCACGTGGTCGGGATCCGCGCGCCGGGCCGCCAGAGCGGCCGGCCGCACCACCCGTTCGTAGAGCTCCTGCAACGCCGTGGCGGTCCCAGGCACCACCCGTCCACCGCCCGCCGCAGCCACGGCGGCGAGCGCATCCGGCACCAGCGCGGTGAGCACTTCCTGGCCCGCGCCATCGCGCAGGAACTGGGGCCCGTCCGCTGTGTCCAGCGTCACCTTGCACGGGATCGGGCGGCCGCATCCGAGTGCATGCACCGCGGCCCCGGCGGCCTGCGCGCGCGCGGCCGCCGCGGCACCGTTGCCGACGAAGTCTTCGCCGTCGCTGCACACCACCACCGCACCGGCCCGGCTCTTGCCGCGCTGGAGCAACTGCACCGCACGCTCGATCGCGGCCCCCGGATCGGAGCCGCCCCGCCCGGCACTCGACAGAGCCGCGGTCGCCGCGAGGTCCGCCACGGCGCGCCGGTCCGCGGACAGGGGCGCCGCCAGTTCGGCGCTGCCGGCGTAGACGACGAGGCCGAACCGCGCCCCCGGCGCCGCTTCGGCCAGTGCCGCGATCGCCGCGCGGGCCGCGCCCAGCCGGTCCGGCACCACGTCGCGCGCCAGCATCGAAGTCGAGACGTCGAGGCAGAACACCACGTCGGCACCCGCCACCTCGCCCGGCACTTCGCCCCACACGGGATCCAGGAGCGCCAGGCCAGCGCCGAGCCATGCTGCGCCGAGGGCGGTGCCACGCCAACGCAGCGGGACCGGCACTCCGGCCAGCCACGGGTGGCGGGGACCGAGCTCGTCCCGGAGCGCCTGTTCGGCGCGTCGCCGCCAACGCACCCAGGCACAGAGGCCGAACGGGGCCAGCGCCAGCAGCGGCCAACCGAGCCAGGAGCCGAGGGCGAACGAACTCACGGCCACACTCCTAGGCCGCGCGCGCGCAGCCAGCGCCCGACCAGGGCACTGAGCGCGGCCAGCAGCAGCGGCCAGGCGAACAGTTCCCGGGTGCGCAGCTTCGGCGCCGCGAACGGCACGGTCTCGAGCGCAGCGATCGTCGCGTAGACCTCCTTCAGGGCCTGCGCCGAAGTGGCGCGGTGGAAGCGCCCGCCACTGCCCACCGCCAACTGTTGCACGGCCGTGGTGTCGAGCGGCACCACCTGGCCATCGGCGCGCACATGGCCCTGCCCGGTGACGATGCCGTGCACGCGCACACCGAGGCGCCGGCACCACTGCGCTGCGTGCACCGGCGCGATTTCCTGCGGCGTGTTCGCCGTGGCGACGTTCTCCTCGCCATCGGTGAGCAGCACCACCACCTTGCCCTTGGCCTCGCTGCGCGCGAGCACCTGCGCCGCGAGGGCCACGGCACCGCCGATCCCGGTGGCGTCCTCGTCGCTGTCCGCCGGCACCAACACGAGGCCGGCGAGCAATTCGGCCAGCGCTTCGTGGTCGAGCGTCGGCGGGCAGCGCAGGTCGGGATAGCGGGCGAACGCGAGCAAACCGATGCGGTCGTCGGGCCGCGCCCGGGCGAACTCGGCCGCCACGGCAGTGGCCACCTGGAGACGCGAGTGCGCGCCGTCGAGGTCGGCGACCTGCATCGACGAACTGCAGTCGAGGCACAACATCACGTCGAGTCCGAGCCGTTCGGGCGGCAATGGCTCGCGCAGGATCGGCTGCGCCAACGCCAGCAAGCCGAGCCAGAGAGCCAGCAGTTCGCAGGCCGCCGGCAAGCAGCGCCAGCGCAGTGCCGGCGAGGCAGCGAGTCGGTGCCGCACCGGCTCGGCGAACATGGCCAGAGCCGAGTACGGCACCGGCACGGCGGCGCGGGCCCGGCACCAGCGCCACAGCAGCACCGCCGGCACCACGAGCCACGCCACCCAGTCGTGGCGGCAGTGCAGGCCCAGTTCGGGCCCGGTCATGCGGACGGCTCCTCGGGCGCTGCGGACGCCTGCACGAAGGCCACCGCCGCAGCGACCACCGCGGCCTGCTCGACGGGCGGCAGCGCCCGGGCCGCAAACTTCACCAGGTCACACGGCAGCAGGCTCTGGCGCAGGGCCTCGATGGCCGCTGGCCGGTCGGTGGCTGCCGGACAGGCCGCCACCAGCTCCTGGCTGGTGCGCACCGCGGCCGGCAGCCGGTACTGGGCGGCCAGGTACTCGCGCAGCACGCCAGAGCACGCGGCGGCGAACTCTTGCTGCCCTGCGGCGGGCACCGGACCGGGCAGCACCAGCGCGCGCAGCCGCCGCAGCGCCTGCGCTGCGGCGGATTCCGCAGCAGCCGGCGCGGCCATCGGCAGCCCGGCAGTGGCCGGCGCACGCCGGCGCTGCCGGCGCCACGCGATCCCGACGCTGCACAGGAGCACGAGACCGACCAGCCACGGCCAGAGCCGCACCACGGGCACGCGCGGCAGCACCGCCCACTCGACCGGACCCGCCGGCTCGGGCAAACCGCTCAGCACGTGCAGCCCGGGCAGGGTGCCGCAGTGCCGCGCGGCGCTGCCGTCGGCGGCCACATACGGCAGGCACAGTTCTCGAGCCGGAACGGCGCCGACCCCGGTGGCCCGCACCTGCACACGCGCCACCACCACCCGGCTGCCCGGTGGCCCCGGCTGCTCCGCGACCTCGACCTGCTCGACCAGCCACGGTGCGAACGCGGCGGCATCCAGCGGCACCGCGACCGCCCCGACCGGCAGGGTGCGTTCGACCACCAAGGTGAAGCGCTGCCCGAACGGCACCGCAGCTCCCGACAGCCCTTCCTGACGCACCACCATCTGCGCCGCCGCATCCGCCGCGACCAGCGCCCAGAGCGCCCAGCCCAACGCCGAACGCCAGCGACTCATCGCCGCGCCTCCCGCAGTTCGCGCATGCGGAAGAACCGCTGCAGCGGCGCCGCCAACACCTGCGGATCGGGCGCCGCACCGAGCGGCATCTCGATGCAGTCGATGTGCGCCCGCCCGAGGCCGTCCAGCACCTGCGCCCGCAGCGCCCGCCAACGCTCCTGCAGCAGCGCCCGCACCGGTCCATGCGCCGCATCGACCCGGGCCAGCGAACCGCCGTCGGGCGCGAGCCCCAGCCAGCGGCGGCGCGGGGGCGCCTGCCATTCGGGCGGCTGCAGCCAAACCGCGATCAGGTCGTGCCGGCGCGCGGCGCGCGCCAATTCGGCCTGCAGGGCGGCGGCGGTCGCGCCACCGGCGGCGAAGCCCAGGAAATCCGACAGCAGGAACACGATGGTGCGCCGCCGCAGGTGCTTGCCGGTGGCTCTGGCGAGTGCGCCGAGCGGCGCCGCCGGGCCGTCCGGCCGCAGGCACAGCGTGTCCCGCACCACGCGCAGCACGTGGCCGGCCCCCTTCTTCGGCGGCACGAAGCGCAGCGCCTCGGCCGCCCCGGCACACAGGCCGATGCGGTCGTTGTTGGCGATCGCCAACAAGCCGAGCAACGCGCAGAACCGCGCCGCCGCCTGGCGCGGCGACCAGGCGCCGAAGCCGGCGTCGAGACTCGGCGCGGTGTCGACGGCGAACACCACGGTGAGTTCGCGCTCCTCGACGAACCGCTTGACGAACGGCCGCCCCATGCGTGCGGTGACCGCCCAGTCGATCCGCCGCGGTTCGTCGCCTTCGACGTATTCACGCACGTCGGCGAACTCGATGCCGGCACCACGGAACGTCGAGCGATACCCGCCGGCGAGCACGTCGGTGACCAGGCGGCGCGTCTCTGCTTCGATGCGCCGCACTTCTTGCAGCACCACGGCCAGCCCTTCGCTGGCGGGCGGCGGCATGGGCAGCGGTCGGGAGCGGAACGGCATCGCAGCGCACCTTAGCCCGCAGCGGGCGGCTGTCGACAGGCAGCTGCCGCAGCCAGCGCGGCACGAACCGGACGGAGCCCGCGCGGCCGCGCTTCGGTGCCACCGTGTTGCGAGTCCGTGACGGCTGCCAACCGACCATTCGCACCACGATGGTAATCCACGCCAAGGCACGGTGGATTTCGGCCTATCATGCCCGCTCCGCTCCGTCTCCCCCGATGCCCGTAGCCCCCCGCCATAGCAGTCTCCCCCACCCACGCCGCGCACTGGCCCACGGTCCCGCTGGCCGAACCGCCGCCGCAGCCGGCCTCTGCGCCGCGCTGCTCGCTGGCGCGACCCTGCGCAGCCAAGGCGACCAGGCGCCGGCCACCGCCAACCCCGGCGCGCGCGAAGCGATGTGGTACGCCCCCACCGCGGCGGACTGGGCGAAGCCGGTGCAGATCCGCTGGCAGCGCACTTGGCAGGACGCAGTGGCGCTGGCGCGCGCCGAGCAACGGCCGATCCTGGTGTGCGTCAACATGGACGGCGAGATCGCCAGCGAGCACTACGCCGGCGTCCGCTACCGCGACCCCGAGATCGCCAAACTGTACACCCCGTACGTGTGCGTGGTCGCTTCGGTGTTCCGCCACAATCCCCGCGACTACGACGACCAGGGGCGGCGCATCGAATGCCCGCGTTTCGGTGGTTGCACCTGCGGCGAACACATCGCACTCGAGCCGCTGGTCTACGCCAAGTTCCTCGACGGACAACGCGTGGCACCGCGGCACATCATGGTCGAGGTCGGGGACGGCGACGCGGTGGCGAAGAAGTTCGACGTCTACTACGCGTTCGACACCAAGTCGGTGTTCGCCGCGATCCAAGACGGCATCGCCCAACGCAGCCAGCCAGTGCGGCCGGTGGTGCGCGGCGACCGCTCGCTGCTCGAACGGGTGCAGAGCCCCGACAGTGCCGACCGCGAAGCCGTGGAGCAGGCGTTCGCCTCCGGCAGCCCACAGCAGCAGCAGGCGCTGCTCGCCGCCGCAGACCAGCTCGGTGCCGCAGCCCCGGTCGAATTGCTGCGCCTCGCCCTGCACGGCCTCGATCCGGCCGCTGCGGCCAAGGCCCGCGGACTGCTGGCCCAGTCCACCGCACCCGGCGCCGACGAGCTGCTCGGCGAAGCCCTGCGCGCGCCGCTGTCCAGCGAGCAGAAGCAACCCCTGGTGGCGGCCCTGGAGCGGCTCGGTGCGACTTCGCCGCGCGCGCGGGCGCTGGCCGTGGTGCACCAGGGCCTCGGCAAGCCGTCGGCGGCAGTCGATCCGGCCGCCTGGCAGCGAGCGCTGGTGGGCGGTGGCAGCTACGCCGCCGTCGCCGGTGCGGCCGCCGAGCCGCAGGCGGCGGCCGACGAAGACCCGCTGGCAGCGGCGGAGACCAGCCTGATCGCGCTGCGCAACCAGCCCGGGGCACGCCAGCGCCGCCTGTTGCGTCTCGACGCCGAAGCCGCCGCGGCGCGCGCCGCCGAGCGGGACGCCGCCAACCCACGCCTCGTCGCGGTGCAGGCGCTGCTCGCCGCCGAACGCGGGGCGATGCCCGAGGCCTACGCGCTCGCCGAACGTGCCGCGCGCGCCTTGCCGCCCGACGCCGGATCGCCCCTGGCTGCGGCGGTCTTGTTCCTGTTCGCCGAAGCCCGCCAGGAAGCGATCGTGGCCGCGCATCGGCAGAAGCAGACCTGGCCACCCGAGTGGCTGGCCGACGTGCACGCCACCTACGAAGTGCTGGCGCGCCACCCGCACGGCACCGCCCAGCACGTCGGCCACCACTACGACTTCCTGGCCTGGTTCGGCGGCGCCGATGCCGCCCAGGCGGCACTCGAAGCCGGCCTGCAGCGCTTCCCGACCGCGGCGCCGCTGCACGAACGGCTGCGCACCAGCCTGCTGCGGCAGCGTGGCGTCGACGCGCTCGAGAGCACCTACGAACGCCTGCTCCAAGCCCCCGGCGCCGACCAGCCGGCGTTGTCGCACTTCGCCGGCTACGCGGCCCTGGTCGCCGCCGAACACCACCGCCGGCGTGGCAACGCGAGCGCGGCGCTGGCCGCCTACGCGCGCGCCGAACAGCGCTTGGCGGCCGCCGCCGCGGACCCGGGGCAAGCCGCGTCGTCGGCCCACTTCACGGCGATCGCCTGCTTCGGCGTGGCCCGCGTACACTTCGAGAACGGCGAGTTCGACCGGTCCCTCGCCGCTCTGTGCCGCGGCTTCACCACCTGCCCCGAGGCCACCCCAGCACTGGACGGGCTGAACCTGTCCGGCGCCGACACCGCGCGCATGCTGGTGCAGAAACTCGACGCCCTGGGCCAGACCGAAGCTCTGGCCCGGCTGCGCGCGGCGATGGCCAGCCTCGACCCGGAACTGCTGCGCCTGCCGGACTACGAACGCCAGGGGCCGGGGCCGGCCGGCGGGGGCGGACGGCCCAACCGGCGCAACCGCTGAGGAGCGGAGTCCAGTCGCAGCCCGCAGTCGGCCGATGCAGACCCGTCGCAACCGCCCGACGGGCGTCGGGGCCTCGCGACGGTGCGCCGATGACCAAGATCCTGCTCGCCGACCCCGACCCGCGCACTCGGCAGGAACTCGCCACGCTGCTCGGCCCGCGCGGCTTCGCGCTGGACGCGGCCGCAGACCTGCCCGCCGCCATGCAGCCGGTCGAACAGGGTGAAGTCGATCTGGTGCTCGCCGACCTGCATCTGCCCGGCGGCGGTGGCATCGAGTTGCTGCAGCGGATCCGCCAGCACCACCCCGACACCGCCGTGGTGCTGCTGTCGGCGTTCGGTTCGGTGCAGGACGCGGTTGCGGCGATGCGCGCCGGAGCCGCGGACTTCCTCGGCAAGCCGTTCGCCGCCGAACAGGTGCTGGTGGCCGTCGACCGCGCGCTGGAGAAGGCCGCGCTGCAGAAGGAGAACCATGCGCTGCGCACCGCGCTCGACGACCGCCTGCGGCTCGACAACGTGGTCGGCACCGACCCGCGCATGCAGGCGATCTTCAAGACCGTGCAAGCGGTCGCCGACACCCGCACCACGGTGTTGATCACCGGCGAATCGGGCACCGGCAAGACGCTGCTGGCCCGCGCGCTGCACCACCTGTCGGCGCGGCGCAGCGGACCGTTCGTCGAAGTCAACTGCGGCGCGCTGCCGGAGAGCCTGCTGGAATCGGAACTGTTCGGCCACGTGAAGGGTTCGTTCACCGGGGCGGTGCGCGACAAGGTCGGCAAGTTCGAAGCCGCGTCCGGCGGCACCATCTTCCTGGACGAGATCGGCACCAGCTCCATGGCGTTCCAGGTCAAACTGCTGCGAGTGCTGCAGGACCGCGTGATCGAACGGGTCGGCGACACCCGCACCGTTCCGGTCGACGTGCGCATCGTGCTGGCGACCAACAAAGACCTGCGCACGGCGGTGCAGAAGGGCGAGTTCCGCGAGGATCTCTACTACCGCATCCACGTGGTCGCGATCGAGATGCCGCCGCTGCGCGAGCGCCCGGGCGACATCCCGGGACTGGCCGAGCACTTCCTGCGCCGCTTCGCCCAGGAACACGGCCGTCCGGCGCGCAGCTTCACGGCGCCGGCGTTGCAAGCGCTGATGCGGGCGCCCTGGCCCGGCAACGTCCGCCAGCTCGAGAACTTGATCGAACGGGCGGTGGTGCTGAGCCGCGCCGAGCGCCTGGATCTCGGCGACCTGCCCGCCGAAGTGGCGCTGCCCGCCCAGACCACGGCCACCGCCGGGACCACCCCCTCGACCGGCCCGCTGGCGGCGCTGCCGCAGGGCCAGGGCACGCCCGGCCCCTTGCGCGCCGCCCTGGCGGCGCCTGAGCGTTCGGCGATCGAACGAGCACTGGCCGCCTGCGGCGGCAACCGCGAGCGGGCCGCCGCCCTGCTCGGCATCCACCGCAGCACACTGTTCCACAAACTGCGCAAACTCGGCATCCGGGGAACGGGCGGGAATCCCGCTCCGCGCCAGCTATAAGGTTCGGCGTCGTCGCATGCTCCGCCGCAGTCTTCAGGTGTTCGTGGCCCTGTCGCTGGTGGCCCTGGCCGTGGTGCTGGGGTACGCCGCGCTGCGCCTGCGCGGCCCCGAAGAGATGCTGCGCGAGGCCCAAGCCTGCTACGACCGGGGCGAATACGCCCGCACCGTGGTGGTCCTGGACCACGGGGCCCGCAGCCACAGCCTGTCGCGCGACCCGAGCAAACTGGCCCGCCTGTACCGGTTGCGCCACGCCGCGCAGTTGCAGCTCGACAATGCTCCGGCCGCCCTGCAGGACCTCGAACGCCTGCTGTCGGTCAGCGGCAGTCCGGACACCGAACTGGCGCTGGAGCACGTACGGCTCCTGGCCGTGGTCGGCCGCGGCCAGGACGCCCTCGTCGAAGCCAAGGCGCTGCTGGCTCGGGAGCCGGAGAACGGCCGCGCCATGGAGCTGGCGGGCGAAGCCCTGCAGTCCGTCTACCGCGACGAGCTGGCAGCGGTGTTCGCGGCGGTCGATCGCGACCACGGCCTCGGCCGCAGCGGCCCGGCCCGGGCCGCGCTGCTCGCCTACCTGTACCGACCCGACCCCGACGTCGAAGTCGGCCGAGGCCTCTCGGCCTTGGCCGAGATCTACGCGGCCCGTCCCGCCGTGGCCGCGAACTGGCCAGTGCTGCAGCGCCGGCTGGTGGCCCTGCGCGAACTGGTGCAGACCAGTTTGCGCTGGTTCCGCGACGCTCTGGAGCGGCCGGGCCAACCGGTGGCCGCCATGCGCGGCCTGGCCTGGTCCCTGCGCCAAGCGGCCCGCCACGACGACCTGTTCGCCTTGTGCGAGATCTACCGGCGGCGGTTCGACCATCGCTACGTGTTCGAAGCCGGGGCGGCGGCAGCCTGGGCCATGGTCGACCAGGGCCAACCCGAGGCGGCACTCGCGGCCAGCCTGCGCTGGCTGCCGGCCGGCTCGGTGGCCAAGACCACACCAGCGAACCAGTTCCCGCCCGAAGTCGGCGACCTGCTGCTGGCGCGCTTCGCTGCGGCGCGCAGCCTGGAGAACGCCACGGCCCTGGACACACTCGCCAGCGACGTGCGCGCGCTCGAAGCGATCGGCGTGGCCACCGGGCCGGTGAATGCGCTCGTGCACGGCACCCTGAACGGCCTGCGCAAGCAGCCGGCGCAGGCCGAGAAGACCCTGCGCTGGGGCCTCTACCAGTTGCTACGCGGGCCAACGCCCCTGGGCCAAGTCGATCTGGCGCCGAGCATCGCCGAACTGCGCGTGCAGGCACTGGCCGACAGCGGCAGCGGCGAAGCGGACCAGCTCGCGGTGTTCGGCGAATGGCAGCGCGGTCGGCCCGGCGATCCACAGCCGCTGCGCGCCCTGGCGGCCTTCCAGCTGCGGCAGCGCCGGGGCGGAGCAGCCCTGGCCGCGCTGGACGAGGCCGCGGTGCATGGCAGCGAAGACGAAGCCGCGTTCGGTCTGCGGCTCCGCGCGGCCGAACTGGTGCTGCGCGATGCGGGCCAGGACGGCGCGAGCCTGCTGGCGCAGTGCCTGCAGCGCAAGACCGCTACGCCGGAGGTCACCGATCCCCTGGGCTTCGTCCTGTGCACCGAGGCGGCCCTGGCCAGCGGCGTGGCCCCCGTGGCGCTCGCCGCGGCACGCCGCGCCGCCGAACGCTTCCCAGAACGGGCGCTGCCGCGGCGCCTGGAGGCAGCGGCTTGGCTGGCAGCCGGCCAACCGGCCGAAGCAGCCCAGCGCCTGCGCAGTCTGTGCACCGCCGACCCATCGGACGAAGCCTCTGCCGAACTGCTGCTGCGGGCCGTGCGCGCCGGCGCGCCGGTGGGTCGCGACGACCTGCCGCGGCTGATGACCACGCTCGCGCCGCGACCGGAACTGACCGCCGAACTGCTGCGGGCGGCGATCGCCGACGCCGCCCCCCATGCCCTGGGCCTGGTGCCCGCCGAGCTGCCCCCGACCAACCTCGAACTGCAGGTGCTGGCCGCACACGCTGCGGCCCTGGCGAACGACACGGCCAGCGCGCACCGCCTGCTGACCAAGGCCGCTCCCGCACTCGCCACCGCACCGCCGGCTCAGCGCGCCGCCTTCGCCGCCGCACTCGCCGCGGCGATGGTGGCGGGCAGTGCCGAGCCCGATGCCAATCTGGCTCGACGCACGCACCAGGGCTTGTTGGCGGCTGAGCCGCTGCCCGAGACTGCGGCAGCGCCGCTGCGGGCCGCGGCCGAACGGCTGGCCGCGGCACGGCCCGCCACCGCCTACCGGTTCGCCGCCGCAGCCCTGGCCTGTGCTGCTCCCGAAGCGCGCGACGGCGCCCTGCATGCCCTGGCTGGTGACCTGGCCCTGCAACTTGGCGAATTGCAGCAGGCGCGCCAGCACGGTGCGGCCGCCGTGGCGTTCGCCGACGGCCGCGGCGCGGCGGAGAATCTGGCCCTGCTGGAACTGGCGCTGGGCCGGCCGGAGCGTGCGGCTCAGGTCTACCGATTGACGACCGCCGCCACCCGCCCGGGCTTGGCGCTGCGGCTGCAGGACCGCACCCAGGCACTGGCGCTGGCCGAGCAGGCCGTGGCCACCGACCGAGCCGATCTGCTGGCGCACGTGGTGCTGCAGCTGTGCGGCGCCACCTCGCTGTGCCCCGACTTGGTCGTGGGCGACGACGCGCAGCGCCAGACCCTCGCCGAACTGGTCGCGTTGCTCGAGCACCGTGGCGCCGGCAAAGCCGCCGAACCGCTGGCACTGCAGCTGGTCGCCGCCCACCCTGGCGCCGCCAGCGCGCAGTTGCTGTTGGCCCGCGCCCATCTGGAGGCCGGCCGCCCGGCGGCTGCTCTGGCGGTGTACAGCGCCCTGCAGACCGCCGGCCAGGGGGCCCCGTTGCTGTGGCGCGAACTCGCCGTGGCCGCGACCCACCCGCGCTTCCCCGTGACCCTGGGCGACACCCTGACCATGGCCCTGGCCCGCGCCGTCGCCACCGGCGGAGTCGCCGATTCCCCGCTGGCACGCGCCACTTCGATGCAGCTCGCGGCGCGGCACGTGGCTCGACTCGGCAACCTGCCGCTCGCCGACCAGCTCGATGCCAACCGCTGGTTGGAGTTCCCCTCGGTGCTGCCGCCCAGCATCTTCGAGCTCACCGCCTTGGCCGCACGCGGCCGCCCCCGCGACGCCTTCTGGATCCTGGTGCGGCGCTTGCCGGAAGTGGCAGGTGGCGACACCGATCTCGCCGCGCGGCTGCTGGGCCGGCTCGCCACCGACCTGCTCGGCAAGGGGGGCGACGACGCCAAGGGCGTGCGCGAAGCAGTGCAGCCATGGCTCGTCGCTGCGGAACCGTTCGGCGACCTGTTGCACCTGCTGCCGAACGAGCTGGCGAGTGCCCCCGATGCCCAGGTGCGGCAACGGCTCACGCGCCACCTCGAACTGGTGGCCAGCGGCCGGGACGACGAGCAGCAACTGCCCCGCACCATGAGTGTGCTCGTCGCCCGGTTCGGTCCGAACGCAGCGATCGCGGCCTTGGATCAGGCCATCGCCGCCCACCCGACCCAGATGGCCCTGTGGCAGGCGCGGGCCGAACTGCTGGTGGAGCGCGGCGAGGCAGCCACGGCGATTCCGGCGCTGCGCGCCGCATTGCAACACGCCGAGACACCGCTGCGGGTGCTCGATCTGTGCGTGCTGGTGGCCAGCTCCGGCGGCGCGACCCCGGCCGACCGCCAAGCCTTCGGCCGCCTGCCCGAATGGTTGGTGGCGACCCGCCGCGGCCAGCTGGCGAAAGGCCTGCTCGAACTGCGCGCCGGGCGGGCCGAAGCCGCCGTGGCCGCTCTGCAGGGTGCCGAGCCGCGCGCCGACGGCCTGCACCTGCAGGCCTTGGCCCTGGCGCAGCTGCAGACCAAGGACCCGGACGCCAGCCAGCGCGCGGCGGCCAGCTTCCAGAAGCTTGCGGCAGACTACCCGAGCAGTTCGCGGGCCCGGTACGCGGGCAGCTTCGCCCGCCAGCTGTCCGGCCGCTGAGCCAGGGCAGCGCCGAGCGAAGTGAACGGGAACTCGGCGAGCAGCCGGTCCAGTTTGGCTTCGGTGCGCGCCAGGTTGACGTAGTGGCGGAAGCCGCGCAAGCCGCCGAGCCGCTGCCGCGGCTGCCCGGGATCGACCTCCCACGGGTGCAGATAAATGCAGCCCGGCACGCCTTGGCGTTCTTTCTGGCGCAGGCCGGCGCGCAGCAGCAGCAGAGGGAACAGGCGCAAGTAACCACCCCCGCCCACTGGCAGGTGGCGCCCGAGCAGATCCAGCGTCAACGGCGGGAACTCGAGCAGTTCGCCGGTTTCGTCCTGGAGCCGGTACGGGGTCGTCGGTGCCCCGGGCACGCCATAGTCGGGATGGCGCACCGGTTGGATCGAACTGTCGACGCGGATGCCGGCGCGCAGCAGTTCGGCGATCGCCCACGGCGTACGGCGGCCGATCGACCACGTGCAGGCGCGGAACGCCTGCGGCCGCACCCCAGCGATCTGCTCCAGGATCACGGCAGTGCGCTCGAGATCGGCGCGAAAGCCCTCGCGGCCGAGGTCGGGCAGCAGTCGATGGTCGTAGCCGTGGCTGCCCAGTTCGTGCCCGGCCGAAACCACGTCGCGCACCAGATCGGGCAGCCGCTCGGCGATCCAGCCGAGGAAGAAGAACGTGGCCTTGGCCTGGCGCCGGTCGAACTGGTCCAGCAGGCGGCGCATCGCATCGCCACAGCGCAGCGGCAACCGGTCCCACTCGGCACGCGGCACCACGTGCGCCATGTTCAGCACCTGGAACCAGTCCTCGACGTCGACCGACAAAGCATGGGCCAAGGTCATCGCAACAACTCCCGCGCTGCCGGCAGCAGTTCGGCGAGGAACGCGCCGCAGCGCGCTTCGGCCGCGGCCAGCTCCTCGCCAGCGGCCAGCGGCGTCTCCACGCGCAGCAGGAACCCGGACTCGTTGGCGCGCCAGAATGCGCGCGGCAGGTGGTGCATGGTGAACTCGGTGTAGCTGCCCGAAGCCCAGTCACGGGTGCCGAACAGGGACAGGGTCAGGTACCGCACCCCATCGGCGCGCGCACGCGCCAGGATCCGCCCAGCGGACACCCCAGTGCCGAGCCACGGCGCAGGCACCACGTCGTCCTGCTCGATGTCCATGTCGCTGCCTTCGATGCAGATGCGCGGCGGGTGCACACTCTTCCAGTTGCTGTCGTGGAACAGGGCCACCAATTGGATGCGCGCCTGCGGCGTCGCGCTGCGCCGGTAGCGCCGCCAGACGAAGTCCGGCGTACCGAGCAGTTCGCGCCAGCGCGGCAGGCTCTGCTCGAACCGCCGCGCTTCGGCCGGCGCCCGTGGTACGAGGTCGTAGCCGGCGACCTGCACCGGCAGTCGTTCGGCGCGATCCCCGGGCCCGGCCGGTGGCCGGTAGGTGCCCAGGAACAACAAGGGACCCGCGAGCAGCCACAGCAACAGTGCATGCGGCCACAAGCGCCGGCGCCGGGCCGGCAGCCCGGCAGCCGCGGGCGCCGGCACGGCCAGGACGGGCCGAGCCAAGCGGGACCACAGCCACCAGTCTAGGCCGAGCAAGGCGCCCACCGCGGCAAGCCATTCGACGGTGTTCGCCAGGGTGTGGCCCTGGCCTTCGGCGAACGGCACCCCGGCGACCCGTGCCAGCACACACAGGCTGGCGATGCGCACCACGTTCGCACCGACCGCGATCGGCACGCTGGTGAGCAGGATCGCCACGCGCCGCACCCAGCCCGGGTTGCCGAGGAAACACGCTTGGCAGTAGGCGAGCAGCACCAACGCCAACAACGAACGGAGACCACTGCAGGCTTCGGCCACGAACAACGACTCCCGCGTGCCGGTGAGGTGCAGATTCGCCCCGGAGCGCACGATCCCAGCGCCCGCAAGGTTGCCGAGCCAGGCACCACCCTGCACTGCGATCTCCTTCAACACGAATGCCGCGCGGCCTTCGACGTAGATCGGTGCCGGCACGGCGAACAGCACGAGGCCGAGCACCGGCCACAAGCCGCGCAAGCGCTGCCGGCCGAGCACCAACCACGCAGCACCGGGCACCGCGAGGCACAGGCTGGCCGCCGACAGCGAGTCGATCATCCACAGCACACCCGAAAGGTGCAGCAGCAGCGCCGGTCCGAGCAGCCACCAACCGCGCACATCGACCGCCGCCGGCCGGGTGCGCCACGCAGCGCGCTGCCACCACACCACGGCGATGCCGATCGGCACCACCAGGTAGCCGTGCTCGAAGTAGCCACTCGGTGCATTCCAGCGTTCGACGCACCACCACAGCGCCGGGGCATAGGCGAGGCACAACGGCACCAGCCAGGCCAGCGCGCGCATCAGCGGCGTGCCTCCAGCACTCGGGCCGCGATCGCCGCGATCCGTTCGGCGTTGCCGGCCCAGGTCCAACGCTGCGCCAACAGGCTCTGCCGGCCCGCCGCTCCCAGGCGGGCGGCGAACGCGCGGTCCTGCACCAGCCGCCCCAAGGCAGCGGCCAGTGCGTCCGCGGAGCCCGGCTGGAACAACAGACCGTTCTGGCCGTCCTGCAGATTCTCGCGCAGGTTCGGTTGGTCGGGCGCCAGGGTCGGCACACCCGCCGCCAGCGAATCGAACAGCTTCAACGGCGAAGCATAGGCGTTGATCGCCGGGATCAGTGCCGCGTCGAGGGCCAGCACGTGCGCCGGCAGTTCGGCGGGCGGCACTTCGCCGAGCGCGAGGAACCGCGCACCGAGCCCCAAGGCCGCGGCGCGCGCCCGCAGCATGGGCAGTGCCGGGCCCGCGCCGGCCAGCACCAGGACCAGCTCGCCGAAACCCGGCCGCGACATCACGTCGAGCACCAGGTCGAGCCGGTGCCACGGCCGCATGTAGCCGATGAAGCCGAGCACGAACGCACCCGCCGGCAGCGCCCATTGGGCCCGCAACTGCACCGCCGCGGCCCGCGCCGCCGCGTCGTAGCGTTCGGGCACGGCACCGTTGCCGACCACGTGCACCGCAGCCGGCCGTGCACCACGCTGCACCAGCATCTGGCCGAGCACTTCGGTCACCGCGAGCACGGCGTCGGCCGCGCCGAGCACCTGCCGTTCGGTGCGCAGAGCGGCACCGCGGAACCACAGTTTGCCCAGCTTCTGCATCTCGTCGACCATCGGCGAATTCACTTCGAGCAGCAGCGGCACGCCGAGTTCGCGCGCCACGTCGAGTCCCGCATGGCAGTGCAGCGCGTGGCGTTCGTAGACGAAGTCGGGGCGGCACTGCGCCGCTGCGGCGCGCAGCAGGCGGCGGCCGGTGCGGTTGTAGAGCCGTTCGGCGACCTCGATCGCCGGCCGCGGCAGGCTGAGTCGCTGCCAGAACGATGGGGCGCGCGCCGCGGTGCGCACCGTTGGCGCCACACCGGTCTTCGGCACCAGCGCCGCTTCGTGCACGTCGTGGCCGGCCGCGCGCAGTGCACCGATCACCTCGCGCACGTGCACCGCCTGGCCGTCGTCGGCCCGGATGCGGTGGTGGTAGAGGATGCGGTAGGAACGGCTCATGCGGCGGCCACTCCCAGCAGGCCCCGGAAGGTCGCGGCGAGCAAGGCGACCGGCTCGTCCCAACCATACCGCGCCGCGAACGCGCGCACCGCCAACGGCTCTGCCGGGCTCGCCAGCAGTGCCAGCGCCGCCGCCGCGAACGCGGCCACGTCGCCGACCGGCGCCAGCGCGCCGAGCCGCAGATCGCCTTTGGCGGGATGGCCCAGGATCTCGGGAATGCCGCCCACCGGCGTCGCCAAGACACGCAGACCCGAGGCCAGGGCTTCGGTGACCACGTTCGGCCAGCCCTCGCGTTCGCTGGGCAGCACCAAGAGGTCCGCCGCCCGGTAGGCAGTCGCCACCACGCCACGCGGCCGGTTGCCGAGACAATGCACGCGCCCCGGCGCCAAGGCGAGCAAGCGCTGCCGCTCCGGGCCTTCGCCGACCAGCACCAGGTGCACGTCGTTGGGCAGGCGCGGCAGAGCCGCCGCGGCGGTGGCGAAGCCCTTGCCCGGCACCAACCGGCCCACGCCCAGCAACAGCCGGCCGGTGGCCGGCAGTCCCAGCTCGGCGCGCGCCGCAACGGCGTCGCCAGGGCAGAACTGCACGAGATCGACCCCGTTGCGCACTTCGACCACACGCGCGCGCGGCAACCCGACCACGTCGGCGAACCGCGCCGCCAGATCCCCGCTGACCGCCCAGCACGCGGCAGCACGCGCCGCTGCCGCCGCGATGCCGGCCCGCACCACCGGGTCGGCGGCGAGCACGTTGACGTCGCTGCCGCGCGCGGTCAGGGTGAACGGCACGCCCAACTCCGCGGCCAGGGTCGCCGCCGCCACGCCGTCCGGCCACAGGTAGTGCGCGTCGAGCACGATCGGTTCGGCGGCGGCCAGCGCCGCCACCGCAGCCCGCGCGCCCTTGGCCATCGCCGCCGCCTGCCGCCGCATGCCGAGTCCCGGCCAGTGCCGGTAACGCGGGTGCTGCACCGCGACCCCGTGCCAGACTTCGCGCCCGGGCAAGCGCGCCCAGCGCCGGTGCGCGCCAAAGCGCAGCCAGGGCACCACGGCCGGCACCGGCGCCACCACAGTCCACGGCAAGCCGCTTTTGGCGGCCACGCGTTGCATGCGGTCGGCGACGAAGGCGCCGTGGGTCGGCAGTTCCGCACTGGGGAACAGATTGGTGAACGTGACGAGCCGCACCACGTCAGCGCCCCCACCGTTCGAGGAACCGGGCCAGCACCAGGACTGCCCACAGCATCTCGGCGTGGTCGCCGAGCCCCTGCCGATGGCGCCGCAGCAGCCGTTCGACCACGGCGGGATCGAGCCAGTCGCGCAGCGATGCCTGGCCCAGGGCCTCGGCCACGGCGTTGCCAACCGGGCCCTGGCACCAAGCGCGCAGCGGCACCGAGAAACCCTGCTTCTTGCGCACCAGCGCCGCCGGATCGAGCCGCCCGGCCAGCGCGCTGCGCAGGAACGCTTTGGTACGCCCGCCAGCGAAGTGCCAGTCCGGCGGCAGTGTCGCAGCGAACTCGACCAGGCGGTGGTCGAGGAACGGCGCACGCACTTCGAGCGCCACCGCCATCGAGGCACGGTCGGCCTTGACCAGGATGTCCCCCGGCAGCCAGGTGGCGAGGTCGGTCGCCACCGCGCGATGCAGGGGCGCCACCGCATCGCTGCCGCGGTAGGCGGCGAGCAGCGGCGCGTGCGGATCGCCGGCGGCAGCGTGGTGCTCCGGCCGCAGCACGGCGAACACTTCCTCCGGCAGGTGCGCACTGACCGAGCGCGCGTAGGCCACCGCCGGATCGGCACCGAGGTTCTGCAGGGTGCGCTTGCCGCGCAGCCAACGCGGCAGCCAATCGGCCTTCGGCCACAGGCTGCCGAGTCCACGCCACACCGCCGCTGGCAACCAGCGGCGCACCCGATGTTCGCGCCGGTCGAACAGATACCGCCGGTAACCGCCGAACCACTCGTCGCCACCGTCCCCCGTGAGTGCCACGGTGACGTGCCGCCGCGCCAGGCGACTCACGTGGTAGGTGGGCACCGCGCTGCTGTCGCTGAACGGTTCGTCGAAGGTCTCGGCGAGCCAGTCGAGCGCCAGCATCTCGTCCGCGCGCAGCACCTCTTCGTGCAACTGGGCACCGCAGGCGGCGGCCGAAGCGCGCGCTGCCGCGCGTTCGTCGAACCGCGGCTCGTCGAAGCCGATGGTGCAGGCCGTGACCGGGCGGCCGAGCGAGCGGATCATCGAATCGACCACCGCGTAGCTGTCGATGCCACCCGACAGGAACGGTGCCAGCGGCACTTCGCCCATCAGGCGGATGCGCACCGCGGAGTCGAGCAGTTCCAGCGTGCGTTCGCGGCAGGCACTCGGCGCCAGCGGTTCGGCCGCCGCCGCGAAGGACACCCGCCAGTAGCGTTCGATCTGCACCCGCTCGCCGCGCAAGAGGCACCAGTGCGCCGGCGGCAACTTGTGCACCGCAGCGAAGATCGTGCGCGGGTCGGGCACATAACGCAGCGCCAGGAACTGCGCCACCGCGGCCGGATCGAGCCGCGCCGGCACGCCCGCCGCCCGCAGCGCCTTGAGCTCACTGCCGAACAGGAACAAGCCGTCGTGCTGCGTCCAGTAGAACGGCTTCTTGCCCAGCCGGTCGCGCGCCGCGTACAGCTCGTGCCGTTCGGTGTCGACCAAAGCGAACGCGAACATGCCCCACAGCCGCGCCGCCAGGCCGGTGCCCCACGCGCGGTAGCCGTGCAGCAGCACTTCGGTGTCGCTGCGGGTGCGGAACACCACGCCCTGGGCCTCGAGTTCGGCGCGCAGCTCCAGATAGTTGTAGATCTCGCCGTTGAAGGTCACCCACAACCGACCGTCCGGCGTGCTCATCGGCTGCGCGCCGCTGGCCAGATCGACGATCGCCAGACGCCGATGGCCGAGGCCGTGGCCGGGCCCGATCTGGATGCCTTCGCCGTCCGGACCGCGATGCGCGATCGCCCGCGTCATCGCGACGACCTGTTCGCGTGCGATCGACCGCTGCGGCGTCGCTGCGAACACCCCGGCGATGCCGCACATCAGGACCGCCTCGCCCAGCGCGGGGCCCCGACCGACGGCCCCACCGTGGCCAACAGAGGTCGCCAGCGCACTTCGACCGCCGCCGCCGCCGGTGCAGCAGCGGCCGACGCAGCGGGGGCGCTGCGGAAGCTGGCCCGCGTGACCCCGAGCAGGGCCGTGGCCAGCGCCAGCCAGTGGTACCACAGATCGAAGTGGCCACGATTCAGGAAGAATGCGCCCACGGCGAAACCGACCGACGTCGCCTCCATCATGCGTGCGTAGTTGCCCGCCCACGCCAGGTCCGGCCGCACCACGCCGATGCGGAACACGCGCCGGCACATGGCGAACACCGAACCGATCAGCAGCAGGTAGGCCACGAACGCCAGCGTGCCGCCCTCGGCCCAGATCTGCAGGTAGCTGTTGTGGGCGACATAGGTGGTGGCTTCCTCGCCGAGCGGCACCACCGAGTAGCGCCGGTAACTGGACTGGAAGTTGCGCAGACCGACCCCGAGCACGGGATTGTCTTCGATCATCTGCAGAGCCGTCGCCCACGCCGTGAGGCGCGCGTTCGCCGAGGACTCCTTGGTGTCGCCGATGGTGGCCAGCCGGTCGAGCACGCCTTGCGGTGCCACCACCGGGAACAGCAGGGCGAGCACCAGCAAGCCACCCAGCGCCCGCGGCAGGTGGCCCGAACGCCACGCGATCCACAAAGCCGTCAGGGACAGTGCGAGGAACGCACCGCGGCTGTGCGTCAGCACCACCGTGATCACGGTCAGGCCCACCCCCACCTGGGTGGCGCGCCGCACCCACTGGCGACCGTCCCCGATGCCGAGATACCACAAGAGCGGCACGTTCATCACCAGCGCCAGGGCGAAGTCGTTGTTGTCCTCCAGCATGCCGCCCGGCCCGCGCAGGATCGGCCGCCCGCCGGCCAGGACGCCGAACAAGCCACCCTTCACGCCGAAGAAGCCGAGGCTCAACGCCACGGTCCACGCCATGATCTTGAAGCGCTGCGGCGAGTCGACTTGGCCGGCGGTGAACAGCGCGATCACCAGGATCTTCAGGAACTCGAAGTAGTACTTGTTGGTGTATTCGTCGTGTTTGAAGGCGAAGGCATAGCTGACCGTCACCAGCAACCCCAACAGCACCATGCCCCGGGTCCGGAAGTCCCACTGCGTGAAGGCCCGCCGGCCGCGTTCGTTGGCGTACCAACCGGCGATCATCACCACCGCCACCACCAGCGACAGCCGCAGGTCGCGCACGAAGCCCCAGCACAGATCCTGGGGGCGCATGTAGGCGAGCCAACTGAACAGCAACAAACCGGCGAACGGCCGCCCGAAACACAGGGGCAGCCACACCATCACGATCGCAAGGACGATGGGGTCGCGCATGCCTCAGGTCGCCCCGAGCACCATCGCCAGAAGGTCGCGCACGAACACCGGCAGGCGCGTGGGATCCCAGTAGAACACCACCACCACGCCCACCAGCAACACCACGAACGCCGCGGTCACGAGACCCACTCGGGTGCGCTGCTGCTGGGCCGCAGCACGTTCCTCGGCGGTCTCCAGGTGGCTGATGCCGCCGAGCACCGGCACCGGGATCGCGCGTTCGACGTCGTCGAGCGTCTTGAAGGTGCCCTGCAGCATGTCGAACAGCAGGATCAAGGCGATCGCCGCGCCGAGGCCCAGCGCACAGCCGAGCAGCGCCACCAGCAGGATGTTGGGTTCGGTCGGCCGCGGCGGCGGGTCGGCGCGAGTCTCGGTGCGGATCGGCGGCTGGTTCTGCAGCCGCACGAGGCGCGCATTCGCGTCCTCCAGACGCTTCCAGGCCGCTTCGCGCGTCTTGGTGGCGTCGTCGAGCGCCTGCCCCAGCTTCGCATACTCCTGGTGGCCCGCCGCGAGCCGTTCGAAGCGCTCCGCCTCGGCCGCGACCTCCTTGGTCAGGAGGGCGACTGCGGCGCGGTTCTTCTCCAGATCGAGCCGCAGTTGCTCCTGCTTGGCGACCAGGTCGCGGTACTTGGGACTCGCCACCAGGCCATCGGCGTCCGGGCCCTCGGCGCCCGGCGCGCCCCCCGCCGCAGCCATCACCTTCTGCAGCCGTTCCTGGAGGCGCGCCAGCTCATCGGTCGCCAGCTGGTGCAGCCGGGTCCCCGGCTTGTGCACCTGCAGCTTCAGTTTCTCGGCCTCGACCAGTGCGGTGAGCTCCTTGGCACCCGGCACTTTGGCCAGGGTGTCGGCGTCGGCGGCAGCGTCCGGGGCAGCACGGGGCGGCGTCGCCTGCCGCTGTTCTTCGAGCGTCGCCAGCTCGAGCTCCTGGCCCTGCACGGCGATGCGCAGCGCCGACAGCTCGTCGGCGCGCTTCTGCTGGGCCTGGAGCCGCGCGTTGAAGCTCGCCGTCTGGGCGGTGATGTCGACCAGGGGATCGATGCCGTGAGCCTGGGCGAGCTGGGTGCGCCGCTGCAGGTAGCCTTCGCACTGCTGCTGCAACTCGGTGTAACGCTGCGTCGCCGAGGCACGGGCCGCCTCGGCCGCGGTGCGCACGGCTTCGGTGCGCTGCTTCTTCCAGGTCTCGACCAGGGCATTGACGAACGCGGCTGCGCGCAAGCCATCACGATCGCGGAACGTGACCTGCAGGCGCGCGAACGTGCGCCCCTTGCCGGGATTGCTGTCGTCGATGCGCAGCCGGCCCTCGATCACGCGCAGGTTCTGCCCCAGTTCGTAGCGATCGACCACAGCCCCTTCGGGCCAACCGAGCTGCTTCACGGTGGCGCCGATCGCCAGCGGGATGGTGATCTTCGCCGCGTCGACCTCCGCCGCGAACGGATCTTCGTTCGCTGCCGCCACCGTGTCGGCGAGCGGCGTCTGGTAGGTGACCACCGCGTCGGCCACGTAGTAGCGGGGAATGAAGAAGGCGATGATCCCGCCGACCAACAGGCCGAGCAGCGACACCGGGATGACGCGCCAGCGCCGGCGCTTCAGCAGGTCGAAGTAGCGCCGCAGGGAGATCTGCGGCACTTCGAGCTGGATGCCCCCCTGGCTCATGCCTCCCGCTCCTGGCTCGTGCTCGTCGGCATGGTCGTCCTAGAAGCGGAAGAAGAAGCCCGGGTTCTGGTTGTCGCCGGTCAGGATGTCGTAAGCCTGCCGGGTCTGGGCGATGCCGAGCATGGTGCGCACCCCGAGCCCAACCGGCTCGAGCACACGCTGCAGCAGGCGCGCCAGCATGCCGAGGAAGGTCGGCGGGATGTAGACGATGTCGCGCTCGCGCAGCTGGAAGTTCGCCGCCGTGAGCCCGCTGGTCAGCATCTCGCGCAGGTTCACTTCCACCACCAACGGATTCTCCGCGTCCGGCCGAATCAAGTAGACGCGCCCGAGGTTGGCCAGGTTCGTCCACTGGATCTTCAGCACGGCGTCCAGCAACGTCATGTCGGGATCGAGCAGGGCGATGCCCTTGCTGCCGAGCACTTCGCCGATGGCGTAGAACACCTTGCGCGACAGCACGATCCTGGCCTGCATGGGCGGCACCCGGGTGAACTGCGCCTTCAGCGCACTTTCGACCTGCTCGGCCACTTGGCGCTCGGTCAGGCCGAGCACGTAGACGCCGCCCACGTACGGCACGTAGATGGTGCCATCGACCCGCACCGGCTGGGCCGTCGTCAATTCGGCGAGCCGCTCCATGCCCGGGAATTGCGCCAGGACCAGCGGCTGCAGTTGGAACGCCACCTGGTCGAGCCCACCGATGTAGTCTTCGTAGGTCGCTTGGCCATCGGCCCGGGTGCCGAAGCCCTTCTCGTGCATCAGCTCGCGGATGCGCTTCTCCTCGTAGCTGCCGCAAGCGGCCAGGAGCGCCAGGACGGCGAACAGCGCAGCGCGCAGGAAACACAGGGGCGAACGGCCGGGCATCGTCGGAGGTTGGGGGGCCTGGGGGAGGAGGCGCCGTGGCATCGTAGGTTCCGTGCGGAGCGGGACAATGCACAGCCGCTGTTCGCCTCGGCTTCATCGGCACTTCGGCGCCACCGACTGGACCGGCAGCGCACCGCTGCCGGCCGGGCCGGAAGCCGCCGCACCGGTGGTTTGGACAGGCTTGGTACGAAGCGGGACACCCAGGCCACCCCTTGCCCCTGCACACTACGTGCCATGCGCTGGTCCCTGTTGCTGGCCCCCGTCGGGCTCGCCGCCGCAATCGCCGGATTCGCCCTGTGGGCAGCCGACGACGAGCCGCTGTTGGCGCCACCGCCGCTGGACGCAGCTCCCCGTGACGCCAGCGCCGAACCGCCGGTTGCCGTCGACGCGCCGACGGTCGCCAGGACGGCTGGCGAGCCCGGGCCGGAAACCACCGACGAGCCCGAACCCGATGCGGCCAGCGGCCTGCGCGATGCCGCCGGCCCCACCGGCCCGCTCGGCCCGCTCGTGGTGGTGGTGCGCGGTCCGGCGGCGACTCCGGTGCCCGACGCCGTGGTGTTCGCGATCGCAGAGCCACGCGGCGCCGAAGCCCAGCAGCAGTCCGGGCTGCGGCTGCCGCCCTGTGAGTGGCCCGAACGCTTCGGCCAGCGTTTCACCACCGACGCGCGCGGCCAAACCCGGCTGCCGCCGCTGCGCGAGAACTGGCTCCTGGCGGCCCAGAGTGGCCCCGAGTTCGCCTTCACCCAAGTGCCGCCGGGGCGCGGCGACCGCACCCTGACCCTGGCCCTGCAGGCCGACGAAACAGTGGCGATCCGCGTGGTCGATCCCGACGGCGGGCCCGGGGCGGCACTGCCGGTGGCCGTGCTGTGGCACCGCGCCGGGGACGACGCGTCCCGCGAGATCTGGCAGGGCCGCACCGACCGCGACGGGCGGGCCGAATGCCGCCACTTCCAAGTGCACCGTCCGCCATCGGGCGAGGGCCGCGCCGAAGCCGCAGCCGTGATGCTGGCGCTGCCCCTGCCGAGTCCGGTCCTGCAGAGTTTCGCGCCACGGCCAGCCCCCAAGGCCCCGATCACGCTGCAGGCGCCGCGGCGTACTGCCGTCGAAGTCCAGCTGACCGACCACCGCGGCGCGCCGCTGCTGTCGCCGGCCTCGGTGGCGCTGTGGTTCGACCGGCCGAAGGAGTTGCTGCAGTCGCTGCCGATCCCACCCCCCGCGCACCTCGAGCGCAGCCGGGTGGAGAAGCCACCAGGTGAAGCGCCCGTGCGCTTCGAGCTGGTTGGCGCGGACAGCACCTGCCGGATCGCGGCCCGGTTTCCCAACGAACGGCGAGGCGTCGCGTCGCCCCCCGTCGGAACCTATCCGGACGGGGACGGCCCGGTGCCGGTGCAACTGCCCCTCGGCATGGACTTGGCGCTGCTCGCCGGCCGGGTGACGCTCGACGGCCAACCGTTCGGGCCGCAACAGATTCCCGCCGTGCTGTGGCGCGCCGACGGACCGGTGGCGCAACTCGCCGTGCACACGCTCGCCGACGGCCGCTTCGATCTGGTGCTGGCGCCGCCCCCAGGCAGCCCGGAGTTCTGGCTCGAACTGCGGGCCGAAGTGCCCCCCCCGGACACCGAGCCCGGCGCACCACTGCCGGCCCCGACCGGCGCCCGCGTGTGGTTCCGGGCCCTGGCCAACGGCGAACGCCGCGAACTCGGCACGATCCACCTCGGTCCGCTGCCGCCGCTGTGTTCGGGCGTGGTGGTCGACGACCTGGGCACGCCGGTGGCCGACGCACCGGTGCAACTGCAGAAGAAGAACCCCGAACCGGCTGGTGCAGCGGCTTTGCAGCGCAACCAGAGCGAGCCGCCGCCGGATCCCTGGCGCCCGTTGCCGCTCCTGGAGACGCGCACCGATGCCGAAGGCCGCTTCGCCCTGTTCGGCGAACTGCCGCGCGGGGAGCTGCGGGTGCGCGCCGACACCGACCAGCACTTCGCCGACAGTGCGCCATTGCGCGCGATCGGCCAGCAACTGCGCATCGTGTTGCAACGCAACGGCATCCTGCGCGGCCGCGTGCTGCTGCCGGAATGGCTGAGCGACGGCACGGCTTCGTTGCAACTGCGGCCGGTCGATGCGGCGCTGCGCGCCCGCGAAACCCGCACGGTGCCGCTCGGCCGGCGCGGCGGCGGTCGCTTCCAGGTCGAGCCCCTGCGCCCCGGCAGCTACGACGCCCTGGTCACCGTGCGCAACCTCGCTGCTCCACTGTGCACGGTCGAGAACCTGTTCGTGCCACCGGGCCTGGTGCGCGATGCGCGCTTCCAGCCGCTCGATCTGCGCCAGTCGCTGTTCCGGTATCGCCTGCGCGCCGTGGACTTCGGCGGCAACCCGCTGCCCCTCGACGGCCCGATCGTGGCCCGTCTGCGCCAGCTCGACGGCAGCGTCACCGACGCCGGCTTCCGCTGGCAGAAGGGCCGCGCCGAGATCATCGCCGCCAGCGCCATGGCCGAGATCGTCGCGTTCGGCAAGGGCTGCGCCCCGGCCACCGTGACGCTGCTGCCGGGCGACCACGACGTGTTCCTGAAGAGTGTCACTCCGGCGCTGGTGACGCTTCCGGGTGCGCGCCTCCTGGCCGGTCCGACCCGCCGCGTACGGGTCTCCGTGATCCTCACCGAAGAAACCGGCCTGCCACAGTGGCTGCAGGGGCAGGACCAGCGCACCGGCGAATCGTTCTCGTTCCCGCGCTGGGAACTCGGCAGGAGCAATGGCGCCTGGCTCGGCCCGAGCGACACGGTGGAAGTGCCGGTGGTGCAGAGCGGCAAGTACGAAGTGGTGCTACGGCTGCACGCCACCGACAGCGAGAACTCCCCACAAGCATCGGTCGCGCTCGGGGTGCACGAGTTGCGGGTCGACGCGGGCTACACGGCGGCGACCCGGGTGCCCGTGGACGAAGCCAAGGTGCGACAAGCGCTGGCGCAGCTCGATGGGCAGTTGCGGGCGCAGCAGCAGGGCCAGCGCGGCAATCGGCGCCGGGACTGAACCGGCCGCAGCGCGCGCCCGCGCGATACAGGTCACTTCTTCGGGTAGGTGCGCAAGACCCACTCCCGCCACTCGCGATCGAACGCGGCGGCGTCGAGCCCGAACCGGCTGCCGAGCTGCCGCCCGGTCTCGCGAACCAGTTCGGTGGGCGCCGCCCCGCCCTCGCCTGGGGGCAACGACTTCAACGCCCCCACCAACCCGGCGAACGCCGCCCGATCGCGTTGGATCAAGTAGTCGACCCGCGACCAGGCCTGCGCGTGGGCGTGGTAGCCCATGGTGGCGAAATCCTGCCAGGCGGCCATGGTCGCGAACGGGATGCACAGCTCTTCGAACTGCGCCCGCCGCCGCACCTTCACCGGCCAGTTGGCCTGCTTGTCCTCGGCCACTGCTTCGCTGTCGAGGATCTGCACGTTCACCGTGTCGCTGTCGACCTGCCGCGACAGCCAATGCGCGATGCCCTCCGACAACCACAGCGGCAACGGATAGAGGTACCCGCGCAGGCCACACAGCAGGTTGTTGGTGGCCATGTACAGCACGTGGCCGTGCACGCTGTTGTCGTCGTAGCCTTCGAGGCCTTCGGTCGCACAGGCAGTGAGCAACTGGTTGCTGCCCTGGTGGAAATGGCGCATGGACGTGTCTTCGCGCGCGCCACAGAAGCGGTCCGCGTAGCGCGACAGGTCGGACTGCTTCTGGAAGAGCAACACCAGGTACTTGTCCGGCATGCCGAGGTACGGCCCTTCGCCGAGCCCCGGACCACGCCGAGGAAAGTCCGCATCGCTCACGCCGAGCAAGGCCGAGACGGCGGCATAGTGGCGCTCGAGGCGCAAGGCGTAGACATGGGCCCACAGCCACGTCTCGAGCCGTTTGGGGCGCTCGGGCACCCGCGCCAGCTTCTTGTGCAGGGCCGCGCAGTCCTCCAGCAGCGCCTTCTTGACCTTCGCCTCCTCGGGCATGGCCGCCGGCGCCAACGCACAGCCGAGCCGATAGTGGGCAGTCTCCAGCCAGACGATGCGGCCTTCACCGAGCACCGCATCGACGGCGGCCGTGGACTTGCCGTCCGCCCAGGGCATCGGGCCGTAACCCACCACGCCCAGGCTCGCCATCGCCTCGGCTTCGCCGCGCGTGTAGGGGTCGACTGTCGGCAACTTGCCGGCGCGATCGGCCGCGCGGCCAGGCGCTTGGGCCGGCAGCCCCAGGGCGAGCCCGAAGCTCACCAGGGCTGCCAGCGTGCGGCGCCGCGGCTCAGCCGCCATGGCCAGCAGCCGGTGCTGGAACCTTCGCCGCAGCCTTCGCCGGCGGCTTGAACGCCAGCTGGCGCAACTCCTGCTCACGGGCCAGCAGGCCGTCGCGTTCTTTCTGCAACTTGCGCAGTTCGGCCTGCATCGGCTTGAGCTTCTCCGAGCGCGGACCGTTCTTCTCGGTCTCGCGGTCGATGCGGCTCTTCACTTCCTGCTCGCTGCCGTCGACCTTGTCGAGCTGGCTCAGCAGGATGCGCAGTTCGCGGATCGCCAGCCTGGCATCGGTGGCGTAGGTGCGCTCCAGATACTCGAACATGGTCTCCCACAGTTCGGTCTGGGTCTGCTCCCCGGTCAGTCCGCGGCGGTTGCCGCCGTCCGAGTCGGCGAAGAACAGGTGCGGCGCCCGTTCGCCCGCCTGCGGCGCAGCGAACAGGTTGCGCAGCGGATGCTGTGCCCCGGTCACATGGGTCGGCAGCTTGATGCAGTGGAACCACCGCGTCAGCAGCAGCGTTTGCTCGTTGTCGAGCGTGCGGCTCAGCAGTGCGTGGTCGGTGCCTTTGCAGCGATCGCATTCGCGCAGCACCAGCAAGGGACGGCGGTCCTCACCGGCGACGAAGGCATAGGCCTTCGCAGCCGGCAGCGGCCCGTCGACGACCGCCGAGGTGCGGCCCGGCTGGGCCGCGGCCGGATCGGCTGGCGCCTGCCAGACCGGGTGGGCCCAGTCGATGTTCAGCACCTTCTTGGCGGTGCGACCGCGACGGTAGTCGATCGGCGCGCCACCTTCTGGAGCCATGCTGCCCGGCGCAGCGGCCGGCGCGATGGAGCCCAAACTGGGCCCCGTGGGACTGCCTCAACACTGCGCTGCGGCGGACCGCAGCAGACACAGGCCGGCAGCCATGGCTGCGGCCAACTTCCAGTTCTGGGTCACAGGCATCTCCTGGCCCGAGCGGGCCGGTTGCGTCTGCAGGAACGACTCCGGCCTTCGGAGTCTCTCCATAGCAAAGCGCCTGCGGCGAACTTGCGCAAGCTGCGTCCTCTGCATCGGCCATGCCGCCGCGGGCTCACCGCGCGGGGGACACCCGGCCAGTGGTCGGCTCGACCACCAACCCCAACTGCTCCCCGGCCCGCTCCCAGAACAGGAACAGGTACATCATCTCGTCGGTGGTCTCGAGGCCGAACCGGACCGCGACCGTCGGATCGGGATTGAACGGATTCCACGCCGAATTGTCGTAGTGCGCCAGCGCCCGAATCCGGGTGCCCTTGGCGAACGTTCGCGTGCCGCGGGCCCAGCGGTAGCTCTGCTGCCAGTCGAAGTTGTAGTTCGGCACCACCAGCAGAGTTTCTCGGCTGCCGTCCGGCGCCTCGGCGGTCACCGCCATGTCGCGGCCGCGCAAATGCATGTGCACGAACATGCCGATGCCCTCCGCGTCGTCGGGCAAGGTGCGCGCGGCACGCACGGGATGGGCGCGGGCCCCGGGCGGAATCTCGAAGCGGAAATCCGCGACGATCGCCACCTGCAGTTCGCGCTGCACCGGCACCCGTGGGAAGCGCAGGCCCACCTGGATGCGGTCCTGTTCGGGTTCGCCGGTGGTGATGTAGTGGGCCTGCAGCGCCAGCACCGAACCCGCGGGTATCCGCACCGCCGTGCCCGCGTCGAGCACCATTGGATCCCCGCCCGGCACGTAGCCGGTGACGAACCCGTCCTGGGAGAACTTCTCCCCCACCTTGACCCGCGCCAGGTTGCAGTGGTGCAGAACGCGCGGGTTCTGCGGCTTGATCTCCAGCGCTTCGACCCAGGTGTCCTGTTCGAAGCGAAAGGGCAGCACGAAGTAGTGGTACGGCACGGTGCCTTCGGCGGGCAACCGCACCGGAGCCTTGAGCGCCAGCACTTGGTCGGGTGTGCCGATGCGCCACTCGGGCGCGGGCGGCAACGGCGCGGGCGGTTCGGCCGGGGGCGCCCCCGTCGGCATGCCAGCGGCGAGCCACCGCGTGAACACCGTTCGTGCGGCCGCGGGCAAGGCCAGATGGTTGGCGAAGCTCTGCGCCGAACTGCCGTACCACAGCGGCATGCGGCCCTCGGCCGTGACTTCGCTGGCCATCGCGGCGTGCTTCTGCACCTGCGCTTCGGTCTGCAGGGCGAACGGCGCCGCACCGCCCGGCCGGTGGCAGACCGCGCAGTGCTCGCGCACCAGGGGCTCGACGTGCTGCCAGTAGGTCGGCACCGGTTCCTCGGCATGGCTCGGCCACACCAGCCGGCAACCGGTCGCCTCGGTGGCCGCCACTTCGACCGGGCGCCCTTCGAGCACCGCATCGAGGGCCAAGCGCAGGTCGTCGCGACTCGGCTGCGCCCGCGCCCCGGTGTAGCCGTACTGGTCGTCGACGCGGCCGCGGTAGCGGAGCCGGCGCTCCCGGTCGAGCACCAAGGCAGTGCCGGTGCGATCGACGCCGCAGGCGGCACAGAACCGGCCGTCGAAGTCCTTGCCGAACACCGCCGTCGGCGCCTGCACCACACACTGCGCCGCAGCATCGACCAACAGGTCTTCGGCGCCGCAGTAGACCACCAGCACCACCACCCCGCGCGCCGCATAGTCCTTGGCCAAGCGGCCGAGTTTGGGCAGGTAGCGCGGCACCACCGGACACTCGACGGTGGCGAAAAACACCACGGTCGCAGCCTCGGCACCGAGTTCGTCGAGCCGACGGCGCTGCCAGCGCAGGTCGGTGAAGGGCGCGTCGATGCGTTCGCCGAACGCGGCAGGCGGGCTCGAAGGCGCCGACGGGGCCTGGGCCAGCAAGCCGGCGAACCCCGCGACGAGGGCGGTGCTCAGCGCCGCCAACCGACGCAGCCACCGCGCACCGCCGCGCAAGCTACGCCGACCCCTGGGCTTCGCCGCCCTTGGGCGCCGCGGGCTTCTTGCGCGCCACCGGCGCGCCATCCTGGTCGTCGTCGAGGGTCAAGTCGCCGATGTCCTCGCCGGACACACGCTTGCGCATCAAGCGCCCGACCTTGAACTTGACGATGCGCTTCTTCGGCACCGGCACTTTCTCCAGGGTCCGCGGATTCTGCGCCAACCGGGCAGCGCGATCCCGGGACTCGAACACGCCGAACTCGCGGAACTCGAGCCGGTTGCCCTCCGCGAGTTCTTCGATGATCGCGTTCAAGAACGCTTGGATGATGTCTTTGGCGACCACCCGGGTCACGCCGGCGGCGTCGGCGATGCGGTGCACCAGTTCCTTCTTGGTGACGGTCTTCATGGCGGCTTCCTGCCTGCGCAACCGGTCATGCCGAGACGAGTAACGGACGGAGGTCGGCCGCAACCGCACTTCCGGGGGCGCATCGAGAGCCCGCGCACTATACTCCTGTGGAGACGGTGTCGACAAGCTTCCCCATCAGACTCTCGGTCGCACGCAAGGCCATGCCGGACCACGCGATGCGCCAGCTGTGTGCGCACCCGGACTTCGCCACCCGCAACTTCGGCACCCCGATCACGGACCACCGCAGCTCCTGGGTCCGCCGCACGGAGCTCGCTGGAATTCGCTACTACGTAAAGACTTACGATTACCCTCGGTGGACCGACCGGCTGCGCGGCTGGCTGCGCAATACCGGGCCCTGGACTCGGTCCCGAGCCGCAGTGGAGTTCGATGCCATGGTGTGGTTGCGCAACCATGGTTTCGCCACGGCGGAACCGCTCGGGGCGCTCGAACTCCGCTCCGTAACCAGCCTGCGCAAGGCGGTGCTGGTCACCCGCGAGCACCCGGGGCAGCCCGCGCACGAGAAGCTTGCGGACCTCGCCCCCGCCGAACGGGTGGCGCTCGCTGCCGCGATCGGCCGCACCGTGGCGGCCCTGCACCAGGCGGGATTCCGCGACCGCAACCTGGATCTGCGCAACCTGCTGGCCGCGCCAGCCGGCGACGGCCAGTTCGCCATCGCCAAAATCGACTCACCGCGGTTCCGCCTGGTTGCTCCGGGCCGCGCGCACGACCGTTGGGCCCGCGCCGACTGGCAGCGGTTGCTGCGCCAGCTCGCCCCGTTCGGCATGGCCACGGTCGCCTGGCACGCGGCACAACCCGCCTGGTCGCTGGCCACACTGCTCGGCCCGGCCGCGGCTCAGCCCTGACCGTCGGCGGCGCCCACCCCTGAGCCACGGCCCCAAGGCAGACGCATCCTCAGGAGTCCTTTCCTCAGGAGTCCTTTCTCAGGAGTCCTTGCCCTCCAGCGCCCCCCAGACGTCGCGCCACCCAGGCGGCTCGGCGGGTGCCGGACCGAGCACTTGCTGGATGCGCTGCAGACGGACCGGCACGGCCACCGCCCGCTCGAACTGGTCGAAGCCGTCCTGGGGCACCGGACCCTGCAGGAACAGCGTGAACGCTGCCCGGGCCGCCGGCCAGTAGCGCGCCCGGGCGGCCGGTTGCTTGCCCAGCTCCTCGAAGTACAGCAGGCCGACGTTCCACAGCGCGCGCGGCGTGTCGGGCCGCCGCTCCAACACCGCTCGGTACTTGGCCAGCGCGCGCAGCGGCTCGCCACCAAGCCACAACGCGGCCGCGCGGTCCATCCACAAGTCGAGGTCGTCCGGCAACCGGGCTTCGAGCACGTCCAGGTTGCGTTTGGCCTGCTCCAGGCGGCCCAGCCGGTAGAGCAGCAAGGTCGTGAGAGCACGGCGCGCCGGGTCGTCTTCGGGCACCGCGTCGAGGTAGGTCTGAAACTCGGCGGCAGCTTCGTCCCAACGCCCGATCTCGACCAACACCTCGGCGCGTTCCCGGCGCGCGTCGAACCGTTTGGGGTCGGCGCGCAGTGCCTGTTCGTAGGCATCGGCCGCGGCCAGGAACCGTCCCTCGGCGTGCAGGTTGCGCGCCAGGGACTGGTGGGCGAACGCGCAGCCGGGGTGCTGGGCGAGCACCGCGCGCAACGCCCGGTCCCGTTCGTATGCCGTGGGCAGCAGCCGGGCGCGGCACAAGCTCTCGACCCACGGCGTGCTCGGACGGAACCCGGCATAGAAGTCGCGCATCGCCTGTTCGGCGGCGCCCCCGAGCTGGCGGGCCACGTCTTGATACAGCCAGTGGCCCGGCAGCCAGTCCGGGGCGCGGTCCACCACCTGCCGCACGGCCTCCAGCGCTCCGGCGAACTGGTTGCCGCGGGCGGCGAGCACGGCGCGTTGGTAGGCGTCGGCCACCCCAGGCGGCGGCGCAGCGCCCTGCGGCCCGGCACCGGGTGCGGCACTCTGGCAAGCCGCCAACGCCAACGACACCGCCGCGAACACCAGGGCGGCACAGCCCCCAGAGCCCAGGCCCCGCCGCGGCCTGTCGGCCCAGCGCGACGGCCTGTCGGCCCAGCGCGACGGCCTGTCGGCCCAGCGCGACGTGGCTCGACTCACCGGGCCACCATGGCGCCGTCGCGCACCGTGAACCGGGCCACGCCGGCGCGTGGTTGCCCCGGCATGGCCACCTGCACCGGTCCGCCGTTGCCGTGCGCCGCCACGTCCAACTGCAGCGGCCGGCTGTCCTCGTGCAAGCGGAGCGTGAAGCGGTTCGTCACGCGGAACGTGGTGCCCGGCGGCTGCGCGGTGCTGACGTCGACCGGGTCGCGCACGGCGCCGATGCGCACCAGGAACCCGGCCAACGGATCACCGGTGCGGTTGGTCCACATCCACTCGGCGCCGCCACCCTCGCGCTTCTGGCTCATCTGGTGCGCCCGGCCATCGACCGCCGGACGGGCGATGTGCGCGTGGAAGTTCGCCGTCGCGTCGACCACCAGTTCGCTGCAGACCACTTCGGCACCCGCGAGCAACGGCTGCAACAGGCGCAGCTCCTCGGCCGCCCGCTGTTCGGGCGACGCCGGCGCCGCGGCACACCCGGCCACCAGCCAGCCGGCCAAGAGCGACAGCCACGCCACGGAACGCACTCGGGTCATGGCTGGGGTATACCCAGCGCCGCGGCCGATGGCCACTGCAGCAAGTCGTGCAACGGCGCATGGACCTCTGGCGCTGGGGCCAGATCGCGCCGCGCGAGAATCGTGCATGCAGTCCAGCCCAGGTCGCCGCTATCCTCTGCCGCGCTCATGACCTGCCTGCGCGGCACGCTCCTGCTCGGCGCCCTGTTGGGCGGCACTCCGGGTTGCTCCGTGTTGCCGCGGGAGCTCAACCTCGCACCGGTGTGGTTCCACCGGCTCGACACCGAGGGCAAGTTGCTGGAATGCGATGCGCTGTGGCCGATCGTGCACTACGAACGCACCGCGGCCGGCGGCTCCGACTTGCGCATCCGCCCGCTCTACCGGCGGGTCACCGAGCCGTTGCCGGACGCGGCAGACCGCCCAGCCGCAGACCGGCCGTCCCCCCCGCCGAGCCCGAACGAAGCGGTCGAACACCAGTTCCTGTGGCCGTTCGGCCGAGGCCGCAGCGACGGTGAAGAGAGCCACCACCGGCTGTGGCCCCTGTGGAGTTGGCGCAGCCGGAGCAACGAAGCGGGGCTGCGCGACGTCGACTGGTATCTGCTGTTCCCTTTGGTCTGGGGCGGCAGCGGCGGCGGCGACGGCCGCGGCGGACCGACCGAGAACTACTTCGGCATCTTCCCGTTCTACGCCGACCTGCCCGACTTCCTGACCTACCGACGATTCACGGCGGTGCTGTTTCCCCTCTACCTGCGGCTCGAGAAGCAGGTGGGCAGCCACACACACCGGCACACCATGTTCCTGTGGCCGCTGGTCGGCACCAGCGCGTGCGAAGGCGGCCATTCGCGCTGGCACTTCTACCCCTTCTACGGCCACGACGTGCAGCCCGGTCGCCACGACCGCAGGTTCGCGCTGTGGCCCTTCTTCGCCTGGGGCACCGAGAACTTGGCCGAGCCCAACAGTCGCGATCTCGACGACCTGGTGCACAGCTACTGGTTCTGGCCGTTCTGCGGCTGGCGCACGGGCCGCACCGTGGGCGGCTGGACGGCACTGTGGCCGTTCTTCCAGCACACCTGGAAACAAGACCACTTCAACAGCCTGAGCCTGTTCTGGCCGTTCGTCCGCTACTACTGGAACCGCGCCGAGGACAACGTCACCCAGCGCTGGTTCTGGCCGCTGGTCGGCCAGGTGCAGAGCGACGACCAACGCGCCTGGTCGTTCGCTTGGCCACTGGTCTGGTGGCGGGAGTTCGACGATCCCGAGGGCCACACCGCGCAACAGTACGTGCTGCCGTTCTGGTGGCACCTGCGCACCGACACCAAAGACCACCGCCGGGACGACCACTGGAAGGCGTGGCCGTTCGCGCACCACACGGTGGTCACGGACGCCGCGGGCGCCAATGTGTCGGCCGACTGGAGCGTGCCGTCGCCGTTCCCGTTCCGCCACGACAAGGGCCTCGGCCAGGGTTGGCGCGAGCACTACGGCTTCCTCTGGGAGCTGCTGCGCTACCAGGAACGGCAGCCAGGGGATCGCGCCTTCGATCTCGCTGGCCGCTTGTTCACGCGCCGTGCGCGCGAGGGCGGGTCCACTGCCAGCATGCCGTTCCTGTTCAACTACGAGCGCGACCGCAGCGGGGCGCGCACGCTGCGTCTCCTGCAGTTCCTGCCGATCCCCCTCGGTGGTGGACCAGCGCCGGAGGTGCCGCGGTGAAGCTGTTCGCCCCGGTCGGCGCCCATCTCGTGCAGCAGCTCGACCGCGCCGGGTTCGTCGTCGACCTGCTGGTGCGCACGGCGTTGGCGCTGCGTTACCTGCCGCGACGCTGGCGCTTCACGCTCGACATGGCGTTCAACGCGGGCGTGCGCTCGCTGCCGGTGACTCTGGTGGTCGCGGCCTTCGCCGGGGCGATCCTGGCGCTGCAGACCGGCATCGAACTGCGGCGCTTCGGCGACACCGCGGTGCTCGGCACCATCACCGCGCTGTCGATGTGCCGCGAGATGGGCCCGTTCATCACTGCGGTGATCCTGGCGGCCACGGTCGGCTCGGCGATGGCTGCCGAACTCGGCACCATGCAGGTCAGCGACGAGGTTTCGGCACTCGAAGTGATGTCGGTCGACCCGGTGAACTACCTGGTGCTGCCGCGGCTGCTGGCACTCGCGATCATGTGCCCGACCCTGACCGTGCTGTCGAACCTGGTCGGCATCTACGGCGGGGGTGTGGTCGCTCAGCAGAACCTCGGCGTCAGCCCGGACCTCTACTGGCTGTCGGCGCGGGAGGCGCTGACCAGTTCGGGCACCCTGCTGCCCAAAGACGTCTACGTCGGCCTGTTCAAGGCCTTCGTGTTCGGCATCGCCATCGCCACCGTGTCCTGCGCCGCCGGCCTGCGCGCCAGCGGCGGCGCGCTCGGCGTCGGCCTCGCGGTGCAGACCGCGGTGCGCAACTCGGTGCTGCTGATCATCGTGCTCGGGTTCGTCATCACCTGGTTCTTCTACTTCCTCACCGGATGATCGAACTGCGCTCCGTGCACAAGCGGCTCGGCACCCGCCAGATCCTCGCCGGGCTCGACCTCGAGGTGCCGAACGGCACCAACTTCGTGCTGATGGGCCCGTCGGGCACCGGCAAGAGCGTCACGTTGAAGCACGTGATCGGCATGATGCGCCCCGACCAGGGCACCGTGCGGGTCGACGGCCAGGACGTGCCGAGCATGGACCGCGCCCAGCTCATGGCGCTGCGCAAGCGCATGGGCTACCTGTTCCAGAACGCCGCTCTGATCAACTGGCTCACGGTGTTCGAGAACGTGGCCCTGCCGCTGCGCGAACACGGCCGGCTGCCCAAGGCCGAACTCCAGGACCGGGTGCACGAAGTGCTGCGCCTGGTCGGCATGGACCACGCCGCGGCCCAGTATCCACCGAGCATCTCGGGCGGCATGCGGCTGCGCTGTGGCCTGGCCCGCGCCTTGGTCACCAAGCCCGAATACGTGCTCTACGACGAGCCGAACGCCGGCCTCGATCCGATCATGAGCCACCAGATCCACGAGCTGATCGTCGAAGTGCGCGACAGCCTCGGCGTCACCGGCCTGATCGTCACCCACTCCCGCGCTTGTGCCCTGCACTGCGGCGACCGCATCGGCATCCTGCAGGAAGGCCGCCTGGCCCTCACCGGCACCGCGGACGAAGTGCGGCACAGCAACCACCCGCTCGCCAAAGCATTCCTCGGCGGCGGCTCCGACTGACCCACCGCCCCCGCCCCCATTCGACCATGGACCGCATCCGCCGCGACACCCTGCTCGGCCTCGTGTTCTTCGGCACCCTGGCGTTCCTGCTGTGGGCGACGGTCAACCTGACCGACCTGTCGCTCGGCAAGGCACCGCCGCTCCAGGTCTACTTCGAAGACGGCGGCGGCGCGCCGCCCGGCACCAACGTGCTGGTGCTCGGCAAGAAGATCGGCAAGACCGGTGAAGCCCAGATCGACTACCGCCGCCCCGAGTTCCGGGTCCTGATCCCCCTCTTGCTCGGCGAAGTCGTGCCGCTCACGGTCGACTACCGCATCGAAGTCCAGGACGCCGGCGTGCTCGGCGGCAAGCAGGTCTACATCGACCCGGGGCGCGGTGCGCCGCTGCCCGCCGGCCGCGAACTGCGCGGCTTCGCCCAGAAGGGCGCGTTCGAGAAGATCGGCGACATCGCCGACGGCAAGGGCGCCTTGGGTGACGAGCTGAAGCGCACCCTGACGTCGATCCGCACGCTGTTCGAGAGCCTGCGCGACGACCAGAACTCCATCGGCCAGCTCACCACCAACCGCCAGCTCTACGACGAGGTGCTGCGGACCGTGACCAGCCTGCGGAGCATCTTCGACAAGATCCAGGACGGCCAGAGTGTGCTCGGCCGGCTCGCCGTGGACACCCAGCTCGGCGACCGTTTCCAGCTCCTGGTCGAGAACCTGGCCAAGACCAGCGATGCGCTGACCGGCACCGACGGCACCCTCGGCCTGTTGCTCAACGACCGCGCCACCGCCGGGCGCGTTCGCGACGGCCTGCGCGACCTGGGCGTGATGCTGGCCGACCTGCGCGACGGCCAAGGGGCCCTCGGCAGGTTGCTGCGCGAGCCGAAACTGGGCGAAGACCTCGCCGCCGCGGCGTTCCATCTGCGCACGCTGCTGGAGAAGGCCAACGACAAGGACGCCGGGCTGTTCGGCATGCTGAGCAGCGACGGCGAACTGGCCAAGGACGCCAAACAACTGCTCGCCAACCTGCGCCTCGTCAGCGAGCGGTTGAACAGCACCGAGACGCCGCTCGGCATCCTGATCTCGGACAAGGACGCCGGCACCCGACTGCGCCGCATCCTGAATCAGGTGTCGCGCGCCATCGAAGACGCCCGCGAAGCCGCGCCGATCGGCAACTTCGTGCAGGTGTTGCTGGGCGTGCTGTGAGCGCGCCCGCGGCGCGGCGCCGCGGCTGGCTCACCACGCACCGCCCCCCCCACGACTGGGACGACCACGACCGGGACGACCACCCCGACCCCGCGCCCGTCACAGGACGAACGCATTGCGGCAACCCTTGGGCAGCGCGGCGAGGCACATCTGCTGCAACTCCGCGCGCTGCCGGCGATCGGCCAACGACGTGAACACGTAGAGTTTCCACAGCCGCGGATAGCTCGCGGCGAGGTCTTGCAGCCGGGGAATGTCGGCGGCGAACGTATCGAGCGGCAGCGTGCGGGCGCCGTGCCCGGGGAAGCGCACCGGCGTCTTCGCCTCCTTGAGCTGCATGCGGCGTTTGGGGCAGTACAACAACACGTCGATGGCCTGGCCGAAGCGCCGCTGCGCCGCAGCTTCGAGTTCGGCCTCGAAGGCGCGGCGCGCCTCGTGGCGACCGGGCGCGAAGTAGCTGGCCAGCAGGTCGTCCTGCAGGTTGCGATTCAGGTAGTACGGCAGCACCAGCACCCGCTTGGGCAGGGCCCGACGGCGGTAACCCTGCACGAAGCGCCGCAGCCGCTGCGTCGTCTCGGGGTCGCCGAGATCGGCGTGGGCCAGGTGTTCGAGCAGCGACGCATCGGTCGCGGCCTGCAGCGTCGGCAGGTCGAGCGCGCCCGCACGCAACGCCAGCTCGACCATGCGCGACAGCAGCGCCCCCGCCGCGATCTTCGCGTGGTGGTAGTAGACCCGTTCGCTGAAGTGGTAGCGGCACTCGAGCACGCGCAGCAGTTCGGAGACGATGTCTTCGCGCAGCATGCCGTTCTTCTCGCAGTCGACGAACAGTTGCTGCTGCTGCTTGTCGATGCGGAAGTAGTCGACCACGCGGCGGTCGTAGCGCAGCTCGAGTCCGGTGTAGTGGGCGTCGCGCCGCAGGTAGTCGAGCAGGTCGGCGTCGATGGTGTCGCTGCAGATCTGGCGCCAGAACGGCGGCACCCGGTCGCTGCCGGTGAGGATCGCCAGCACGTCCTCGCGCAGACCCTGGCGGTGCAGCTCGGCACCGAGCTCGGTGTCGCCGAGCACCTGAGCGAAGCGTTCCGGCTGGTCGTGGCGCGGCAGCAGTCCGGTCTGGTCCTCGATGTTGTGGCCGAAGGGAATGTGGGTGACGTCGTGCAGCAGGGCGGCCGCGCGCAGCAGGCGCCGTTCGGCACCGCTGGGCCGGTGGCAAGCGTCCGGGGCGCGGTTCGCGTGGCGTTCGCAGGCGGCCAGCAACTGGTCGCACAGGTGCAGCGTGCCGATCGAGTGCTCGAAGCGAGTGTGCGTGGCACCAGGAAACACCAGGCTGGCACTGCCGAGCTGCTGGATGCCGCGCAGCCGCTGGAACTCGAGCGTGTCGACGAGGCGCAGCTCGTCCCGCGTCAGTTCGATGTCGCCGTGGACCGGGTCGCGAAGGGTGGTCACCGGCGCCCAGGGTAGCGAACCGGGCGCGGCCCCGCGTCGGCGCGGCCGAAAAAGCGGGGGCCGGTCCCGAGTGCGGAACCGGCCCCCCACCACACAACGAAGCCACACGAGGCGCACGCTGCGCACACACGCAACGGCACCCCAGTCTACCCCACCGGCGCGCATCCAGCCGGCGCGGGCGCCCGGCGCCAGCGCGCGGCGGCCAGCGACGCCGCTGGCATCGGGGCGCTGCCCAGTCCAAAGGCAAGACGAAGCCCAACGGGTGTGTGGTGCCGAGCCGAGCCGCTCACTCTGGCCGTGGTGCGGCGAGTGCCACGGGGCCCGTGGCATCGACTTCGAGCAGGTCCGCGGCCACCCGCTGACCGCCCCACACGGTGGTCAGTGTCACTGCGTAGCGCCCAGCGCGGGGCAGCGCCACGGTGGCCGTGGTGTCCGCGGCATGCTGCAGTTCGAAGCCGGCGCCGAGCTGCCAGACACTGCCCCACGCGAGCCCCGGCAACGGCGGGCTCAGCACCAGGGCCGGTTCCCCACCGCCCTGCCACACCGGCAGCGCGAAGTCGGCAGCGCGCAGGTTCGCCAGGTCCAATTCGCGCCCGGCGTGCCCCGAAGCCCACAGGCGCAGGAGTCCGCGCGCCGGCAACGCCGCCGGCAGCAGCAGTTGGCCCGCGCCATCGCCCCAACCGAGGATGGTCCCGGGCGCATCGAGGAAGGCCGGCAGGAAGCGCCCGCTGGCACGGCCGTTGCGGTCCGCAGTCGGCACCTGCGCCAGCAACACCGCGGCATCCGGCGCATGCTGGACGGCGCGCGGCACAACGGCGCCGAGCGCGACCGACAGCAACACCGGCCGGTGGCGCACCTGCGGCACCGCGACGGTGGGCGTGGGGATCGGCGTGCCCGGATGCACCACCACGAGGCCCACCGCGGCCCCGAGCGGCAGGTCGTCGAGCACGGCGCGACCTGAGGCATCGAACGCGATGCCACCCCGCAGCGTTTGCAGGAACCATGGGTAGGCCAGCAGTTCGCTGGCCACGCCCCCCGCGGGGGGCACGGCGTAGAGCCGCGCCAGGGCCACGTCGTGGGCCGCGCTCGCCAGTTGCGCCACCACCGTGCCGGCCAGCCCCAGGCGGATCTCCCGCTCGCGATCGTCCCGCGGCATCAGGTCGACGACTTCGCCGTGGGCCGCGAACCCCTGCTTCCGCACCACCAGCGGCACGCCGGGCCCCGTCGGCGCATCGAGTTCGAAGCGCCCTTCGGCATCGGTCGAAGCGCAGCGCAGTTCGCCGGCGTCGTCGATCTCGCCGAGGCCGACCAGGGCGTCGGCCAAGGGGCCTTCGGGACCGTGCACCACGCCGCGTACCAATGCGCGACCGCCGAGCGGCACCCTTGCCGGCTCGGGTCCGTCGATGGCGACCACCCGCAGCACCCGATGTTCGGCGCCCGCGTCGATCGCGACCAGTGCCACGCCATGGGCCGGTGCCACCTTGGCGAACGGATCGCTGCCGAGACCGCCGAGCACTTCGAGGGGCAACTCGGTGCGACCGTCCGCCGCCACCCCCACCACCCGAGCCGGCGGCGGCGGCAGGTAGGCGAACCGTTCGTGCACGACCACCTCGACCCGCGGCGCACCCGCGGGCAGCACAGGCACGGCCGGCGGATCCGAAACCGGTCCGGGCGCCACCGGCACCGGCAGGGGCAGGGCATCGGGCGGCGGCTCCGCCCCGCCCCACCCGATGCCGAGCCCCACGGCGAACGCCGCGAACAGGACCAGACCCAGCCACCTTTGCCACTGTGCCATGCGCTGTCGGAGTGCCGGCAGGATACCCTGGGCGGCGCCGAAGCCACCCCCCGTGCCACTGCCGATCGCCCTCGACTACCGCCCCGCCCTGCTGTCGGCCACCGGCCTTGGCCGTGCCGCACGGGAACTGGCCCGTGGCCTGGCCGCGCGCCCGGACCTCGAAGTCCATTTGTTCGGCCACTGCCTGGCCCGCGCCCGCGTGCCCGTGGCCGTGCCCCCGGGCGCCCGCTTGCACCGCTGGCCGCTGCCGGGGCGAAGTCTGCCGTGGCTGGCTCGCTGCGGCTTCACCGCCCAGCGCCTGGCCGGGCGGGCCCGGGTGTGCCATTGGACCGACTATGTGCATCCGCCGGCGGGCCCTGGCCCCGTGGTGTTGACCGTGCACGATCTGGCGTTCGCGCGGGCACCGGAATGGCACGGGCCCGCGGCAGCGGGGCTGGCCGAACGCACGCGCGTGGCCCTGCAGCGCGCCACCGCAGTGGTGGCGCCTTCGCAGGCCACGGCGGCGGATCTGCGGACGTTCGCGCCGGACGCACCGAAGGCTCGGGTGATCCCGTTCGGCGCCGACCACCTGCCCGAGCGCACGGCCGCACCGCACCCGCTCGGCGGACGACCGTACTTGCTGTGCCTCGGCACCCTCGAGCCACGCAAGAACCTGCGCAGCGTGCTGGCGGCGTTGCCGAAGCTGCCAGAGCTGCCGTTGTTGGTGGTGCTCGGCCGCATCGGCTGGCAGTGCGAGCCGATCGTGGCCGATCTGCGCGAAGCCGTGCGCGCCGGCCGCGCTTCCTGGCACGACGACGTCGCGGATCACGACCTGCCCGGCTGGCTGCAGCACGCCGAAGCCCTGGTCTATCCCTCGCTCTGGGAGGGCTTCGGCTTTCCGCCCCTCGAAGCCATGCGCCTCGGCACGCCGGTGTTGCTGCACGACTGCGCGCCCTTGCGCGAACTCGCCGCCGACGCCGCCCAGTTCGCCGACGCGCGCGAACCCGCAGCACTCGCCTCGGCACTCGACGCCCTGTGCCGCGACCGCGAACTGCGGCGAGTCCTCATCGGCCGCGGCCGGCAACGCGCCGCCACCTACCGGTGGGCCGACTGTGCCACCGCCCACGCTGCGCTCTACCACGAGGTCGCCTCGTGACCGTGGTGTTCGACGGCATCTGCCTCGGCGACGGTCCGCCCACCGGCGTGGCCCGCGCGTTCCTGACCGGACTCGCCGCGTACACCGCCGCCGGCCATCGCGCCGTGCTGCTGCTGCCAGACGGCGTCGCGGCACCGGAGCTGCCGCGGCTCGAGGTGGTGGCCGCACCGCGGTCTGCGTGGGCTCGCCAGTGGCAGTTGCCGCGCCTGCTGCGCCGTCTCGGTGCCGAGCTGCTGCACAGCAGCGTCGCCGCGGTGCCGCTGCGCGCCCCGTGCCCGACCCTCGCCACGGTGCACGACCTGCCGTGGCTGCAGCCCGGACTCGGCGAAGTCAGTTCGTGGCGGCGACGGCTCGCCACCAGAGCCGCGTTGCGCGCCGCGGCACGCATCCTGGTGCCGTCGCAACAGACCGCCGCCGAAGTGGCGCGCTGCCAGCCCGCCGCCGCCGGCAAGGTCGAGGTGGTGCCCCACGCCACCTGCCGAGTGCCAGCGCTGCCCGAGCCGAGCTTGCGCACCGGGCCGTTCCTGGTGCTCGGCGACGACCGGCCGCGCAAGAACCGCGCGCGGGTGGCGGCAGCGCACCAGCTCCTGCGCCAGCGCTGGCCCGAAGCACCGGATCTGCAGTTCGTCGGGCCGCCCGGCGCCTACGTCGACGAAGCGCAGAAGCGCGTGCTGTTGAGTCGCTGCACGGCTCTGGTGCACGCCTCGCGCTACGAGGGCTTCGGTCTGCCGGTGCTCGAAGCCATGGCCCACGGTGCCCCGGTGGTGTGCAGCGACCTGCCACCGCATCGCGAAATCGCTGCCGAGCAGGCGCTGTTCGTCGCCGCCGATGCCACCGAAGCCTTGGCTCTGGCCATGCAGCGGGTCGCCACCGACCCCGACCTGCGCGCGGCACTGGCCACGGGCGGTTTCGCGCGGGCTGCGGCGTTCGCGCCCGAACGGCTGGCCGCGCGCTGGCGTGCCCTGCACGAGGCGGTGCGGCGATGAGCAACTGGGCACGGAGCGGCTCGTGAGGCTGCACATCGCCGTTGCCGGCTGGCTGCTCGGCGCGCCGTCGGGCGCCAACCGGCGCCTGCTCGGCCTGCTCGGCCATCTGGGTCCCCTGCTGCGCCCCGACGAACAGGTGACCCTGCTGCATCGG
>JAEUHP010000136.1 GCA_016795295.1 Planctomycetota bacterium | reverse complement strand
CGCAGCAGGATGCCGACGATCGTGTAGGTCTTGCCGGTGCCGGCGCTGGCCTCGAGCAGCACGGTGCCGACGTCGAGTTCGGCGTGTGCCAGATCGAATGGCTTTGCGGTCACCGCGAACCTCCCGCGGCGCGCAGCGGGCCATGGACGGCGAGTGCCCAGTCGACGAACGGCCCGGCGGCGATCGGGTCGCGGTCGCGGTAGCACAGCCGGACTGCGGCATCGTCCAGGTCGCCGGAGTGCCCCGTGTCGCTGGTGGCGAACTTGCTCCGCGCGGCGGCCAGAGCGGCATCCTGGCCTTGCTCCTGGTCCTTGTCATGGACCTTGACGAACTCCGCCGAGGCGTGTTCGAAGAACGGCAGCGGCTGGGTCTGGCCGAGCTGGAAACCACGCAGCAGGGTGGCGAGCGTGGTCTGTGCGACGTCTGCAGCGAGCGGCTGCAACATGCATCCCTTGTCGCGGCCGAGCACGAGCGTGCGCTCCGGCAGTTCGTGCTGGCCACGGTGCCGCGCCACGGCAGCCAGCACGTGCAGGATCCAGCCGCGCAGCAGGTCCTTGGTCTTCAACGCCGCCGGGCGCGCCACCAGCAGCACCTCGGCGGCCACCGCCTCGAGTTCGCCGTGGACGCGCACGCCGGCGCAGGACACTTCGATCGGCACGCGGCGCAGGGTGCCGTGCGCGGTCACCGCGCCGAGGAAGGCTCGCAGTTCCTGGTCGAGGTCGTGGTGGTGGATCGCGCCGAGGCCGCCGACCGGCAACAGCCCGGTGGCCAGCGCGTGTTGCACCGGATCGTGCGGTTCGGCCTCGCCGCGCAGGGTCCGCCGCACGCGTTGCTCGCCGAGCTGGTAGCGGTCCAGTGAGTGCACCGCGAACGGCTCGCTGTCGGTCTCGCGGTCGTCGGTGCGTGGCAGGGACACGCCGAGCCGCTGCAGGAACGCGCGGCTCGGATTGCGCCAGAACGCCTCGAGCCTGCTGATGGCCAGTTCCTGGAGCGCCGGCTCGGCGAGCAGGGCCGTGGCGGCCTGGCACCAAGGGGTGGCCGCGGTGGTGCCACGGGCCGCACTCGTGGCATCGCCGCCGAAGGTGAACAGGCGTGGGTCTGCGCCATCCCGGTAGCGTTCGCTCCACGGCTGCAGCGGATGCCGCACCCGCACCTGGGCGCGCGCCTTGGCTCCGGCGGTGCGTTCCACCAAGTCGAGCAATTCGACCACCGCCGCCGACGGCGTGAGTTCGCTGTCGTCCTTCGCCGAGCGCCCGACGAAGGTGACGTGCAGCCGTTGCCGCGCGGCCAACAGCGCGTCGACGAACAACTGCCGGTCGTCGAGCCGGGTCGAGCGATCGCCGGTGCGCGGCCGGGCCGCGAGCAGATCGAACGGCGCGGGCTGGTCGCGGCGCGGGAACGAACCGTCGTCGAGCCCGCACAGGAACAGGTGGCGCACCGGCACCATGCGCATCGGCAGCAGTGCCGCGACGGTCACCGCACCGGCCAGGAAGCCCCGCGCGCCCGTGGCCGAACGCAACGCTGCCGCAAGCCAGTCCTGCAGCACCGGCAGCGCCACTGCTTCGGTGCAGCGCGCCGCCGCCGCCGCTTCGCGCAACGCCGCCGTGGCCTGCTGCAGATGGGCCACCGCCTGCAGCTCCTCGGCGTCGCGCGCCGCGAACAGCGCGGCCAGCAGCGCGTCGATCGCATCGGCCCACGCCGCGAACGGTCGGGCGGCGCCGAGTCCTTCGAGTTGCGCGAACAGGGTCTCGGCGAAATCGCAGAAGCGCGCCAGGTTGGCGTCGCGGCTGCTGGTGGCGTCGGCGACCGGCAGCAGGTTGGCCACCAGGTCGTCCTGTGGGCCGGTGGCTGCGCCCAGCAGCAACCGGTCGAGCCCCTGGCGCCACGAGTTGGCGGCGAACGCTGGCATCGCGCAGTGCCGCGCGCGCCACTCGGCGTCGAGGCCCCAGCGGATGCCGGCGGCACGGCAGCGGTCGCGCAGCGCCGGCAGATCGCCGGCATGCAAGCCGAAGCGGCGCTGCACGGCAGGCTGCTCCAGCAAATGGAGTACTTCGTGCAGCGGCAGCCGTTCGCGCGCCAACTGCAGCACCGCGAGCAAGGCCGCGCACAAGGGCAGCTCGGCCGCCGGAGTCTTGTCGGCGATGTGGAATGGCAGGAAGTCGCGCACCGGCCCGAACACTGCCTCGGCGAACGGCGCGTAACGCAAGACGTCGGGCACCAGGACCAGTACGTCGTGGGGTTCGAGGGTGGGGTCTGCGGCGAACGCTGCCAGGATCTGGTCCCTCACCACCTCGAGTTCGCGCTGCGGGGCGTGGCAGTCGTGCACACGCAGCGAGTCGTCGCCATCGGCCAACGGGTGCGGCTCCGTGGCCACCGCCCCAGCGACCAGGTCGCGCTGCAGCCGCTGCAGCAGCGACGGCACCGGCGCAGGCTCGGGTACCGGCTGCTCTGGATTGCGGCGGCCGAGCGCGGCCACGTCGAGCCGGGCCACCGGCACCGGTGTGCTGGCCAGGGCCTCGTTCAGCAGCACTGCGAAGTCCCGAGCCTGTCGGCCGAAGCGCCGCAGCAGCGGATGCGCGGTCGCCTGAGGGGCTTCGCCGGCTGCGAGCGGGGTGGGGGTGGGCACGAACAGCGCCACCGGAATGTGTGCCGCGATCTGCAACAAGAGGTCGAGGAACTGCGGCGGCAGCGTGGTGGCGCCGAACACGGCGAGCCGCGGCGGCAGCGCGGCCTGCGCCCGCGCCGGATCGGCGAGCAGGGTGCGCAGGGCGCGCAGTCGGTGCGCGGTGTCGGGTGCTGTCGCGCCGAGTTCGGGGAACAGCAACTTGGTCGCGGTGTCGACCTTCGGCGGGCGTCCGCGGCCGCGCGGTTTCGGCGGGGCGCCGGCGATGCCGGCATCGGCGAGCAGGGCGCGCCACAGTTCGGCCTGCCAGTGGCCCAGAGCGCCGAACTCGGCCAGGTCGTCCCCGGCGGCCATGCGTTCGAGCAGGTCGGCCCGGTAAAGCTGACAATCGTCGAAACACGCGGCCAGCCGGGTGCAGAGTTGCAGCCGCCGGGGCCCGTCGTCGTCCTGGCAGTAGCTGGTGGCGGGGCCGAAGCGGCCGGTGTGGTCCGCGCCGAGGAGCCGCCACAGGCGCAGTGGCAGCACCGTGCCGCCGAACAGGTCTGCGCCGCCGCGGTGCGGGTCGGCCAGCAAGCTGGCCAGGAAGGCGCCCGGGAACGGCAAGCTGAGTCCGGCGGCGATGCCGAGCCGGCGCGCCAGCTGCAATTGCACCCACCGGGCGAGGCCCTGGCCTGGAACCACCACGGTCTCGGTGGCCAGCGGCGGCAGCGGCGCGCTGTGCAGGTGCATGGCCAGCGCTTCGAGCAATTCCTCGAGGCGGTGGCTGTGGTAGAGGGTCAGTCCCGCGGGCACCCGATCAGGGTAGCGGG
>JAEUHP010000123.1 GCA_016795295.1 Planctomycetota bacterium | reverse complement strand
TCGCGTGAACGTGACTTCAGCAGGAGCCTTCCCCGGTCCGATGAGCGCGAGACGCCGAAGGGCGAAGCCGAACTTCATGACGCCTCCTCGGTCCAGAGAACGGACTCCATCGCGAACTCGGCGCCCCATGTGCCGATGTGGCCACGGACCATCGCGTCGAGCTCTGCGTCGTCGAGTGCGCCGAAGCTGTCGACCACCCAGTCCGCGCGATCACGCAGGCCGGCGAGGTACTCGGTGCTGAGCGTGTCGAGGAAGTCGGCAGACTTGTCGGTTGCGGCGAAGAAGATGCCGCCGTCCTTGTAGACGCGCTCGATAAGCCCCCGGCTCTCGTAGAGCGTGAGCCCGTCTTGAATCACGCCGCGTCGGACAAGGATCTCGCCGCCGCGATGCGGGGTTCTCGGATGCAGCCCCTCGGGGCCGCCCTCGATGTCATCGGAGTGAACGAGCAAGTAGTCGAAGACGACAAGCCGCTGCAGCGCGTACGCAGCGGGGAACGCCGCGGTCAGCACGCAGAGCGCGCGCAGGCCGATCTCGACGGGCCCGTTGAACGGCGAGACGAAGTGGGTGGCCTCGGTCGTCATTTGACCCACCGGACCTTTCCGTCGTTCGCGAGTTGGTGGCAGATGCCTCCACGGTCACGGGTATGGATGCGCGTGGTGAGTGGGTTGCTCGTGAGCTGCAGCGCGCGAGCCGTCTTCACCACGGCGAGGACACGCTGATAGCCGTTGGCATGGGCACCACGCACGTCGTCCTTGATGCCGGAGTGGACCTCGTCCTGGAGCTTCTCGAACTCGCCCGGAGGCAGTCTGTCGCGCGAGAACATACGCAGCCCCTCGGCGCTGTAGAACTCGACCCGCGCCTCATGAAAATGCTCGCGGAGGTCTTCGTGGGACGCGAGCCCCGCATCGAGATCCTTCACGTCCTGCTTAAGGTGATCCGCATACGCACGGCGAAGCTCACCGACGAAGACAGCTTCGTTGTCGGACGGAACGCCCGGCGGCGGCGGCGGTGCAGAGCGTGCTGGGAGTCCACCTCCGAAACGCGCCACATACCAGCGCGTCTTGGCGTGCCCCTCGATGATGCGGAGGAGCGGCTTGGTCTTGAAGATCGAGAAATCGAGGCCTGCGATGTGCGCCTTCATCGCGGCGTCGCAGTCGACGACCTCGGTCTCGGTGATCTCCGTCCGACACGCTTTGTCCCAGTTCGCGAGAAGTCCGTTACGTAGCGCGTCAGGCTTCTTCAAGAGGTTCGAGAGCTTCGGGCCAACACCCTGGGGCGCGACGAAGAAGTAGCTCCGAGGGTACGAGTATTCGCCCTTCAGCGTGTAGTATGCGAGCTTGCCCAGCTCGACCCAAACGTCGCCAGGCGTGAGCGCCTTCTGGTAGTGCTTGCACTGGTAGTTGTCCCATGCACCGTTGCCGCCCTTCACCGTGGCGATGACGTCGCGCCCCATGTCGCCCGCGCCGCCGCACCGCTCGACCAGTTCGTACTCGTCGCGCAGCGAGTCGACCCACTCCTGAACGAAGCGCTCCCATTGGTCAGGGCTGAAGAGCCTGACGCGGTCCTCGGGATGCACCGGAAGCCCCGACGCAACGACGTCCGCAGCCAGGCCATCCTGCGGCACCGGAGGCTGAGGGATCGGAACGGGCGACGGAACCTTGTTCTTCATCGGTAGTATTAGCGGATACAGCCGTAGGCGCGCTCGAACAGCTCGGCATCCTGATGGAGTTGGTAATTGAGCAGGCTCTTGCGGAGGGCATTCTTCACCTCGCGCTCGCCGGCCGCTATGGTCTGCCAACCGGGGAAGCGCACCAACCGCACGATCTCGTCGATGTCGCCGACCACTCGCTCGACCATCACGGGCTTCTTCGCGTTCTTCACCTGCTGGAACAGTTCGGTAAGGGCGGCCTTGCGCGCGGAGGAAGTTCAAGCTGCAGTCCCGGACCACCCAGGTCTGCTCCCCCACCCTCCAGCATAACGCTGCCCAAGCCCCTCCGGCAAGCCCTCGCGACGCGGTGAAATCCGCCCCGTCGGCCCATTTCTCGGCCCAGCGGAACACCGCTCACCTACCGCAGCCCAAAGTGGTTGCCGCACCGCGCCTTGCCGTCACTCCGGCCAGCCGGACTCACCGCCCGGTCCACCGCCTTCGCGACCCGGCGGTGCCCGGCACCCAACCGGCCCCGGTTCCGCTCCGGACACCCCCAGCGACCCCAGCACCCGCGCGATCGCCGCCGGGTCGTGGATCGCCGCCAACACCCGCCGCAGACCGGCGCACTTCGGGCAGACCAGCGCCGAAACTCCAAACACCCGCTGCAGCAACGCAGCCCATGGCAGGCGGCGCCGTACACCACTTCGCCTGCCGCCACCATGCGGAATGCGCTGACGCTGCCGACGCTGCCGCTCGGCCAACCGGCGCCGCAGGTCGACGCCGGCGGCCACCACGGCCTCGTCGCACTCGGCCGACGCCACCGCTCCACCATCATCCCCGTGCCGGCAGCCTCCAACATCCCCGGCATCCCCCTCACGCAGCGGCACCACCCGCGAACGCAGACCCGACGCCGGCGCCAAGACCCCGTGGTACGTCACCAGGTGCTTCCGCGGCCGCGGCACCAGCGCGCAGAGACATTCCATCAACACCTCCTGCGTCATCACCACTGCGGTCGTGCCATCCCGCCAACGCTTCTTCAGCGCATACCCAATCCTGCCCCCACCGAGCTCCACCAACCGTGACTCGGCCACCGCCGGACGGCCGGCGTAACGGCACAGCTTCGCGAGACGTTCCCGATCCCGCGCCGCCACCCACGCGCCAGCGTGCAGCGAAAACCCGCCAGACTCCGCGCACAGCGGCCCCTTCCGCCGCGGCGCCTGCTGGCCAGCGTAGCTCTGCCCAACTCGACCATCCCGCTGCCCGGCGCATTCGCCCAGCGCCGCCCGGCCCTCGATCGCCGCGGCCACCAGCCCCGGCAGCAACTCGTCGCCAACCTCGTCGCCACCATCCGCCGCATTCTCGGCGTCCACCCACTTGCCCAACTTACGCAAGGCCCGCCGCACGCGGACACGAAGGCGCTGCACCAGCAACTCCACGTCCCCATCGCAAAGCCCGGCATGCTCGTGAAACACCGGCTGACCCCGCCCAGGCGCCCAACCGTACACCCCATCCAGCCACAGCACGTGGAAGTGCACATTGAGCCGTAGCGCCGAATCGAAGCGCTGCGAACGCCACCGCACCACCCCGCGCATGCCACTGCCGATCGGGTTGCTCACGTCCGCAGGCTTCGTGGCGTTCGGCGCGTGGGCGACGTTCGGCACGCGCGGGGCAGTGCTCACCGCGGGAACGGTGCGCCTCGAGTGGGCCATGTTCGGCCTGCGCTACGGGCGTCGGATACCCAGGCCAGCACAGGAACGGCTCGTCGTCGCGAAGAAGGAGGGCGCCCGCGGCATGGTCTGGTTCGATCTCGTGGTGGCAGGCGAAGGCCGCAGTGTGCGCCTGTTCCGCAGTCCCGATCGCGACCGCGCCGCAGCCGAAGCCGCCCGCGTGGCCGCGGCGACCGGGTTGCCGTGGAGCGTCGCGCAGGACTAGGGCCTAGGGCGCCGTGCCTCGGCGAGCCTCGCTGCGGCACGGCCCGGTCGTCCTGGTCGCACGCCACGATCTGCGCGGGACTCCAGCCGACCCAACGGAGGTCGTGGTCCAGGGCGATGTCGCTGCGGTTCGCGCCCACCGTCCGAGGCCGCCCTGCAGCAGTTCAGACCTTGGCCGGAGTCCCGAACTCGGCGTACCGCTTGTCGATGCCCTTGATGTGCGCACCGAGCCAGTAGACCAAGAAGTCGAAGAAGGCCCGTTCGACCCGGCCGTTGCCGGCGCGGAAGGTGGCGCAGTGCACGTCGACCTTCTTCAGCATGTCCTGGTGGATCAGGGCGTGCCGCTTGAGGTCCGGAAAGCCGATCGCGGCCATGTGCTTCTCCTCGTCGGCGAAGTGACGCTTGGTCAGGGTGACCAGCCGGTCGATCGCCGCCTCGATGCTGGCCTTGTCGGCCGCGCGTGCGTCGAGTTCGTGGATGCGGTTCATCGCCGCGACCAGTTCCCGGTGCTCCGCGTCCATGCTGGCCACGCCGAGGTCCAAGGACGCATTCCAGTCGAGTAGTGCCATGGGTGCTCCGTGCCGCCCCCATCGGCCACCGGCAGCCACGGCTCGCTACGGGCTAGTGCGGAGCCGACCGTCCCACCCATGCCATCGCCGCGGCCGGCCTCCACCGCCCCGTCCCTGGCGCCCGCCGCCGCAGCGGCTACGCTGTTCGCCCCTATGAAGCTCGCGATCGCCGACGACCACGTCGTCACCCTCCACTACCGCCTGACCCTCGACGACGGCTCGATCGCCGACCAGTCGTTCGGCGGCGACCCACTGGTCTACCTGCACGGCCACCGCAACATCGTGCCCGGCCTGGAGCGGCAGCTCATAGGCCGCCTGCCCGGCGACAAGCTGGAAGCCGTGGTGCCGGCAGCCGAAGGTTACGGCGAATACGACCCGACCAACGAACAGACGGTGCCGCGCAACGCGTTCCCGCCCGAGGTCGAACTCAAGGTCGGCATGTCGTTCCAGACCCGCGCGCGCAACGGCCAGACCATCCCGGTGTGGATCCGCGCCGTCGCCGGCGATCAGATCACGGTGTCGGCCAACCACCCGATGTCCGGCCAGCGGTTGAACTTCCAGGTGGAAGTGCTCGAAGTGCGCCGCGCCACTGCCGAAGAGAAGAAGCACGGCCACGTGCACGGCCCGGGCGGCCACCATCACTGAGCTGTCCCGCCCGCTTCGCGGGCGGCACAGCTCAGGATTGCTCTAGGGCCGCTGCAACGCGGGGAGCGGCTGCGGGCGAATCATGCAGCCAGCCCGCTGCAGCGGCGCCAAGGCTGTCCCGCACGCTTCGCGGGCGGCACAGCTCAGGATTGCTCTAGGGCCGCTGCAACGCGGAGAACGGCTGCGGCCGAATCATGCAGCCAGCCCGCTGCAGCGGCGCCAAGGCTGTCCCGCACGCTTCGCGGGCGGCACAGCTCAGGATTGCTCTAGGGCCGCTGCAACGCGGGGAACGGCTGCGGCCGAATCATGCAGCCAGCCCGCTGCAGCGGCGCCACGGCTGTCCCGCACGCGGTGCGGGCTGCACAGCTCAGGATTGCTCTAGGGCCGCTGCAACGCGGGGAACGGCTGCGGCCGAATCATGCAGCCAGCCCGCTGCAGCGGCGCCAAGGCTGTCCCGCACGCGGTGCGGGCTGCACAGCTCAGTGGCCGACCCGCGCGGCTCCGGCTACTTTGGCCGGGTGAGCTTCGCCACCCTCAAAACCGGCATCGACGGCCTCGACGGCATCCTCGGCGGCGGCATCCGCTATCCCGACGACGGCGCCGTGTTCGCCTGCCTCGCCGGTGGCCCGGGCACGGGCAAAACCCTGCTGGCCCTCGAACTGGTCGTGCGCGCCTGGCTGCACGGCCAGGACGGCACCACCTACCTCTACTACTCGGTGGAGCACTCGCCCGAGAGCATCCACAAGAAGCTCGCTGCCGATTTCGACTGGTTTCGCTGCGACGTGCCGATCACGGTGCTGCCACGCGAAGTGCCCGGCAAGCTGGTGCTGCAGGCGGACGGCCCCCGAGGCCGCACGCGCCTGATCCTGACCCAGGCCCGGCCGGCGGCGATCCAGCAGCCGAGCACCCGCGGCACCACGGTCGACATCGAGTGGATCCTGGCGGAGATCGAGAACCACGGCCGCGTGGCCCCCGTGCAGATGGTGGTGATCGACAACGTCGGCCTGTTGCTGACCGACATCGACTACTACCAGAAGCGCACCACGTTGCTGGAAACGCGGCGGCGGCTGCTCGAATCGGGCATCCACGGCATCTTCGTCATGGAGGAAGCGCACCCGCGGGACCTCCGGCTGCCCTCGGCCGAAGAGTTCTCGACCGACCTGATGCTGCACCTGTCGTTCCGCGAAGAGGCCACCGACTTCAAGGCGCGCGCCATCGAAATCGCCAAGGCGCGGCACCAGTACTACTACCGCGGCGTGCACCACTTCTCGATCGCCGGCCGCGGCATCACGCGCGACGTCTACCTGGGCGCGCGCAACGAGCGCGGCCCCGGCATCCACATCTACCCGTCGGTGGCGGCGCAGCTGTCGATGGCGCGCGACGAGGCGCAGTTCACGGTGCCGGCGCGCGGCGACACGCCAATCGATCTCGGCCATCCCGACCTCAACGCCGCGTTCCAGAACGGCAGCGGGCCGGCGCTGCGCAGTTCCTCGATGTTGCTGGCCGAACCCGGCACGCGCGCCACGTTCTTGGCGCTGCGCTTCCTGGCTGCGGCGCTGCGCCAGGGCGAACGCGTCCTGTTCGTCTCGACCCGCGAAGACCGCGACGCGATCCGCCGCATCTGCCAGCGCGAGCCGGCACTCAGCTCGGCCTGCCTCACGGCGGACGGGCGCTTCCACCCCGATTTCCGGGTCGTCTACCTGCATCCGGAGTTCATCGCGCCGGGCAAGTTCACCTGGGACCTGATCCGCCTGTGCCAGGGCGGCCACGCCGACGGCGCACCGCGCCGGGTCGCGCGCATGGCGTTCGACAACATCTTCCGGCTGCAGGATCGGTTCCCGTTGATCGAGGACCAGCGCTTCCTGATCGCCGCGATGGTCGACATGCTGCGTTACGAAGGCGTCACGCCGCTGTTCGTCGACATGGTGCCCCCGGGCGCCCACCGCCCCGATGCGGACTTCGATCCGTCGTCGTACTTGGTCGGTTTCGACAACGTGTTCCACGTCTTCTACGCCGAAGACCAGGACCGCGCCGCGCCGCGCATGCGCGTGCTGAAGTCGGTCGGCAACGACTTCGCCCACGGCGCCCTGCCGATCGAATGGCGCAAACCGTGATCCCTCGGCGAGGGGTTCGGGTGCGGGGGGTTCGGGTGCGGGGGATTCGGGTGCGCGCGCCGCGCAGCGCCGGTCGCGGGGGGCGTGCCCCGACTCAAACGCCGAATTCGATCGCGCCGCCGGGCAGGAAGTAGAGGATCAGCATCTGACCGCCGCGCACGGTCGGCACGTGCACGCTGCCTTTGCCGTAGACGACCCAACCCTCGGGATGCCCGTCGAACCGCGGGTCGCCCGAGGTGGCGAAGCACAGGTCGAGTTCGCCGTTCGGATGGCGGTGGCGCGGCCCGGGCACGTCCATCAGCACGGCATCGACCGAGAACCCGTGCAGGTCCTTGGCCACGCGGCCGAAGCGGATGCCGGCGCTGGCCTTCGGCAGCAGCCAGTCGCTCGGGATCGCAGCCACGGCCGCCGCGCGCAGCGCCGCCACGGCTGGACCGCGGAACGGAGCGGCGCGCTCGGCCAGAGCTGCCGCATCGGCGGCATCGACGGCCACCGCGGCGAGCGCCTTGGCCACCGGTTCGAGCAAGTGGGTGAACTGTTCCTTGGTCAGCGGCTGGGTCATGGTCGCAGCGAATGAAAGGCAGCAGGGTCAGGCTTTGGGGCGGAACACCTGCACCACGGCCGGGTTGCCCTCGAGACGCGGGCCGCCGAGCAAGTCGATGCAGTACGGAATCGCCGGGAACACCGCATCCAGGCAAACGCGGATCGACGCCGGCTTGCCGGGCAGGGTCACGACCAAGGTGCGATCCAGGATCGCCGCGGTCTGGCGGGAGAGGATGGCGGTCGGCACCCCCGCGCGCAGCGACGCGGCGCGCATCTGCTCGCCGAAGCCAGGCAACTCCTTGGTGCACACGTCCGCGATCGCCTCAGGGGTGACGTCGCGCACGGCCGGACCGGTGCCGCCCGTGGTGCAGACGAGGCAACAGCCCGCGGCCGCGAGCTCGCGCAGCAGCGCAGCGATGCGTTCGCGTTCGTCGGCGACCAGGCGGCAGTCGAAGGCGCAGTCGGTGGCGAGGTAGTCGCGCAGTGCCGACTCGATCGCCGGCCCGGACTGGTCCTGGTACACGCCCTGGCTGGCGCGGTCGCTGATCGTGACGATGCCGATCTTGGGGCGCATGGCGGGCTCGCGGCTCACGGGTTCTGCTGACCCGTCGGCGGGCGGGCCGGAGCTTCGTCGTCAGGACCTGCCGTGGCCTCGACTCCGGCGGCGAGCAGGCGTTTCACGTGCAGACGGAACTCGCCGCGCTCCTCGGGCTCGGCGAGGCGCCAGCGGCCCATCTGGCGGCGCCGCTCGACTGCGGAGCCCTGCATGCTCACCGAGGTCACGTGCTTGCCCTGGGGCGTGAACACGTGCACCCGGCCTTTGCCACCCAGCACCACCACGGTGCTCTGGTCGAGATCCCACAGGATGGCGTCGTCGCTCGCCGCCCCGGCGTCCGGGTAGGCACGCGAAGTCGGCCGCTGGCCGGCTTCGCTGCGTTCGATGCCGTGCTGGGTGCGGCGGCTGGCGTGCCGCGTGTGGCTCTGCAGTTGCCGCGCCAGATCCTGCAGCAGCGGCAGCACGAACGCTTCTTCGTCGACTTCACCTTGCTGGGTCTGACCCTGCAGGCGCAGGGCCTCTTCGTCCAGCCGACGCTGGAATCGATTCAGGATGTGCAGCAACGCCGGATCGGCGAGATCGAACGGGTCCACGGCGCCCACCACGTGCAACCGCAGGCGCACGCGGCCCTCCAGCGTGGTGCCGCGCAGCAGCTGGAAGCTGAAGGCGCACTTGCCAGCCGCCCCGAGCACGCGGAACAGCCCCGCGTCGACCTGGCCCAGGATCTTGTAGACCGGCGAGTTGCCGCCGAACTCGGCGAGCTGTTGGGTGCGCAACACCCGCCCCATGGTGACCCGGGTGAGAATCAGTTCCTCGCCGGCCAGGAGGCGGTCGATGTCGGGGTGCTTGCGCTCGATGGCCATCGTCACGAAGTCCGTGAACTGCGGCTTGCCGGTCGACGTGTAGCCATCGAACACCTGGCGTGGCTCGGTCGGTCGGCAGCCCTCGGCGTGCGCCGTGCCGGCGAAGTAGCTGTAGACGGCGCCGGGACGGAGCGCGCGCTCGTGTTCGCGCACTTCGCGCACACGCTGCAGCACCTGCGCCACCGCCGTCGACGCAGCCTGCTGCACGTCGTTGCCACCGTCCATCGGCACCCGCAAGTGCAGGTCGAGGAAACGCGGCATCGCCAACGGGTCGACGCCTTCGACCTGCAACAGTTGGCGCGCCATCATCGCCAGTGCCTTGGCCGCGATCGTGGCCAGGTGGGCCGAATCACGGCGCGGCCGTTCCGGCCTGCCCTTGGGGCCATGCGGACGACCGCCTTCGCGCATGGCGCGCTCGGGCCGCGGCTGGCCCCGTTCGGCTGGCCGCCGGGCACCGCGCTGCGGTGCGTGCTGGTGAGCACGCTGCTGGGGATGCTGCGGAGCGTGCCGCGCCGCATGCTCGCCGCCGGCCTGGCCCGACTCGCCAGCGCCCGCAGCGCCGTCCCCTGCCGCGGCCTCGCCCCCGGTCGCACCGGCAGCGTCGGGCGCCCCCGGTTCGCCGCCGTTCGGCATCCGGCCCCGACCGCGCCGGCGCCGACGCCGACGCCGACCCTCGCCAACTTGCCCCGCGTCCCCACCGGGCGGCCCGGCATCCAGAGCGGTGCCCGGAGCTCCGGAGGGTGGATCTGCGGAGGATGGATCTCCGGAGGATCGTGGCTCCGCCGACCCCGGGCCGGTGGCTGCCGAAGCCGCGCTCTGGTTCGGGAGTGGAGAGGCCGGCTGCGCCTGGCTCGAAGCCTGCGGGCAGAGGGGCATGGTCGGCTCGGAGTGGTCGGGCGCGTGCACGGGGGGACCACTGTGCGCCGCCCCGGCGCAGCAGACAAGCCCGCAGCGAGCATTTCCCTTGGAGCCACGCCCCTGCTTGAATCAAGACAATGTCCGGCATCCACGATTCGATTCTGTCCACCGTCGGCAACACGCCGATCGTCCGCCTCGCCCGCCTCGGCCGCCATCTCGACCAAGAGCTCCTCGCGAAGTGCGAGTTCATGAACCCGGGTGGCTCGGTGAAGGACCGGATCGGCGTGCGCATGCTGCTCGACGCCGAGAAGTCGGGCCGCATCAAACCTGGGGACACCCTGATCGAACCCACTTCCGGCAACACCGGCATCGGCCTCGCCCTGGCCGCGGCCGTGCGCGGCTACCGCGTCATCATCACCATGCCGGAGAAGATGTCGCGTGAGAAGCAGGTGGTGCTCGAAGCGCTCGGCGCCGAGATCATCCGCACCCCCACCGAAGCCGCGTGGGACGCGCCCGAGAGCCACATCGGCGTCGCCAAGCGCCTGCGCGAGGTGATTCCGAACGCGCACATCCTCGACCAGTACGGCAACCCATCGAACCCGCTGGCCCATGAACAGGGCACCGGCGTCGAGATCTGCGAGCAACTGGGCAAGCGCTGCGACGCGGTGGTGATGACCGCCGGCACCGGTGGCACCATCACGGGCGTGGCGCGCGCGGTGCGAAAGCACATGCCGAACTGCCAGATCGTCGGCGTCGACCCCGAGGGTTCGATCCTGGCCGGCCCTGGCCCGATCAAGAGCTACAAGGTCGAAGGCATCGGCTACGACTTCATCCCCGACGTGCTGGACCGTTCGCTGGTGCACCGCTGGGTGAAGTCGAACGACAAGGACAGTTTCCGCGTGGCGCGCCAACTGATCCGTCAGGAGGGCCTCCTGGTCGGCGGCTCGTCGGGTTCCTGTGTGTGGGCCGCCCTGCAGATCGCCAAGGAGTTCCCCAAGGGCGCGCGCATCCTCACGGTGCTGACCGACGGCGTGCGCAACTACATGACCAAGTTCGTCGAGGACCGCTGGCTGCGCGAGAACGGGTTCCTCGAGGAGGACTGGGCCGTGGGCACCATCGAGGAGCTGCTGCGCGCCATGCCGCGCCGCGAAGTGGTCACGGTCGACGTCGCCGACCCGATCAGCAAGGCCGTGGCGCTGTTCAAGGAGCGCGGCTTCTCGCAGGTGCCGGTGACCGACCGTGGCAAGCTCGCAGGCATCCTGACCGAGGCGGATGCGCTGCGCGTGCTGGTCGAAGACAAGGCCAAGGGCACCACGCGCATCGCCGAGGTGATGGTGCGCAAGGTCGCCACCGTCGCCCCGCACACGCCCGCCAACGAACTGCCCCGCATCTTCGAGCGCGGCGAAGTGGCCCTGGTGGTCGACACCGAGCGCAGGGTCCTCGGCCTCGTGACCAAACTCGACCTCATCGAACACCTGACCCGGAAGCACAGCGTATGAGCATGAACTTCAGCCGCGAGCAGGCCCTGCTGCGCCAGAAGCTGACCGCTGCGGGCTCGCGCGAGCGCGCCGCCGAGCAACAGCGCGCCGCCGGCAGCAACGCAACCTTCCTCGGTGCCGAACCAGCCGCCGTGCAGGCCGCCGCCAACGCCCTGGTCGCCGCCCACCCGCAGATCGGCCGCGCTCAGATGACTGCGTTCGTGCGCACCCTGTGGCGTTCGGGCATCGCCGAACTGCGCACGGTCGGCGTCGAACTGCTGGCCGCCCGCGCCAGCCTGCTCGAACCGGCGGATCTGCCGTTCCTCGAAGATCTGTTGCGCGAATGCGATGTCGCAGGCCAAGCCGATCGCCTCGCCAGCGCGGTACTCGGCGACCTGGTGCGCCGCCACAAGAAGCTGTGGAAGGATCTGAAGCGCTTCGCCACCCAGGACACCGCGCGCCACCGCCGCGTGGCGGTGCTCGCCTGCCGCCTGCCGCTGCTCGACGACGCCGAGGCGTTTCCGCGCTTCGCCGAGATCGGCAAACTGTGCGCTGCCGCCGCCGCCCCAGACGTGCTGGCGGCGCTCGACGAAGTGCTGGCCGCAGTGGTGGCCGTGCACGCCGAAGCCGTGCGCACCTTCGCGGCCACCCACGGCCGTGCCGTGGTGATTCCAGAAACACCGCCACCGCCCCCCGCCACAGCGCCCGAGCCGCAGCCCACCGCAGCAGCAGCGGCCACCGCAGTGCTCGTCCCCGCAGCTCCCGCAGCCAAGAGCAAAGCCCGGCCGCGCCCGGCAAAAGCGGCGCCGAAGGCGCTAGCCACCCGCAGCAGCACCAAGGGCAGCAGCAAGCGAGCCGACAAGCCCAAGAAGGGCCCGGCGAAGGCCGCCAAGCCCGCAGGGGGCAAATCGAAGGCAAGCGCCCGTCGCCGCTGACCACAGCTGCTGCGTTGGCTGGCACGCCGGAATTCAGGTAACCGCAGACGCGCCCGTGGCACAGCCACCCTGCCGAGGTCTTCGCGCCCGGCAGGAGCTTCCATGGAGACTTTTCGCCCACCGTTCTGCCCGATTCAGGGCTGCGACGCCCACACCAACCCCACCGGCACCTGGTATCGCCCCCGCG
>JAEUHP010000106.1 GCA_016795295.1 Planctomycetota bacterium | reverse complement strand
GTTTGGCGCACCATCTCTCCATGCCCCACAACAGGATGCCCCTGCTGGACAGCCGCCGGCCGAGTCAACTGAGGGACTTGGTTCGTGGTGCCGGGATGGCCATGTGGGCCCTGGTGCCGTTCATGTGCGTCCTAATCGGCCTGCTGTTCGCTTCGCTCTACGCTGCGTGGAAGTTGTTCTGCCCCTGGGTGTAGAGTGGGGCGCCTAACAAGCCGCAGGAGCCGGCGAGCGCCGCAGCGGCGCTCGCGGCTCAGCGGCAAAGACGTTAGGCGGATCCGTGCGATGGCTTGCGAAGCCTGTCAGCCCCTAGACCTGGAATGGATGATTCGCACGCCGGGCGAGTTGGCCAAGGCGATTCGAGTTGCGCAGGGCAACCTGCGAGATGGGACGTTGGTTGAGGTCCCAAGTGAGTGGTCTCCTTCGGTCCAAAACTGCGCACCGGATGGCCCATGGGAGGACTACGTGCACTGGGAGTTTCGGTGCAATTCCTGCGGTGCTCTCTACAGGCTCGTCGCCGAGACGTACCATGGGAGTGGCGGTTCTTGGGCTCCGCTGAGGACCGCCTAACTCGCTGCAGGAGCGGCCGCGCGCCAAGCCGCGCGCCGCTCAGCAGCTCAACCGTTGGGCAGAAGCAGTGGCGCGAGCGCTTGAGAGTCTGAGTGGCAAAACAATCGCATGCGAAGAGTCGATCACTGGACCAGGGAGTACGACAGGCGGCGCTTTCTGTCGAACTTCAGCGCGGAAGCCCTCGGCCAGAGGTTCGACGACATCATCGCCAACTCTGTAGCACTTCGCGGTGTCCCGCCGCGATTGGCTGCGCACGCCGACGAACCTCGGATGCGCTACTGGGGCCGGAAGCTCACTCACGTTAGTAGAGAGTTCGAGCATCGCGGCGTGCGGCCAAGCAGTGACCTGCGGGCAATTCCGCTGGCCACGGATCCGAAAGCGCAGCGTGCCGCTCGGGTCTGCGCGGACTGGGGTATGCCGCCGAAAGGTTGCCTCATCAAGTACGGTGAGCGACGCTATCTGCGGGAGTTCGTGGAGCACGGACGGCTCCTGCTGAGACCCGCCTCGTTCTATCGCAGCACCGATCTTGCCCAGGGCATTCGCGATGACGAGCTCCAGTTCGACAGGACCGTCGCTGCAGACAGGATGCCAAGCATGACCGTCTACGATGGCAAGTCGTTGCAGGTCAAGGCTACAGGTGTGCGCCCCTTCTCGATGACACAGATCACGAGGATGGAGACGGACTTCTATCTGTACTGTGCCTCGCTCGCGTGGGATCCCCGTCTCTTTTTGCTCGATCCCAGGTACGACGCAGCTGTAGTTATTCACAGCCGTGAGGTACTGCAGCGAGTTGATCGCGAGGTGCGGCGCAACCGGGCCGAGTTCATCGAGTTTCCCCCGTTCGAGGTCGACTACGTGGACCCCGTCGAGGCTACCGATGCCGACTGTCACCTGCCGCTCGTGAAGCACTTTCGGTTCTCGTTCCAGCAGGAGGCTCGCGCGGTCTGGGTGCCCGTCGCTTTCCAGCCGACGCTGCCTGAGATCACGGTCGAAGTCGGGGATCTTCGTGGGCAGGTCACACTTGTCTGCTTGTAGGTGTAGGCTCTGCCCAACAAGACCTTGGAGCCGGCGAGCGCCCCAAGCGGCGCTCGCGGCTCAAGGTCAAAGACGTTTGGCGCACCATCTCTCCATGCCCCACAACAGGATGCCCCTGCTGGACAGCCGCCGGCCGAGTCAACTGAGGGACTTGGTTCGTGGTGCCAGGATGGCCATGTGGGCCCTGGTGCCGTTCATGTGCGTCCTAATCGGCTTGCTGTTCGCTTCGCTCTACGCTGCGTGGAAGTTGTTCTGCCCCTGGGTGTAGAGTGGGGCGCCTAACAAGCCGCAGGAGCCGGCGAGCGCCGCAGCGGCGCTCGCGGCTCAGGGGCAAAGACGTTGGGCGGGCGGACCTGCTACATCACATGCGATTCGCGCGCTTAGCATTCGTCGTTGTCGTGGCCTTCACCGGCAGTTGCTCCAGGAGTTCCGACGCCATGTCGCCCAAGACGATCGAACAGCTCGTGGACACGACGGAGCCTGGGATGGCTCTGGTTCACGAGTGGATCAAGGATGCCAAGAGCACGGTCGAGGTGCTTGGCGTCGATCCGGCCGCCGGTCGCCGCACGCTGCTCGCGCTGCAGGTGACCAGTCGATCGCCGATGGGAGCGATAGCGCTCGAGTCGGGAGGTCTCCTGATCGACAGTGGTTGGGTGCGCGTTCTCGGCGGCGGGCATGATCGCCTGCCCCGATCCCTCAATGAGTGGAATCGACTCGAGCAGCCACCGCATCGCCTACCGGGAGCCCTGCTTGTTGGTGACGACGCCATTGGCGGGTTCTTCGCGCTCAACGGCGGCGGCATCCCTGGCCCAGTCGGTCACGTGTTCTACTTCGCTCCAGACAGCTTGCGATGGGAGGATGTGGCCGCCTCCTACTCCGAATGGCTGAGGTTTCTCATGCTTGGCGATCTTGAGCGGTTCTACGCCGACAACCGCTGGGGTAGCTGGCGAGTCGATGTCCAGCAGATGCCCGGGGACCGAGCATTCTCCATCTACCCATTTCCGTTCGCAGAGGGCCCTCCGGTGGGCGAGCGCTCTCGGCGTCCCGTTCCGCTGGAGGAGTTGTGGGGACTCTATGTTGTCGACTTGCCCAAGCAGCTCGGGCGGTGAGCGCCGCCCAACAAGGCATAGGAGCCGACGAGCGCCGCAGCGGCGCTCGCGGCTCAGCGTCAAAGACGTTGGGAGGCCGGTAATCACGTGGGTCTCGATTCCGAAAGTGTCGCGGGCGGCCTCCAGCACCGACGAGCCGGGAGCATCTCTGCAAGCCTGTTCTGGGCGGCTTGGCTCGTGGGGCCGGCGACTTACGGTGCGGCCTTCGTCTACTGCTGGGCATGCCCCGAGTTCTGCGACGATCCCCCGAATGTCCTGTTGGCCTTCGTGTTGGTGTTGACGCACCTAGCCGCGGGGGCAATGTCGGTTGCCTTGCTATTCCTGCGTGGTGCGCACTGGCGATCAATCGAGTTCTGGTTGTTGCTGGTCTACTGGATTGGCATTGGTGGATGGGTGTCACCGGCCTTCTCGGCAGCTACGCGGACCATCGATCCTGCGATCCCATGGCTCTGCACCAGGATCAGCGCCGCGGCCGTAGTGCTCATCCCGCTACTCGGACTCGCGAGGAATCTCCTCACCCGACGGCATGTTCGCGAGCAGGAGTCAGAGTAGACTGCTGCCCAACACGCCGATGCAGCCGGCCGGCCCCAAGCGGCCGGCGACTGATGGCCAAAGGCGTTGGGCAAGTGCACCCCTGGGGACGGCATGGTCCGTCATGCATGGGTTCAAGTTCGCGATGACATCGGCCCGATCGTCGCAACATGAGCAAGATCGGAGCCTGCGTTGCGTTCATCTGCCTGTCCGTGTGCTCGACCATTCACCGGGAGCCGCCGCCGGTTAGGGTCACGGCGTCCGAGGTCGGCGCGGTCTCGGGTAGCGAGCCCCAGCAGTTCCTGGTCGCCATCGAGGAGGGCACCCAGAAATGGCCGCAGATCGTCACCTTGGAGGGCCAGGTGGCCACGGCATTTGTTGGCGACAGCGCCGACTTCGGCCGCTCGGTCCAGGTGACCTGTCAGGGCGAGTGGGCGTCGGTCGCCGTCATCGATCATCGTGGCCCGGGCAACCAGGAGTTGGTTTGCCGTTTCGCCAGCCCGATCGCTCGCACGAAGTAGGCCGACTGCGGTGTGTGGCGACGGACTTCGCCGTCACCGAAATCGCTGCTTGCCGAGAGAGCCGGCGGCTGCGAGCATGGCAATGCCAAAGACGTTAGATGCACCAGGAGCTTGTTGTGACGACCTACACCAAGCGCGACATCAGAGCTGCGGACATGCTGGCGATGATCCTGTTCGGCTTCGGGGTGGTTCTTGTCTTCTTCGCGGTCTTCAAGACGATTGGCAAGGCGGGCAAGGAGGGTGGCAGTGGCGTTGGCACGTGGATCATCGCCGGCGTCTTCCTTGCACTCGGCACGGCGCTCAACCTCAAGGTTCGACAACTCGTCCGCAGCAAGGGTGCTGAGCCAGTTGACTACGACGGAGTTCCCGATTAAGGCGTCTAAGTGGCCGCAGGAGCCGACGATCGCCGCAGCGGCGATAGCGGCTCACGGGCACAGACGTTAGCCACACCAGACTCGCCCGAATCGCCATGCCGGACTGGTTTCGTCGAACATCGTGGACGGAGGGAGACAAGGCGGAGTTCGAGGCCAAGCTGGGCCGGGCGCGTCGAAGCAGCCGTGGACAATACGTGCGGATCCAGGGAGTTCATCTCGCCGAGGCGGGACTTCACCGTGAGGCTGCTGAGTTGTTCGAGCGCGTTCTCGCTGAGTTCCCAGAGCCGCTTGAGATTGCGCCCGCCCTATCGGGTCTGGGACAGTCACTCTTGGCCTTGGGGCAGCGCGAGCCGGCGCTCGATGCAATGCGCCGCTGTGTTCTCCGAGAGCGTGAGTACCCCAACGTAAAGACCGATGCGTGGCTGGAGTTCGCGTTCATCGTTGCGTCCCTTGATGTGCGGGACTTGTTCGAGGAGGCCCGGGGCGTGCTTCTTGAGCACGATGCACAGGAGTCCCAGATGATCTTCCCGTTGCAGCGGTTCAAGCTGCACGCTTCGAGAGCGATCCTGGCTGGAACCTCTGATGTTGCCGCGATGGAGGCAGCAGCAGCACTGCGCGAGGCGGCCCGTTCTGACTCCGGGCTGCGGTACCACGGCAAGCTTGGGCTCGTCGGTGATGAATTTGCTGGTATCAAGATCCGGCTTCGCGGTATCGTGGGTGGCTGACTCCACGCAGCAGCCGAAGGACCGCGCGATCACGCAACCGCGAGATCTAGCAACACCGCGCGCGGCCTGCGGCTGAGCGTGAGAGACGTTGGCCCGAGCCAGTCATGCCCCTCGCGTTCAAAGAGCTTCCCGGGCTTCCTGCGTGGGGCCCGATGGCCATCGCGTTTCCCGCAAGTTGGGGTCATCTCGGTCGCGAGGGCAAGGTGGTCGAATTCGAGGGGGCCGGCGGCGCATGGTCGGGCAACTTCCAGCCCGGTCTTGGCGGACT